>JAFGJK010000085.1 GCA_016929135.1 Spirochaetota bacterium | reverse complement strand
GGCGACATCTCCGGCGCCATAACCACGGCCTTCGAGAGCAAGGCCATCGATATGCTCATGGGCATAGGGGGGGCCAAGGAGGGTATGATCGCCGCGGCGGCGCTGAAGTGCCTCGACGGTGACCTGCAGTCCCGTTTCGTCTACAGCAGCGACGAGGAGCGCGAACGGGCGGATGAGGCGACCGGGGGGAATCCCGACAGGATCTTCGGCATCGGGGACCTCGTGAAGGGGAATGATGTCATGGTGGCCATAACGGGGATCACGGACGGCGTGCTCCTCCCCGGCGTACGATATTTTTCCGGGGGGGCGGAGACCAACTCCATCCTGCTGCGGCAGAAAACCCATACATTGCGGTTCATAAGGGCGATCCACCAGTTTGACTTCAAACCGATATTCTGACCCGTGAAGAAACCCCAGGGCCCACCGGACAGGAAACGCATGAACATACGATCGCGAAGAGACGGTTGAAACGAGTAGGAATCATCGGCGGCGGCGCCTCGGGACTTATTGCCGCAATACAGGCGGCAAGAAAGGGTGCCGCCGTCACGCTATTCGAGAAGCAGAAGAAAATCGGCAGAAAACTCCTGGCCACCGGTAACGGCAGATGCAATATCACCAACACCGACATTGACGTATCTCACTACCACGGTCACAATCCCCGTTTCGTGAACAATGTCTTCGCCCGTTTCGGCCTGCAGGACACCATAGATTTTTTCAGGGGAATCGGGCTCCCCCTGGTGGAGGGGGAAGAGGGGAAACTCTACCCGGCATCGCTCCAGGCCTCCTCGGTTCTGGATGTGCTGGAGTACGAAACCCGTAAGCTCGGTGTGACGATTTCGCTGCATCGGAGGGTGGACGCGATACGGACACGGGGGGATCACTTGCTACTGGAGACAGCCGGCAGGGAGCGGCATGAATTCGAGCGCGTCATCCTGTCTGCCGGGAGCTGCGCATATTCCCCCCTGGGGGCCTCCCGTTCCGGTTACGAGCTCGCCGAATCCCTCGGCCATGGCGTTCACGAGCCATTCCCCGCAATTCTGCCGATAACAATCCCCCTGAGGATTCTCCATCGCCTCCAGGGGATCAAATGGGAGGTGGGGATAGAGGTCCTCCTGAACGGGAAAACGAAGTCCCGCTCCGGCGGCGAGATCCTCTTCACCGCCTACGGCATCTCTGGTCCCGCGGCCCTGGACGTATCACGCGCGGCGAACGAGCTGGTGCTGCAGCACCAGCAGCCGGTGATCGTTATCGATCTCTTCCCCGGGATGACGGAGGAGGATCTGCGGGAACGGCTGGAGATACTCTGGACAGACGGGGATAAGGGGGCGGCCTTCAGCCTCCAGGGGACGCTGCCGCGCCGCATGCCGCAGGTACTGCTGGAGATGGCAGGAATACAGGCCGATAGAAAATCCGGAGCCCTCACCCCTGCGGAGAGGGGAGCAGTGCTGAAGATTCTGAAACGCCTCACCATTCAGCCCGGTCGCCCCAGGGACTTCAGCGAGGCGGTCGCAGCAGCAGGCGGCATCGACGTTAACGAGATCAACGGCGCTACAATGGAATCAAAGATTAAGCCCGGGGTCTATATCACCGGCGAGGTGCTGGACATTGACGGCGAAAGCGGCGGCTACAACCTTCAGTTCGCCTGGAGTACCGGCGCGATCGCGGGGGCAAGCCAGTGCTGAGGCGGACTAGAAGAGCATTACGAAGCCCTCAATGTCGGATACCCTGCCGCAGAGATCGTTCAGTACCTCCTCGGAGGGGAAGACGGCCGTGACGGTCACCGAGACGAAGGTGCCGTTCCGACTTTCCCTGGCGGTAACGGTGCCCTGCAGGCTCAGCTCATCCATAATCGCCGCGACCATATCGGTTGTGTATTGTGACCTCCGGAATACCGATTTGAAGGTGATCTCAGCAGGATACTCTATCGTTCGTTTCATCTTTTCCGTCATGTGGATTCTATTCCCGCCGGACCTCGGGCCCCCGTGTGTCGACTCAGCGGTCAAACACCAGCAGTCCCTTGCTCCCGATGATCTCGAATTCTGACTTCAGGTATTTCGAAAGATTGTAAAGCAGCATGAGATTCCCCTTCGCCTCCTGCCCACTGAGAACATAGGGCTGGAACTTCACCACACGGTTTTTCCCGGCAATCGGGATGATCTCGATCGCCTCGATGGCATTCCTGTTCAGATGAAACGCCGCCATGATGTTGTCCTTCTCAACCTTGTTGAAGTGCCCGTTGACGAAATTCCCCAGGGAATAGAGGATCGGTCTTTTCCTATAGATCTCTATCCCCTGCGGCCAGTGGGGATGATGGCCGATGATCGCATCGGCGCCGGCGTCAATTATATCATGCGCCAAGGAGATTTGATCCTTCTGCACCATGTGGGTCTGCTCTATCCCCCAGTGCAGCGATACGATCACAAGGTTGTCGTACCTCTTGTATCTCTCGATATCCTCGGTGATGATTTTGAGATCCATCGGTGCGGTCCCCGGCTGATCATCGGTGGCGTAAAACCGTTCGGGGGGCCTGCCGCAGTAGGACAGGATATAGACATTGGAATAGCCGTGCTTCAGAACGACCGGACGGCGCGCCTCGCTGAGGTTGGCACCGGCCCCGGAGTGTACGATCTTCAGTTCCTCCAGCCGCGCAACCGTGTCATGTACTCCCTCCGGTCCGTAATCGAATAGGTGGTTGTTCCCCAGGGTGACCGCCGTGAGAGGAATGCTCTTCAGGGCGTTCGAGAGGGAGGGATCCAGCTGGAAAACATAGTACCTGTTCCGCACCGGGGTCCCCCTGCGTGTTATCGGCGTCTCAAGGTTGCCCACCACGAAATCGTACTCCATGAGGCTTTCCCGTATTTTTCTGAAAGGATATTCCGCCCCCCTTCTTCTCATAAGTCGCTTCGTGTGGTTTACTAAGATGATATCACCGATGAAGAGTATTGAGAAGCGGCCGTCGCTTTTCAGTTCGGCGATCTCCCGATGAAGCCTGGAGATCTCTTCATTGAGACGCGCCGTATCGCCGACAGACTGGCATCCAGCGGCCATGATGACGCAGAGCATCACTGCGGGAATGATTCTGGCGGCACTCATGGCGACCCCGCTGTTACGTACGACGGAAGTCGATAAATACCTGTGCACCTTCCATTCATCGTCTGCCGCTCCTCACTGCATAGGGAAAAAGATCCATGTCAGATAGTTTTTGATTTCCGGGAGAGCCATCCCGCAGCCCAGGTAGTAGGAATCGACCCAAATCTCGAAGTGGAGATGGGTCCCGTACTGCCTCCCCTCCGCCTCACCCAGCAGGCCGGAGTTACCGACCCAGCCGATACGCTCCCCCTTCGAAACGCTGCTCCCCTTCCTGATGCCGGAAGCAATCCTCGAGAGATGGTTGTATGTCGTCACGACGCCGTTTTTATGGTCAATCCACACCTGCCTGCCGCCGAATGACCGGGCGTCAAAGGTATGCGGATTATTCTGATAGTACTGCGACTGCGCCTTCCATTCGCTCACCGTCAGCGCCTTGTAATCGCGGTCTACCCGAATCACCTCGCCGTCGTCTGCGGCGAGTACCGGCGTGTCCTTCGTTACGGGGAGGGGGTCGTATGAATTATCCTTATGGTAGTAATAGATATCGAGACCTACATGCCTTCCCCCCCGGTACTTGCGCGGTGCATTGGGGTAGCTTTCGTCAGCCTCCGGGAGGTAGCCGTTCTCTATGGGAAAGCAGAGGCCCTTCAGCCGCTCGTCATAGTACCGTATGCGACCGGTACCGACATACGCCTCGATCTCAGAGATCGCCGCGTAACCGTTGTAGGTGCCGCCCGGGGGTATGTAGATCCTGAAGGTGCTGGCATCCACGCCACCCAGATCGATGGTGATCGTGTCGTTGTAACGCGTTCCGAAAAACGAACGCCGCTCGCAGTTCACCGTGGCGAAATCAAACCACACCCCCTGATGGAGAAACTGCAGCGTGAAGGTCCGGACCGTGCGGTAGTTGTTCTTCCTCCCCACATGGACAATGATCGATGACATGAGGCGCTTGATCCCGAAATCGATCTCTATCCAGTGCGGCCCGACGCTCTTTTCGGATATCCAGGAGGTGTCCCGGTCGCTGTCCATGGCCATCCTACCGGAGTGGATCCTGCTGTAGCGAGAGCTGGTCTGATAGTAAATCTTCTGCACGGTATTCTGCCCCGAGATCAGGTATTCCCGGTCCGGGATCTCCCGCACCGGTATCTGGCTCAGGGAAAGAATTGCAAACATGATTATAGTCACTGCCTTCAGCATTGTCATTCTCGCGTCCTCTTTGCTTATCGTCCGTCGGTTGCAATCAGAGATGCGATGAGGCGTAATGTCAAGGAGTTCGCCCTCCCCGGACAGTGGAATAGAAAAAAAATGCCCGGACAGGCCGGGCATTCGGTATTCATGAATAGCTATTTTATTTGGGAACGACCTGGAATGTCACCCTTCTCTGCTGGGGATCGTCGGTGGCAATACCGGACATCGGCTCCGAAGATCCAACACCCTTCGATACAACCTTGGGAGAGGTGACGCCCTTCGCCTTCAGCAGATTGTGAACGTTCCGTGCACGGTCCGAGGAGATCTTCAGGTTGCCGGGTTTGTTGCCCATGGCGGTCTCCGGGCCCCTGGAATCGGTATGGCCGGTAACCTGCAGGACATACCCGTCGGGGAGTTCGCCGACGATCTTGTTCACTATCGGCGCAGCTGCCGTCGCCCACTTGTTCCACTCCATCGTCGGGACATTGGAGTCTTTATAGCCGAAGCCCTTGACGGGGTAGCTTGCGAGGGATTTGTTCGAAGCATAGACCCATGCGTTGGAATCATACTTCACGTCCTGAACCCCGGGCTCGGTCTGCTGGCTCGAAGAGCAAGCGACAACGAGTACGGAAATCATCAATAACGAGCTTACTATAAAGAGGCTCTTTTTCATGTTCTTCTCCTTACTTTGTATTTATTGATTTTATAAAAGTGAACTAAACTATTAGGTTTTTCAAGATTAATGTCAAATAAAAAAATATAATTAATTCCATATTTTCCACCAAAATAGAATGAAAAAATAATATAATTTTGTAAATGTATATTGATAAAATATACACGGTCGATAATTTGTTACTCTACATTCAATTATGAATGCTTCCTCCGATTCTGGAATGAATAATGCGTGAAATTCATACCGACACCATCGAGACAGCAGTAAGGGATCTCATCTATGAAACGAACCACGTCTTCCCTCCCGAGGCAGCAGAGCTCTTCGCCAGTCTGAGAAACCAGGAGTCTTCTGAAACGGCAAAGGAGACGATGGACGTGCTGATCGAAAACTGCCGCATCGCAAAGGATCGGGAGATCCCTCTCTGCCAGGATTGCGGGATGGTCATCGTCTTCATCGAGATGGGGCAGGACCTGCATGTCGCGGGGAAGCCCCTGGACGAGGCGGTGAACGACGCGGTGAGGAATTCGTATGAAAAATTCTATCTTAGAAAATCAATCGTCAGGGACCCGCTGCGGCGCACCAATACCGGGACCAACACGCCCTGCGGCCTGCATACCGAGATTGTCCGGGGCGAGAGGATGCGCCTCACCGTTTACCTGAAGGGGGGCGGATCGGAGAATATGTCCGCGCTGAGGATGTTTCGCCCCACCGATCCGCCGGAGCTGATCATCCAGCAGATCACCGAAGCGGTGATACAGGCCGGGCCGAACCCCTGCCCGCCGCTGTTCCTCGGCATAGGAATAGGCGGGTCTGCCGACCAGGCGATGCTCAATTCCAAAAAGGCCCTGCTGCGCGGCATCCTCTCCGAGCACCCGGACCCCTACTATCGCGGCCTGGAGGATCAGATCATGCAGAGGATCAATCGCTCCGGCATCGGCCCGCTCGGATTCGGCGGGACGTTCACAGTCGCGAGGGTGTACATCAAGGAGGCGCCCACCCATATCGCCACCCTCCCGGTGGCCATCAACATGAATTGCCATTCACTGCGCTTCGGGAGCCGTACCCTATGAGCGACCGGATACGGATCATCACCCCCCTGAGCGAGGAGACCGTTCGCGGTCTCCGGGCCGGTGATCGTGTGCTCCTCTCGGGGACGATCTACTCCGCCAGGGACAGGGCGCACCAGCGTCTTCAGGAGCTGGAGGAGAGGGGGAGTGACTTCCCCTTCAACATCAAGGGAGAGGTGCTGTACTACACCGGTCCAAGCCCCGCGCGCCCGGGGCGCATCATCGGCTCAGCCGGCCCCACCACCTCCTACAGAATGGATCCATTCACCAGCATGGTGCTCTCCAGGGGGCTGAAGGGCATGATCGGCAAGGGGAGGCGGGGACCGGATACGCGGGAGATGCTGCGTCAGTGGAGGGCCGTCTATTTCGGCACCTATGGCGGTGCCGGCGCCTACCTGAGCGAGCGGATCGTATCGGCACAGGTCATCGCCTTCGAGGAGCTGGGTCCGGAGGCGGTCTTCCGCATGGAGATAAAGGATTTTCCCCTCATAGTGATAAATGACACCTTCGGCGGTGATCTTTATGAACAGACAACGGTCGAATAATAACTTCAATCAATTCAAGGAGCTCCTCAGATCACGGCTCTCTGCCCACGAGCCACGGGCACTGATATTTCCGGGATATGCGCCGGCAGCGGTGATGATCCTGTTCATGCAGAAGGACGGGGAGCCCCATGTCCTCCTCACCAGAAGGACAGACAAGGTGAAGACCCACAAGGGGCAGATGTCGCTTCCGGGTGGGGGCTACGACGATACCGACAGCGACATCCTCACGACCGCCTACCGGGAGACCCTAGAGGAAGTGGGGATACCCGAGGATAAGATCGAGTACCTGGGGAAGTTCGACGACTTCATATCCATATCAGGATTTCTCGTCTCCACCTTCGTCGGAGCCGTGGAGTACCCGGTGGAATACACCTTCAACGAGGACGAGATCGACGACTACCTGGAGGTGCCGATTTCGCTCTTCGTGGAGCGCCGGCATTCAAGGATAGAGTACTATACCTTCGAAAACAGGCAGTTCAAGGTTTACTATTACCACTACCGTAACTTCGAGATCTGGGGGCTCACCGCCAGGATCCTGACGGACTTCGCCGAGATAATCCTCTCCGGCGCTAATCAGTCCGGCTGATCTCCCCCCTGTTGGCATACAGACCAAAGACCATGAAACCGGTTGTCACCGCGACGGAGAGGAGGAACTCCCTGGGTACGGGTATCGACCCGGCATCGAATGCGGCAAGGATCAGCGACGAGGGCGTCATTGCCACGATGGCGAGGCTCAGCTTCGATATATAGGAGATCCTGACCTTCATAATGGCGGCGACGACAACTGCGATCACGGAGTAGAGCAGTGCCGCCACGAGCTTGTATATGTAGATACCGGCCAGGATGAACGGGAAGAGCACGAGGAGATACCAGGTGCTGAAAAGATCGATCCATCCCTGAAGGATTCGGCTGTTGATCGTCAGGTCGTTGATCGTCGAAAAACTGTACTCCCGTATCTCGTACGCACTTTTTTTCAGTAGGAGCTTCGTCCTCGTGACGAGTATGGTGGCCTCCGTGTCCCGCAGAGACCGATACCGGCCGCTCATGTCTATAATGGCCGCCACCCTGTTTGTCTTTTCATCGCGGATGAAGTAGGGCCTTGTCTCCGGCGTCGAGGCGACGCCGCCGACTATCCTGACCTCGGGTATCTGCCGCAGGATCACCGGCATGCCGCGAATCACCTCGCTCACCCCCCTGTGGACCTGCAGCAGTGCCGGAACCATGATGATCAACGAGAGCAGCAGGATGTACAGGAATGACATCCCCCTCCAGCGCTGCAATACCTCCAGGTACAGCTGCCGGGAAAAAAACGACATCCAGAGCGGGTGAAAAACCGTGTATCTCCTCATCTTTCAGACTCCAGAAACAGTAAGATGTACGTAGTATATCAAAGGCCGCCATGGCAGTAAATAAAAAAATGGGAAACCTGCTATTCCAGCAGCTGCCAATCTGCCGGCAAGGACCGCACATTGACGTTAGTGTCACTGTATTCCCTGCTTCAATAAAATAATTCATGAATATGTATTAATTTACTTGAATACTCCACTGAGATACTGTATACTATTGAAATACAATATACTATCTCTATCGATCTTTTTTCCAGGAGTGTCCATTATGAAGCGTTTAATGGCATTGATTGTGGGTGCCGCAGCGGTAGCTTTGTTCGCCGGCCCCATTTCCGCGGAGATAAAGGTGCTTTCCGTGAACGGAAGCGTATCCTACAAATCAGGCCAACGATGGGAGCCGCTGAGAACCCTTATGAGACTCACGCCGGGGACAAAGGTCAGCACCGGTGCAAGATCCTCTGCTGTCATCCAGATCGAGAAGCACACACTTACAGTGAATCCCATGACCATGATCAAGATATACGAGAGCAGCGAGAAGACCAGGACATCGGGAGCCGGGGCTGTGTCCTCAACGAAGATCGGGCTCAGGAGAGGGAGCGTCCGCGCCAAGATTTTCAGGGAACAGCGCGTGAAGACGGAATTTCGGGTAGCCACACCGGTGGCCACTTCCAGCGTACGGGGAACCGAGGAGCTCATATCCTATGGCCCCAGCAGGGGGATGACAATCAAGGTGCTGGACGGCATCGTACGGGGAGACAACAGAAATGGCGCAACGAGATATCTCAAGGCAGGCCTCACCTTCCACCAGAGACCGATCAACTCCGATCCCGACCCCCTGCTGGCTGAGGCGAGGGAAAGGGCAATAGCCAGCGTCTTCCCGAAGGACAACACCACGAGGGAGGAGAACACCTCCAGGAGCTTTTCCCCCGAAAACTTCGTAGACAACGTTGAATCCCCCGAGAGGATAGTTGATACGAAGGTCAACTCAAATGTAACCCTGTACATCACCTGGCCATAAATGGAGTGCAACCCATGAAACGGTTACTGATACTGGTACTGATCCTTTTGGCCGGTATTCCACTGTATCCCCAGGATTCGGCAGGCTTCATCAACACTCTGGGTGACAAGGAAACAGCCACCTTCGGCGATGCCGTAACACTCTTCTCCTATGTGATAAACCGTACACCCCGGGGTTTCCAGCAGGACCGTGCCGCGCTGAATGAGACAGGTCTTCTGCGCAACATGGACTATGACCAGAACCGCTCACTCCGGAGGGGGATCCTGGCGCGGATGATCGCACGGCACATGCACCTGAAGGGCTCGCTGATGTACCTGATATTCGGCACCGAGCGGTATGCCTATACCGCCTGCGTGGCCGGGGGGATAATGGACCCCGGCGGGAGCGAGTGGGACGTTCTGAGCGGAGAGGAACTCATCGAGGCGATCACTCGCATGACCGATGCCATGGAGGGATCCCGATGAAACCGAGACTACACCACGCCGTTGCGGCATTCTTTCTCATCGGCATGATAGCGGCCTCCTCTCTCCTCTTCGCCGACACCGTGACCTCCAGCGACAGATACTTTCCCGATTCCGGATACCAGTACGATGCCGACATGAGAGCCGCCGAGTTGCCTCGATCATTTTCGGGGCGGGGCGTCCAGTACGGCGGGTGGATCACGCCGGTATTCATGGACCAGCGGGATGGGGACAATTCGCTCACCACGGCCATGATCTCCGCGCGGTTGTGGCTGAAGGCGTATCTCTGGGACCACAGCTATGTCTACATAAGGGTGAAGAACGTCTTTCTCGGCGTACTGTACCAGGACGGCTTCAATCTGGACAGGGCCGACAACGTGGTTGACTTGGATGTGGGCTTTATTGAGATATCCAACAGCCGGCACAGCATGACGCTCACGCTGGGGAGGAAATTCTTCCTGCTGGGAACCGGCCTGGTTCTTGACGGCAGGGGGGACGGCCTCCAGTTCGATTTCAGAACCAGCTATATCAGCGGCACATTTTTCGGCATGTACACCGGCCTTATCCTGAAGGATGACAACCCCTACGGGATGAGCGACAAGGACATCTCCACCGGCGCCCGTCGCGTCTTTGTCGGCGGCTCTCTCTCCACCGATTTCTACAACCAGACCCTGTACGTCCTTGGACTGGTACAGCTCGATTTCGGAGCGGAGCATATGGGAATTCAGAGCAGGTACAACTCGCTCTACTACGGTATCGGGATAAACGGCGTGCTCTTCACGGGGCTGTATTATTATGCCGAGTTCGTCTATGAGCTGGGAAAGGACGTTCTATCCGGAACGACACGGCTCAAGAACATCATGGCCTGCGCCGGCACCTTCAGCCTCTATTACTACTTCAACACCATGCTGAATCCGGTTATCATCGCACAGTACGGATTCGGCTCCGGCGACCCCAGCAGGAACAATTACCGGAACCCCACCGGCAACTCCGAGGGGAACGACTGGGGCTTCATCTATTTCGGCACCTATTCCGGCGGCTACGGGCTGCGCCCGCTCCTGGCGAACGTTCACGTCTTGAGGGGGGGATTCGCCCTGACTCCATTTGACTGGACACAGGCTGCACTCCTCAAGCAGATGAACATCGTTGTGAAGTATTCCTATTATCTGAAGCATCGGGCGCAGGCAGGAATCAACTACGGGGCCGATGCGCTTAAGAACAGCAGGGACATAGGACACGGCCTTGACCTTTCTCTTCGGTGGAAGATGTTTCACGACCTTTCGTTCTTCGTGAACTACGGTCTCTTTGCCCCCGGTGCGGCCTATGATTCATCGGAAGACATCCGCCATTTTACCATGGTGGGCTTCAACTTCATCTTCTGATGGCCTTCGGGGTATGCCATACGTATCATCCTGCGGGGTAGAAGGATCATGATCAACACTCTCATGAAAAGATTCGTTGCGTTCATCGAGGGGAATCCCTATTCGGGGATCTTCATCTCGCTGGGGACCTTCTTGTTCGTCGTGCTGCTGGGATTCACCCCCTTTTACGAGATATTCGAACTGAAGCTCTACGATTTCAGGTTCAGGATGAAGCCCCCGATAGAGGAATGGGACCGGCTCGTCTTCGCGGACATGGACGACAACAGCATCATCGCAATCGGGAGCTTTCCATGGCCCAGAAGGATCTACGCCAGGGGGCTGGAGGTGCTCAAGCAAGTGGGAGCACGGCAGGTGACCCTGGATATCATCTTCCCCGACAAATCGCCGCAGCAGATCGATGAAAAGGCATACCGGACGCTGTCCGAAAAGGGGGTGGTGATCCGCGGAAAGGACCTGCAGGAGATCATACTGGACAACGACAGGATCTTCTCCGGCGCCATTGCCGACATGGGGAAGGTATTCATCCCCTACAACTTCACCCACCAGCCCCCAACCCGCGATCTCCTCGACCTGTACCGAACCGAGCGCTTCAAGAAAGCACGGCTCAGGTTTCTGGAACGCGCCTCCATCGTAGTGAACGAGGATGAACGTTCCAGGTACCGAAACCTTGAGGATCCGGACATCTCCGGCATATCCTATCCGATACCGGAGATCATGGAGACAGCCCATGCCTTCGGATATGTGGACAGGGACAGCGACTCCGACGGAACGCTCAGACGGATCAGGCTCGTCCGATACTACGATGGCCGCCTCTACTTCAACCTTGCCATGGAGATGCTCTGCGTCATCTGCGACGTCCGGAAGGAGAATATTGCGATCATCCCCGGCCACCGCATTCTGTTGAAAAGCGCATTCAACCCGGTGACCCAGGAGCGGAGGGACATCTCGATACCGATCGATGAAAAAGGGATGATGATGGTGAACTGGGCGGGGCCGGGACCACGCGAGAAATCCTTCCGCGCCGTGCCCTTCTATTCGCTCATCGACTATTCGATATTCGCCAACATCGAGGGCGGCGTGTACGACATACTGGACGAACTGGCCGGCCCCGGGGGAATCACCGCACTCGCTGAGATGGGAGGGGAGATATCAGATCTGGAAACACGCTACCGCGCATCTGACTCGCCGGCGCAGAAGCGCGAAATTCTCAAGGTGAGGTCCGCACTGCAGAAGAGAATATGGGATACAAAGCGGGGCTTTCTGAAGGTATACGACGACGAGATCGCCCAGCTCCAGAAGGAGCTTCAGCGGGGGCCAAATCCGGAGCTTAAGGCGGATCTTGAAGAAAAGAAGACCATCAAGAAGGCCTGCGAGGTGGTACTGATGGTGGAATCGCTGAAGGATTCCATCGTGGTGGCCGGACTCACCGGAACGTCATCTCACGATCTCACCACCATACCCATAGCCACTGATTACGCCCGCGTGGGGGCCTATTTCAATACGATCAACACGGTCCTCCAGAACCGTTTTATCCACAGAGTGGGCTTCCTGACAAACTGCTTCATCATGCTGTTGATCTCCATCGCCATCGGGTACGTCATCAAGAGACTCAAGGCGCGCATGGCGCTTTTAGTCATCACCGGCTCCGCCATCGGGCTGAGCATCGCCATCATCCTGGCGTTCGTCATCGCCGACATCTGGGTGGACCAGCTGGGGATTACACTGTCGCTCCTCCTCCCCTCCACCATCCTCGGCTCGATCAAGTTCATCAACGAGGAGAGCCAGAAGCGGTTCATCAAGATGGCCTTTTCCTACTACCTGGCCCCCGGGGTCATCGACGAGATCATCCAGAATCCCGACTCCCTGGTGCTGGGGGGAGAAAACCGTGAGATCACCATCTTCTTTTCCGACGTTGCCTCTTTCTCATCAATATCCGAGAAGCTCACACCGCCGGAGCTGGTGAGCTTTCTCAACGAATACCTCTCGGAGATGACCGAGATCATCCTCTCCTACAGCGGCACCGTGGACAAGTACATCGGCGATGCCATCATGGCATTCTACGGCGCCCCGACAAATTTCCCGGACCATGCCATGAAGGCCTGCCTCGCCGCCATCGACATGAAGCGACGCCTCAGGGAACTCCAGGAGGAATGGCGCAAATCCGGACGGCAGGACATCATCAGCGCCAGGATGGGGATCAACACCGGTATGGCGGTGGTGGGCAACATGGGATCCAAGTCCAAGATGGACTACACCGCCATGGGTGACGCGGTGAACCTGGCCTCGCGGCTCGAGGGTGCCAATAAGTACTACAGCACCAATGCAATGATCAGCGAGAGCACCTATGAGATGGTGAAGGAGCAGGTGGAGGCGCGACGGCTCGACATCATCAGGGTTGTGGGGAAGAAAGAGGCCGTGGGGATATACGAGCTGCTGGGGAAAAAGGGGACGCTCCCGGACAGGATGTACGGAATGCTTGAGAAGTATACCCAGGCCCTGGGTGCGTTCGAGGAGCGCGACTGGAAGCACGCGCGCCACCTCTTCAGACAGGGCCTGCAGACCGTTGACGATGACGGTCCGAGCCTCACCTACATCGAGCGGTGCAACCAGTTTCTCAGAAAGCCGCCCCCAAAGAACTGGGACGGCGTCTACTCCATGAAGAGCAAGTAATTTTTTTATTGATTAATCCCCCCCTAGATCGGTAGAGTACCCCTATTCGCGAAGAGGAGCGTCACATGACCAGAAGGTTCAGAGAACGGCATTTCCACCTAATAGTGCTGGCTTTCATGCTCGGCATTTTTTTCGGCATCAATATCGCCTATCTCGCCAGGGCTAACGAGCCGGCGCACAGATACCTCGACTACTTCCACAAGGTGTATCAGCTTATTCGTACCGAGGCAGTAGACATGCCTTCGTCGAAACACCTTTTTTACGGCGCCATCAGGGGCATGATGCGTTCCCTGAACGATCCCTACTCCCGCTTCCTGGACGAGCGCGCCTTCAGGGAGCTGAAAGAGGTGACCACCGGCAAATTTGTCGGCGTCGGTATCGAGATCACCTCCAGGAACAAGGAGATCGTGGTGATAACCCCCATCGAGGGATCGCCGGCGATGGAGCAGGGCATCATGACCGGCGATATCATAAAGAAGGTGAACGACAAATCGATTCGGGGCATGAACCTGCCGGACGTGGTGAAGATGATCAAGGGACTCCCCGGGAGCTCGGTGCGTCTGTCCATTCAGAGGGAAGGTGTCGAGGATCCCATCGAACTAGATCTGAAGCGCATGCCGATACGGATAAAATCCGTCGAATACAATGTCATGGACTCGCAGAGGATCGGGTATATCAAGATCAAGAATTTCGGGACTGATACGGTAAAGGACGTGATCGATGCGCTGAACTCATTCAACAAGCAGAAGGTGCACAAGGTCATCGTTGACCTCCGCAACAATCCCGGAGGTCTCCTCACCTCGGCCGTGGAACTCTCCGAGCTATTTATCGAAAAGGGACAGACCATTGTGACAACCAAGGGACGGCAGGGTTCAGGCAGCGTCACCGAGTACAAATCGGAGAAGGACCCCCTCTACCGCGGCGAGCTGGTCGTCCTGGTAAACGAGGGGAGCGCCTCGGCGTCGGAGATATTCGCAGCCGCCATCAGGGACAATCGCCGGGGAAAGCTCGTGGGTGAAAAAACCTTCGGGAAGGGATCGGTGCAGAAGACCTTCAATCTCGACGATAATATCGCCGTGGCCATCACGGTGGCCAAGTATTACACACCCTCCGGGGAACTCATTCACGGCAAGGGCATCATGCCTGATTACCGTGTGCAGTTCGAGATGATCACCGCCAGGGACCGCAAGGGCCTCCTGACGTTACAGCAGCAGCAGCTCCTGGACAAGTTCGTCACCCCCGGCATGGAGTACACCGAGGAAACGAAAAGCCGTTTTATACAGTATCTGAGGGGACACGACATTTCGCTCTCGGAAAGGACGGCCCACTTCATCCTGAAGCGGAGGATCAGCAGCTTCAAAAAACAGGCGCTCTATGACACAGAGTTCGATACCCAGCTCACCACCGCCATCGACGTCGTCATGAAGAAGAAATAGCCCAGTGAAAGACGGTCACGATATCATCGGTCTCGGGCTTGAGAGCTCCTGCGACGAAACCGCCGCCGCGGTGGTGAAAAACGGCACCACCATCCTGTCGAACATCATCTCAAGCCAGATCGATCTCCACCGTGAATACTGCGGCGTCGTGCCGGAGATCGCCTCCCGGGCGCACCTGGAGACCATCAACGGCATCATCGACCGGGCAATGGAAGAGGCAGGCGTTACCTTTGGGAACCTCCATTACGTGGCGGCCACCTCGCGGCCCGGCCTGGTGGGTTCTCTCCTCATCGCCTTGCAGAGCGCCAAGGCCATATCCTATGTCTGCGACATACCGCTAATCGGCGTCCACCATCTGCAGGCGCACCTGTACGCCCCCTTTCTGGAGGGTCACGAGCCGGTCTTCCCCTATATCGGTCTCCTGGTCTCGGGTGGGAACACCGCGCTGTTCATGGTGCGTGATTTCGACGATTACGAGTCCATCGGAAGGACCGTTGATGACGCAGTCGGCGAGGCCTTCGACAAGATCGCTAAATTTCTGGATCTCGGCTATCCCGGAGGCCCCATCATCGAAAAGCTCGCCGCCACCGCTACGGTAAAAGGCATCACCTTCCCCAGGCTCCTCCCTGACAGAGGAGATTTTCGCTTCTCCTACAGCGGCCTGAAGACCGCGGTGATACAGTATATGAAGCGACATCCTGACGCCCCCAGAGAGGAGGTGGCCTACGGCTTCCAGGAGGCCGCGCTGGAGCTTCTTGTGCGGAGGGTCTTCGAGGTATCGAGAGAAACCGGAGTCCCACGCATTGTCGTGGCAGGCGGCGTGGCGTCCAACGGGAGGCTCCGCCGCATGCTGAACGACGGGAGGCGCCGTGAGGAGCGCATCGTGGTCCCCTCACCCCTTCTCTGCACCGACAACGCGGCGATGGTTGCAGGGATAGGGTACCGGTTTCATCAGGCCGGACGGCATGATTCCTGCAGCCTGGATGTATGCGCCAGGGGATAGATGGCTCTGAATAGTGATTGAATTATTTTCAATCGGTGATAGAATCTTCACCGAAAACCGGCCGATGGTGTGGACTGTTTCGCAGGTGATGCTTTATGCAGAAAGGGCCGGAGAGACAGGGGATCATGGCAAAAGTTAAGGAAACATACAACAATCTTATCGACCTGTGCATCCTCCTGGAGGAAAAACCCGAATTCACCGGCAATGCAGAGGAGATGTTCCGCTACCTCCTGACGGATTACTTTTTCAAGACCGAAATCAGCCAGAGCAAGGGACTGGAGATGCTGCTCAATGATCTCAAGCCGCCGGAACCGCTGAAGGGGAAAAAATCGCTCTTCGAGGTGCAACTTGACGACCTGGAGCCTGAGATCACCGGGACCACCGTCAACGATTCCCTTGCGGGCAGGATAATGCTGGCCCCCCAGTTCCTGAAGGCCTTCTATCCGCATCACGCACCATCATTCGGCAAGCTCCCTGAGGACGTGAAATTCGAGCTCATGGACAGGATAAAAGAGAAGAACCTCTGTATCATCGAGGCATTTAAAAAGATGGCCCGTGATAGGGAGTCCGACAAAAACAGAAAGATCATCACGCTCATCGCCCTCATCCTGAAAAACATATCGCAGAAAACCGGCAGACCCCTTGCAAAGCTCGAGCGGCCTGCGGACTCGATCATACGGGCTTCCTTTGCCAAGTCCGACGAGATATTCAACGGCAGCCAGCGGCAGATAAGCGATCTCAGCGACGACGTGAAGATAAAGGACCTCCTCAAAACCTTTTTCGTCATCCGTCAATTTAGCGAAATCGCTGAGCTCGCCCAGCTCTACCGCATCGAGCTCTCGCGGTACCGTAAACGCGGGATCAAGACAGGAACCAGCTAGGTTCCGGGCACAGGACAGTTCAATGGATTTTATCGAAGAAAAGACCCCCCAGGGATACATGATCAAGATCCTGTTCCTCAAATGGCAGTTTCTCGCCTTCAACAGACGCGGAAAGCCGATCTATGCGGACCAGGAGGGGAGGAGCCTTGTGCACAAGGTCCCCCTCATCGTCTTTGTAGGGAGTACCATCCAGAAGATCCGTGAATATGATCGTGATTATTCAATGCTGAAGATCAGGGACGGCGTGATTGTGGTGCCCTACCGGGACGTCAGGGATAATAGAAAGAAATACTTCTTCATTAGCACCGATGAGGTCCTGGACATGATCCCGGTGCGGATCATATCATCAGGAAGCATAATTGAGATGATCCGCGAGGTTGATGTGACCTTGGAGCCCGATTACGTGGTCGTCGACGACAACATCACCACCAACGACATCGTGCTCATCAAGGGGCGATACAAGGTCAGGGACATCATCTACATCGAACTGGTGAACAATTATTTCCTCAACGAGCGTATGATCACGCCGCCCGAGGAAAAGATGTCGAACATCAACATGATGTCGAGCAACCCGGTATTTCTGGCCCAGGTGCACCTCCGCAACATGGATCTCGCAAAGCTGAACCAGCTCCTGCTTGATTTCGAGATCCCCGCCATCGACATTGAATTCATCGTCAACTTTATCGAGACCGTGCTGGAGGACGCCCCGAACAACGCCTCCATCGCCCCGAACCAGCGCATGCTGGAGGAGATGAGGGATTCCTTCAAGTTCTATCTCTTCCTTCTGCAGAAAAGCGACGGAGACATCCGAGAGATGATCAACTCCAGGAAAGACGTGAAGACCCTCGCACCTTTCCGCACCCTGGTATCGAAGGTGAAATCTCTCTACCCGGGGAAGGAGGACCAGCTCCTCTATACGGACTACGAGAACCTGCTGATGGAGCGGAGAGAAGATCTGATAAAGTCGAAGGTATAGCCACCGCCGCGGCAGTAAAACTGCCGGGAACCGAAAAATTTTTCCATCCACCTTTACATCCTTCCAGCGCCGATCGTTGATTCAATAGCATGCCCTGGCGAGACCATCCCGTCTCTATAAGGCGAACGGGGCATGGTATGGCGGATTTATGAACAAAACACGATGCATCATTCTCACATCCCTCATGCTGCTGCTCCTCTGCGAGGTTCATGCCGGCGACAGCTGGTGGCACATCTATTTCACCGATCCGAAAATCTCGAGCAACGCCCCGGGACCGCGCAATCCGGAACAGGCCTTCATCCGGCTGATCGACAGCGCCCGCTGTAGCATCTCTGCTGCCTTTTACGATATCTCCTCACCGTCGGTTGCAGCCGCACTCCTGCGGGCCAGGGAGCGGGGCATCGCTATTCGCATTGTCACTGAGCGTGGATGCTTTGTCAGGAATGCCATCAATGATCTGATCCGTGCGGGAATACCGGTCGTGGTCGACCGCGGCAGGGGTCTCATGCACAATAAATTCGCCGTCATCGACGAATCCATTGTATGGACCGGTTCCTACAACTGCACCGACAACGATGCCAGGGTGAACAACAACAATGCAATCGAGATTCATTCCCCGGAGCTGGCCCGCATCTACCTCCAGGAATTCGACGAGATGTTCGTTGACGAAACCTTCGGAAACCGCGGTATCAGTACGCTCCTCTCCTTGTTCATCAACCAGCACCGTATCCTCGTTCATGATTCCCCCATTGACGTCTACTTTTCCCCCGACGACGACGTTGAGGAGGCGATAGTCCGCATGCTCGGCACGGCCCGCAGGTCCATCCACTTCATGGCGTTCTCATTCACCAGCGACAGGATCGGCGATGCCATGATCGAGCGCCAACGGAGCGGCATCCGTGTTTCTGGCGTATTTGAACGAACCGGCTCGGGGACACGGTATTCAGAATACATGAAGATGAAAGCGGCGGGGATCGATGTAATTCTTGATCGGAACATCGGGTTGATGCATCACAAGGTCATAATCATCGACGGGTCGATAGTCATCATGGGCTCGTACAATTTCTCGAAAAACGCCAGCAGGAACAACGACGAGAACATCCTGATAATCCACCACGGAGAAATCGCAGGAGAATACACAGGTGAATTCCTGAGACTCACCAGATAGCCCGATATCGCGGTATCATCAGTGGGCCTTTCCGGTCTGCCGGTAGAAGAGGAGCTCGTGCTCGGCAATGCCGAGCCCCCTGGCAAATTCCTTGAAACGACGGTACTCCCCAGCCGGTATCTCATAGTCATCGATCTGCAGGAGCGACGTCGCGGTAATCCGGTTCCCGTCCCTTCCGTACCTGAATCGTGCCCTGGCCATGGAACAGGAGAGTTCCCTAGAGGTGGGGAGGGTGCTGCATCCATAGCCTTCCGGTGCGGTGATTGTATTGAAGGACGCAACCTCAACCGGATAATCCAGCTGTATCGGATAGCGCCTCTGCCTTGCCGTGCAGTAGATCCCGTAATAGTCCGACCTCACGCTGAAGGGCTCGAGAAACATCCTCCCGTTAATCAGTTTCGCATACCCAGGGATGGTGATGCGATACCGGTACTCCACCGGGCTGTCCTTCTTCTTGTTGATGATCTCATAGTCACTAATTCTCGAGCCGGGATAGAGCCTGTTCCAGTATTCCGTCAGTGAAATCAGCTTTATCCCCCCGGGCAATCCGAGGGACTGCCTGGCCAGGGGCGCAAGGGAGCCCTGTTTCAGGAGCCTTCTGGTTACCACCATGGTTCCGTCATCCTGCACCTTCATATCGCTGTGGATTTCGATGCGGTTTTTCAGATAAAAATCACTTGTCGTTGCCACCAGGGAACAGGTACCCGCCCCCGCTCCACCGTCACGGATCACCAGCGCACGAACGTCCCTGTCCTCAGTAGGGAGTTCCCTAATGCCGCAATCATTTGCCGTTCCATCGAGGAATATCCCCCCCGCGAAATTCACATAGCAGAGGGCGTGATTGAATTCCTCCAGTGATGGAATTGCGGTATCGGCGATTCCATCATTTCTGGTCCGCACCAAGGCCAGGTATGCCTCGAAGCCCGCCGCCCTGAGCATCGCCACGAGCACCAGGGCGATGTCCTTGCAGTCCCCCATCCTGCTATGGTAGGTGATGTCCGTACCTCGCGGCTGGATCCCCCCAAGCCCGAACTCAAGTCCGACATAGCGGACCTCCCGGGTGACGTGGTCGTATATCGCCCGTATTCGCTCCTCCGGCGTCGCCGTGCCGGCCAGTATGCCGTTCAGCGCGCCGGTCATCTCCGCGCTCATGACGATCCTGTCCCTCATGAGAGAGATGTACCATTGGCTGATCTGCTGCCACGAGCCCTTGTTGTTCACGTAGAGGGCCGGCAGTATGGTGGAGAGGTGCGGCATCCCCTGCTCCTTCCCGAGCGGGGGAGAGTTGGAGACCGTACACCGGAACACCCTGTGCACCCCCATTGATGACTGGCGAATAGAGCCTGCGCCGATCCCCCTCCGCCGGAAATGCATAGTCGATCCCGCGGGATAGACCACGGCGATGACGCTCTTCAGTGTCCGGTAACTGCTGCCGACGGTGAACTTCTCAGAGATGTAATTCCTGTAAACATCGCCACTCCTGCTCTTCAGCGTATACCTGAAATCGATGATGCTCCCCTCACACAGCCCATGTACCGGCACCACCACCGATCGAACGTCATAATACATCCTGCTCTCAGGATCGGATACTGACTTGGTGAATGTACCGGAAAGCCGGATCGTCCTGGTACCGTTCGCGAGGGTGCATCGTATGTTCTCCACGGACTCTATCTTCGGGTTGTACAGGATAAACTGATTCTTGAAATCGTCGAAAGAATCCCTTCCATTCACCCTGATGACACGGCGCACCCGCTTTTCAAAAGACCCGTTTTCCTGATATGCCATCAGTGTCTCGTTCAGGAGTATCACCGCCGATTCCTCGCCGTACCGGTAGGATTCCTCGACAAGTTTCCGCAAATCCTCCGCATAACCCATCGTGTCGAGGACGGTCCTCTCCCGTGAGATTGAGCTGAGGAACACCGCCAGTCTCCGGTCATCCGGGTTCAGCGACAGCGACCTGGCGCAATGGTACCGCGCCGCAGGCTCCCTGCCGAGTCTGTGGTACAGATAACCCAGCTCCTTCAGCACCCCGGCGTGGTCAGGGGCGAGAGACAGGGCTGATGAGAGATAGGGAATCGCCGATTCAGGTCCGCGGACGTTTGCACTGAGCCTCGCGAGTTTCAGCCTCAGGCTGACTCTGTTGGGCATCTGGTCGATGCTCTTCAACAGCTCCCTCTCTGCCGATGCAAAATCTCCGGTGCGCCGGTAACAGGCCAGGAGTTTCGAGAGAACCCGCAGGTCCGTGCGGCGACGCCGCACCATCTTCTCGTACCATCTCAAAGCCTTCCCGAATTCCCGGTTCCCCATGTAATATGACGCGATATAGGGGACTCCAGCCGACGGGTATTCTGAGGAAAGGATCGATCTCGCCGCTTTGAGCATCGCATGATCCCATTGCCGTTTCATGAACAGCCCTGCCTCACCGATCCTCCGGAATGGGAACCCCCGTGTATCGGCGCGGAATTTCTGCAGATGACTCCATGCCTCCTCGCAGTGATCATGGTCCACCGAGAGCCGCACCAGACCGAATAGGGACTCGTAATTGTCCCCGTCGGAGGAATACGATTTCAGTAGAAAGTGCTCCCGTTGTTCAGGAGTCTCCTGCAGCGCCGCGAGATAGAAATTTGCCGACGAGTATAACGGGTCACCCTCTTTCACGGCGGTCAAGAACTCCAAATGCTCCCGGTTCGAAGGGGTGCTCAAGTGTGATTGCACAAAGAGATATCCCGCGTGAAATGATGCCCCCTCCCTGCCGGAGCCCTTTCCGCAAAAGTAGCCGAGAGCCGGGAAGAGATCCTCCGATACGGAACCCTCCGAAACCGGCCCCACCGAAGGCTCTCCGGTGCCCGACGCACCCCTGACGGTCGTGCCATCGGTACCCCTGATCCGCATACTGAACCTGATCCGGGACTCGGCGTCCCCCGTCTTCACCAGGATCGAATGCCGCCCCTTCCGCAGCGCTACCGTAACGCAGTACTGGTCCTGCCTGAATCCGTGACGGCCCCGAGATGCAAAGACCACCGTACCGTCTATCGTGATGTCCGTGGCGCCTGTTTTGCCCACCAGAAGCGTATACCGCCCCTCGGCAGGAATATCGATATCTTGCTGAAGGTAATAGAGTCCGCCCCGCAGCTTCTCCGCAATGTCGTTGATGTTGATTGTTCCGTGCCGATCAGGATTCATATGCCACCAGGTCACCGGCCCGTATCTCCCGTGATAGTAACGCTCCCTCTGGGGAGCTTTCCCATCCAGATAATCCTGCTCGAATTCCCCGGAAGATCTGTTGTTGAAGGGGCCCAGCACGTAAAAGGAAAGAAAGCCCAGCGGAGCCATCAGGCGGTCCGATTCCGCCGTATTACCCCTTGCCAGATGAAGCTCGTTGAGGAATAAATCGATTCGGTCCCTCAGGAGGGGTGTTCTCGTCGTTATGCAATGTCGCCGAAGAGAAGACAGCGCCTCCTCCGCGGTGTCGTATAATTCCGGATACACCGCGAGCTCGCGTATGCGGAAGGCATTCAGTTCCAGGTATGCCGGTTCTGTTATCAACCTGTTCCAACGGGCGAGCGCCTCGATGGCCCCTCTGTAGTCCCCCCGCTGTTTCTCTGAAAGGTATTCGGATTCTTCAGTTGTGATGGCGTTGCCGGCAACGAATGGGGAGAGGACCATGAGCAGCGCGAAGGATGTATGAATCACCCGTTGTCCCACCATGCTACTCCTTCAGGAGCAGGAACTCGATCCTCCTGTTTCTTCTCCTGTTCTCCTCGCTAGTATTCGGGAACTGCGGCGATGTCTCCCCCATCCCCAGGAAGGAGAGGCTCTTCTCGGAAAGCCCCCGATCGATGAGGTAGTGCATTACCGCCCTCGCCCGTTTCTCCGAGATATCGAGGTTTGATTCCTCGGTACCGACATCATCCGTATGCCCCTCGACGACGCACCGATATCCCCGGTATCTCCCCAGCACGCTGTACACCCTGCTCAGGACACTCCTGGCGGACCCTGCGAACTCGGCGCTCCCGGGGACAAATTCGATACTGCTCACCCGGATCCTGAACCCGTGCTCGGTATCCATCACGAGAACGTCCGCATGCAAGCGGTCTTTCCTCGATCGGGCGTAATTCCCCGCCTCATCGGTAGCCTCGATATCGATGGTGTAGTCGGCGGCGGACTCCACGATCTCCCCGCCATCGCCGTACCCGTCCCACAGTATCTCGCCGGGGATATTCCCTCTCCCCTGAAAGGTCTTGAAGGGGTATCCCGAGGGCGTATAGACTGAAAGCTTCCACTGAGAGATACCGAATTCATCGCGCCCACCGGGGCGTATCGTCAGCACATCATTCACCCCGTCGCCGTCGGGAGAGAAGAGGCCGGGACTATGGGATACCCCCAGGGACGGTGGGGTGCTGTCGATGATCAGACCCTTCTCGAACGACTGGGGCATGCTGCCGTGCTGGAAGAGGGCCGTAAAGTTGACGAAATACCTGCCGTCCGGAAGCCGGTCGCCGTCATCGTCCATAACGTTCCAGCTCGCCGATTTTTTGAAGTCCACACCGTTGATCTGCTTCACGATTCTTTTCCCGTCATTGAGAACGGCGATACCCCAGTATTCCAGGCCAGTGGCAGAGGAGAGGAACGCTGAAAACTGTATCTCCCCGCCGCGCCGGTATGAGTGGATAGTCGGCGTCAGCGTTATGTCTGCATATTCGTATTGCCGTGTCAGTACAATCTCCGGCACAGACGCAGAGGCGAGGTTTCCGGCCCTGTCGCGGCTGGTGATGCGGTACTCGTAGAGGCCCTCTGCGGCATCTCTCCCCTCGTCGTCCCTTCCGTCCCAGGAGAGTGTCTTCGGGACCTCGATTCCGGTCCACCGGAAGTTCCGTACCACCTTCCCCTCAGCGTCGATGAACGAGGCCTCCCATTCGTCATCGGCGGCACACTCCACCCTCTGTTGAACCGTAAAGGTATCTTTTCTCCCTTTCCGGTTGGGAGAGAACAGGCATTCCCCGGAAGTCAGCTCCACCCTCGGAGACGTGGTGTCGACATACAGCGTCCCCCTCTTGATTGCGGCGATGTTGTCACGCACATCCCAGGCATTGAAGGTGAAATAATAGATGCCGTCCTGAACAGTCCGGTGGTTCTGGTCGTTGCCGTCCCAGATGAGCCTGTCCGGCACCACAGCCCCGCTCCCCCTGAAGATCCGAGAAAAAAAATTGCGAATCACCGGACGGTCGGTAGTGCGATACTCAGTCACCAGGTTCTCACCCTGGTCCAGTATCTGAAGCCGCCATCCCCTGATCCTGCTGCTGTCCGACACCTCGAGATCAAAGGAGACATAGTCCTGTACGCCGTCGTTATTGGGGGAGATGTACTGGATGTTCGGCGTGATCCTGGTAACCGGCGGTTCGGTATCGGGAGCGCCGAAGAGAAACGCCCCGCCCACCGTGTTCCCCAGAACACCTGCCTGATAATGGCAGAGTGAATGATCGGCGGACCCTCCGACACGCACCGTGGAAGAGACGCATTCTCGACCGGCGGCCGCTGCGCCGTACAAGTGGAGACGCATGCCTCCGGGCAGGGTCCCCACCGGAAGAATGAGGAACGAAATGAGGAGCATCGGTATGAGAAACGGTATAAATCGCATAGAGAATGGCCAAAAATAATTAGAACAGGATTGTGAACTTTACAGCCATAATCAAGTAATTTTTACCGGTGAAAACGATAATAATTATCCGTGACGACAGGTGGAGGCGAAATGAAAATGCCTACCGCTTCCAGGCGTAAACCACAATGCTCTTCGGAAAGAAATAGTTGCTGAAGCGCTCGAGTCGCCGCATGAGATTCGAGTAGAGTCCCAGGTGAAGGAATCTGTGGTACCCCCTGGTGATTGGGTGATCGCAGTTATGGAGGCCCACCACGCATCGGATCATCCACCATATGGTGTGGAATGCATGCTTGAAGCCGATCCCGTAGATCTCAAGCCCGTTCTGCCGCATGATCTTCACGAGCGTCTTCGGGAGGTACTTCCTGACATGCCCCCCCGGCGTGGCAAAATACTCGAAGGTGAGGCAGTCGTAGATCACCTCGCTGAAGAAGGTGGGAACCGTGATGGCGATACGCCCGTTTTTTTTCAGAACCCTTGTGAGCTCGCTGCATGCCCTGTAATCATCGCTGACATGCTCCATCACCTCGGCGCAGATGATCCTGTCGAAGGTCTCGTCCCTGAAGGGGAGGTTCAGGGCATCCCCACTGTGGACCACGAATCCTCGGGAATCCCGGCCGGTCTGCAGCCCCAGCTCGGCAAGGACATAGCGCGTCTTCAGGAGCGACTCCCAGTCCATGTCCATGCTGAAGACACAGGCTCCGCGCCGCAGGTACTCCAGGGAATGACGGCCGAAGCCGCACCCCGCATCCAGCACCAGATCGTTTTCCCGGACCCCCAGCCTGTCAAAGTCAACGGTGAGCAATGATCACCTCGCGGTATATTTTTTCCAGCTCCAGCGCTGCGTTCTCCCAGGTAAAAAGGGAGAGTATCCGCTTTCTCGCCTTCTGCCCCATCCTCCGTGCAAAGGCGGGATTGTCCAGCATATAATCGATTCCCCCTGCGAGCCCCTCGGGATCCCTGGGCTCCACCACGTAGGCGGTATCCATGTGGTTACCCACCACCTCGGGAAGCGCCCCGCCGGTGGTAGTGACCACCGGAAGCTCACATGCCATCGCCTCGGCGGCGGGAAATCCGAAACCCTCGTAGAGCGAAGGGAAGACCGCCACCTCGTGCTGAGAATAGAGCTCAATGAGCCGTTCGACCGTGATCTTCCCGGTAAAGATGATCCTGTCGTTCAGGCCGAATTTATCGATCAGCCTGGGGATGAAATTCCTGTTGGGGGCCCCGCCGTCGACGATGGTGAGTGTGGCCTTGTTCTTCAGCATGGTCATCGCCTTGAAAAGGTAGATCACCCCCTTCTTACGGTCTTCCACGTTCCCCACGAAGATGATGCTGTTCTTCTTTTTTTTCATATTCTTCTTCGGGTAAAAGATCGATGAGTCCATTCCATTGTAGACGACGCTGATCTTCTTCCCGGGGACCCCGAAGGCCCTGTGGATCTCCACCGCCGAGTCGTGTGAGACGGTGATGATCCTGTCGAGTCTGTTGGCCACGAAGGCCTGCATGATCAGCGGATAGTAGAGCACCCTCTTTATCTTCAGGTTGAAGTCCGAGGGGTATTCGAACCAGGTGGACCTGTCGATGCTCAGCGGGTGATGGATCGTGGAGACGAAGGGTATCCCGAAGAGCTTGATCATCAGAAACCCGTACCCAAGGCACTGGTTGTCATGAATGACGTCGAACCTGTGCGTCTTCAGTATCTCCTTCATCTTCAGGAATGCCCGGAAGGAGAAGGTCTCTATCTCTGGAAATATGCCCAGCTTCGATGCGATGAACTCGTACAGGTTCAGGGGTTGCAGGGTGGCGAAGGGCTTGTGCGGCTTGATGTAATTCTTCTTCACGTTGAAATAATTATGGTTGCTTATATAATGGCTGGTGACCCCCTCCATCTCGAAGGGATACGGCGGTCCCACCACCGTGTGGACCTCGTGCCCCAGCTTGACCAACTCCCTGGCAAGATACATCAGGTAAATGCCCTGGCCGCCGCAGTAGGGATTCCCGCGGTAACTGAGCAGACAGATTTTCATGACCGGCTCCTGTATGACTGAATTACTGATTCGTATACCTTCATGGTGTTCCTCGCCGCGCTGGGCCACGCGAAGTTTTCCACGGCCCTTGTGCGTCCGTAGGCCCCCATCTCCCTCCTGAGCCCCGGGTCTTCCAGCAGTTTCATGACCGCGTCTCTGAGCGCGGCAGGGTTCCGCATCTCCACCAGAATTCCCGATCTGTCGTCCACCACCTCGGTGAGCGCCCCGGCCCTGGTGACCACCACCGGCGTCTCGCACGCCATGGCCTCGGCTGCCGGAAGCCCGAATCCCTCATGGAGCGACGACATTACCAGTACCGTCTTCCTGCTGTAGAGGCTCACCAGCGAGGCCATGTCGAGCTTTCCGGTGATGGTGACGCGAGTCGCAAGTCTGAACCGCTCAATAAGGTTTGCTGCGTTCAACTTCTTCGGCGGGCCGTCGTCAACAATGGTTAGGGTGACGTCCTCGGGGAGCATCGTCATCGCCTCCAGCAGGTAGGTGAGCCCCTTCTTGTGGTCCTCAGTGTTACCAACGAAGAGAAGCGATCGATCCTCCCTGGGCTCCCCGGTGTTCCTGAAGGCCTCCACATCCATGCCGTTGTATACGACCGATATTCGATGCTCGTCGAGACCGAATGCCCTGCGGAGCTCCGATATCCCGTCGATCGAGGAGGTGATCACCCTGTCCATGCGGCGGATCACGAAACGCTGCATCTGAATCGGGTAGAAGAGGATTGTAGTCATCTTTTCCCAGAAACTCTTGTCCACACCAAGGTCCGCCTGCATATCCTGGGTCAGGGGATGATGGATCGTTGACACAACCGGAATGCCGAACCCCTTCATGAGTGCCATCCCCCAGCCGAGGGAATTTACGTCGTGTATGATGTCGTATCGCTTCGTTTTCAGAAGCTCCTTCAGGAGTGCGAAGGCGCGGATGCTGAAGGTCTCCATCTCGGGAAATATGTGGAACCTCGTGAGAAAGTAGTCGGCGAAGTTGAGGGGGGAATAGACCCTCACCAGCTTCTCGTAGGGGATGTGGGAGGTCCGTATCGACCAGATGTTCAGGTTGTCCAGCTTGTAGACCGCGGCCCAATCCTCCAGCGGCTCCGGGTAGGGGGGGCCGACGATCACGTCGACCTCAACGCCGAGCCTAGCCAGCTCTTTACTCAGATGATAAAGATAAATTCCCTGCCCGCCGCAATAGGGATTCCCGCGATAGCACAGCAAAAGGACTTTCATGGGGGATCATGATTCTTTCTTGTGCTCGGGGAGCGTCGACCTTGTGGTTATGATCGCAATGCCCACCCAGAATACCGCGCCCAGTACAACCAGGGATATGGCCGTCGCGGGAATCGCGAGAGCCCAGAAATTCCTGAGATAGAGCCCGTACAGCAACAGGCCCGCAAGCGCCATTGTGAAGAGGCACAGGAGAAACGCCTTGAATTTCGAATGATCCTTTTTATCCACTATTTCGGGCATGGGAGGAACCACCTTGATCGTTAAGATTGTCCAGCCGATCCAGAAGCCGGTCCCGATGACAAAGAGTGTCACGAGGCCGATCGGTACGGCCAGCGCATAATAGGTTGCGGAATGCATCGCCTGGAGAGAGCCGTCTTCAAAATTGTAGATGTCCAGCTTCAGGAAGTAAACGGCATAGCAGAACAGAGCCGCAAGAGCGGCCGATACGAGTATCGCCAGAATCCCGTAGATCTTCGCCCTCGGTATGGGGGGCCTGACAGAGGCCAGCTTTGGAACAGTATTCATGAAAACATCCCTATCATGCAGTAAGAACCACCGCTCTTCAGAGCCTCACAGTGCCATTCAGTGACAATTCTGATTAGACGGTATTCTTTCAATGTGATGGTAAATATTTTTTTTATATCCCTGTATTGTCAATCTATTAATCCGGAGCGGCCTGAAATCCGAACCATATCACGTCGGCAGGATGATGCAGAACCGCCCGGTCACTGATGCGGGGAGAAGATGCTCCGCACCGCTGAGAAATCGTGATAGGTGTAGGCCAGCAGATAATCCGGAAGGATGTATCCATTCTCGGCGACCTCCCTGAAATCAAAGTGGCTCCCATCAAGGTAGCGAAGCCCACCCCCTGCCTTGAGTATCACCGGGATGGCCCCCCCCCAGTCCCAGATATATGACTTCCCGATGAAGGCAAGAGTCCTGTTCCTGGCGTTGTCCACCGTGAGGCAGGCATGCAGCGCCGTGGATCCCAGATTCCTGGCCTTTCCCGGAAAGGTGATAAGGAGTCGACGGTATATCTCGGTGGCGTAGAATATGTTTGTCTCCGAGTCTATGGTGAACTGGGTCATCACCCTTACCCGGCGGCGGTTGACATAGGCGGCATCATCGTCGTTGTGGAAGAACATATCCATCCCCGGCGCGTAGACGAACCCGTACAGGGGCCGGTACCCGAGATAGATACCCAAAGAGACACACCAGATGGGCATGTACATGCTGAACATCGACGTTCCGTCAACGGGATCAATGATGGCGGTGATGGTCTCCGGCGTGAGCTGTTTCCGTGGAAGATCCGATTCCTCCTCGCAGACGAAGTTCACCTCTCCGAAACGCCTCAAAATTCGCGTCGCAAGGTATTCCTGCACCATCGTGTCCGCCTGGGTCACGATGGATGCATCCTCCTTTCGTCTGACCGATACGCCCTTCCTCTGCACAGTCAGGGCCTTCTTCCCGGCCTTGAGAACGCTATCGTGCAGATAGGCGATATCGCGAGCTTTTAGGCTGCGATCCATTCTAGTGTCCTCTCTCCCATGCATGATTCCCCTCAGTGCAGGCGGCCCGATGCGGGGTCTCCATCATCGAAACCGGAAGCTCTTGTAGACCCTAAGGAAGGTGTCCTTAAACGTATTGAAGTTCTCGTAGGTGGTGGTGCCGGTGATGACATAGCCGGTGCCGTTGTGTATCACCGAGCAGGAGATCACCATCACCCGAAGCTCGCCGACGCTGTATCCGTATATGAGCCGCTTCCCCTGGACCCCGCCGATCATTACAAACCTGTTCTCCTGCAGGTGAAAATTCCTGATCCGGTCCGTGAGACTCTGGATTGATTTGAACTGAAGCCGGTAGTAATCGTGAGGGCGCAATGCCGCGGGCATTGATTCCGATATCACTGTCACGTTTGGCCTGAACTGCATGATACCGCTCCCTTGCGGGTCCAGCGCCGCCACGTCGGCCCCCATATAATCCCTTTTTATCTCCCATTTTTTCGGTAGGTTGATCGAAAAGCCCTTCCGCGTATCCTCGTAGCCGGTCATATCGAAGCGGCTGCAGCCGATTACCATCAGCAATGTTGCGATGACGATGAATAGTCTCCTACGGTTCATGACGGCCTCTCAAGGGCGGTTATATATGCGCACCCTTTGATTCGAAGATTCACGGGGGGGTGTATTTTATCAAGCATTAAAACGAACAGCCGTGAAAATCAACGCACCCGGCTACAGGCCGTATTTCCGTGCAGAGGTGACGAAGACGTCCTCGAGGCTCGGACTGATCTCCTCAACGATGAACCGGGAAATCGATTCCCGCCTCATCAGCTGCGAGAGCTCCCCCTTTATATCCGCACCCTTTTTGCAGAGAACATGAATGTCGCTTCCAAAGATAGCCGCCTCTTCGACGACTCTTAGTGAGGATATGTCATCGAAGAGCTCGATGAAGTTGTCCACCCTGATGTTATACACCGAATAGGGGATGGACTGCTTGAGCCTGGAGGGCATATCCAGTGCGATGAGCTCCCCGGAAATGATGAGGGCGATCCTGTGGCAGTGCTCCGCCTCGTCCATGTAGTGGGTGGTGACGAATACCGTACGACCCTCGTCGGAGAACCGGTAGATAATGTCCCAGAAGTTTCGACGCATGATGGGGTCGACACCTGAGGTGGGCTCGTCGAGAAAGAGTATGGGAGGGTCGTGAAGGATCGCACACCCCAGGGCGAGACGCTGGCGGATCCCCCCCGGGAGGCTGGTCACCGATAGATCCTTCCTCGTCCCGATCCCGGCAAGCTCCAGGACCCTGTCGATGGCGCGCCGCAGGCGCGCCCCCTCGAGACCGTAGACGCTCCCGAAGAACTTCAGATTCTCAATGATCGTCAGGTCCTTATAGAGCGAAAATCGCTGGGACATGTAGCCGATAATTCTTTTAATGGAATCCTGTTCGTCCACGATATCGTGCCCCATGACCTCACCGCGGCCGCCGGTGGGTGAGAGGATTCCACAGAGCATCTTTATCGTGGTGCTCTTCCCTGCCCCGTTAGGGCCCAGGAAGCCGAAGATCTCCCCCCTTCTCACGGTGAAACTGACCCTATCCACCGCGGTGAAGTCCCCGAACTTCTTTGAAAGGTTTTCCACCGACACGACGGTGTCCATCATTCGAGCCCCCTCCGGAACCTGCCCGCGCTCAGTTTCATGAGCAGCAGCCCGATCAGCAGCAGGGCCAGGAGTTCCGGCCACAGGTACCTAATCCCTATACCCTTGAGAAACACACCGCGGACGATGGTGATGAAGTAGCGCAGGGGAATGATGTAGGTCGCCACCTGTATGGTCTCCGGCATGGAGTATATCGGAAATATGAAGCCGGAGAACACGAGCGCCGGGAAAAAGTACAGGAAGGTGGAGAGCATCGCCTGCTGCTGCGTCGCCGATATCGTGGATATGTAGAGGCCGATGGCCAGCGAGCAGAAGATGTAAATGAGTCCGCTGAAGTACAGGAATATCATGCTGCCGTTGAAGGGGACACCGAAGTACCATATTGACACGAGTGTCACCATCACCATGTCGAAAAAGGCGATCACCGCGAAGGGTATCGTCTTTCCGAGCATGTACTCGTAGGGATCGATGGGGGAGACGATGATCTGCTCGATGGTCCCCAGCTCACGCTCCTTCACTATGGACATCGCGGTGAGCATGATGGCAATGAGCGATACCAGCATGACCACGACCCCGGGAAGGAAAAAATTCCTGCTGGTGAGGCTCGGATTGGAAAAGGACCGCTCACGGATCTCCACCATGCGACCCAGCTGGAAGCCGAAGGACCCGCCCTGCCCCTGGGAAAGTCCATTTTCTCGGAATGCCCCCTCACCCTGGGATGGCCCATTCTCCCCTTGTGTGGGCCCCTCCCATTGCGAGGAGAGCGCCCTGGCCATGTCGCCCGGCGACTGCGCGGTGGCGGTCCGTGTGATCACCTTCGACTGTATTCCGGATTTCAGCTTCTCGAAAAAGAGCGTGCCGATAATCTGGTTCACGTAGGCGGAAATCACGGCTGCCCGGCTCGAGTTCGCCCCGTCGACGATGATCTGAACTTGGGCCCCCCTGCCATTCTCGGCGTTTTGCGACAGGCCGCGCTCCATCCTTAAAAGCACCTCGATCTCACCGGAGTCGAGAAGCGGACCGATTTCCTTTTCGCTCCTTAGCTCGATTGTGTGCTTGAAATACCCCGATCCGGTGAAGGCCCTGACGATCTCCCTGCTCATGGCGGTCCTGTCCTCGTCCAGCACCCCCATGTCAATGTTGTTCACATCGGTACTCACGGCGTACCCGAACATGAAGAGCATCCCCAGGGGGGCGCCGAAAATGATGCCGCGCATTCTCTTATCCCTCAGGATCTCCTTGAATTCCTTCTCCACCACCGTCCTGATGATCGACCAGTTGAGCTTTTTCATATCATGCTTCCGGGAGCGACACCGACATTTTCCTGATACTCAGCATCAGCATGAGCACGACGAACCCAAGAAGGAAGAGCACCTGCGTCCACAGGAACGCGAGCCCCACCCCCTTCAGGGCAATGCTGTTGACGATCGATATGAGATACCGTGCGGGAATGATATAGGTCATCACCTGCAGCACCGAGGGCATGTTCTTGATGGGGAAGATGAACCCGGAGAGAATCATGGAGGGCAGATAGGTTACCCACATGGCCACCTGAATCGACATCACCTGAACCCTTGTGGCGGAGGAGATGAGTATCCCCATGAGCGATGTCCCCGAGAAGTAGAGGATCGCCAGGGCACAGAAAAGAAGGAAGCTCCCCTTGAGGGGCGCGTCAAATATGAAGTACCCTACGGCGATGCAGAAGATCGTATCGAAAAGACCGATGAGTATGAAGGGGATGAGCTTGCCGAAGATTATCTCAATCCTCCTCACCGGCGTGGTGATGAGCGTCTCCATGGTCCCCCGCTCCCACTCCCTTGATATGGTGAGCGATGCGATGAGCGCAGAGATGACCGTCAGCAGGATCACGATGAGCCCGGGAACGATGAAATTCTTGCTCTCCAGCGTGGGGTTGTACCATATACGCGTCCTGATGTCTATGGGCATCCGCATCGAGCTGATGCCTGCGCGCCGCAGGTTATCCATGCTCCTGTCCGCGTTAAACTGGTTCGTGATTGCCTTCACGTACCCGATTGATATGGTGGCTGCGGTGGAGTCGGAGCCGTCCACCAGAAGCTGCACGGGGACTGAGCGGCCGGAGGTGTAGTCCCGCTGGAAGTTCAGCGGAATGATCATCGCCATGGCGATCTCACCGGAATCCAGCAGCCTATCGATGTCTTCGTATTTCTCGATATGGCGCCTGATGACCAGGTACTCGGTGTGCGAGAACCGCTCCAGGTAGCTCCTGGAGAAGGCTGATTTGTCCTGGTCGAAGACCCCCACGCTGATGTTCTTCACGTCCATGTTCAGGGCATAGCCGAAGAGGACGATCATGGCGGCAGGGATGAACAGGGAGATCAAAAGGCTCCGCAGGTCCCTGCGAATTTGTATCCACTCCTTCTCCGCCAGGGTGAGGATTCTGTTGAGCGAGCGCAGCATCAGATGTTCTCCTCCCTGCTGATGATCTTGATAAAGCTGTCTTCAAGAGTCGGCAGGATCTCCCTGATCGATTCCCACTCCACCTTTTTCGATCGAAGATATCTCTCCAGGAACGACCTGGTCTTTTTCACATCGTCGGTAAATATCTTCAACGAATTGCCGGAGCGTATGACCGAGGAGACCCTGCCGCTCTGCAAGAGGAGTGCTTCCACCGGACGTGAATTCTGCACGATTATCTCCACCATCGCCTGGTCCATATCGTGTCGTATAGACTTCGGCTCCCCCAGTTTTATGATTTCACCTTCGTAGAGAAAGGCGATCCGGTTGCACCGCTCAGCCTCGTCCAGGTACGCGGTGGTCACGACGATCGTCACCCCTTCGCCGAGAAGGTCGTAGAGGATCTTCCAGAACTCCCTCCGTGACACCGGATCAACGCCGTTGGTCGGCTCGTCCAGAAGAATCAGGCTCGGGCTGTGCACAAGGCAGCAGGCAAGGCCTAGCTTCTGCTTCATTCCTCCCGAGAGCTTCCCCGCCAGCCGCTCCCTGAAGGGCTCGAGGTTGCTGAACTCGTAGAGGCGAACGAGACGTTTTCGTATCTCGCGTCTCGGAACGCCGAAGATCCTGCCGAAGAAGAATATGTTCTCCTCCACCGTGAGATCCTCGTAGAGTCCGAACTGCTGCGGCATGTAGGCCAGCTTCTCCTTTGTGACGAAGGGATTGTCAAAGACGTCCCTGTTGTCGATATGGATGCTCCCCGTGTTCGGCCTGAGAATTGACGCCATCATCCTGAGCAACGTGCTCTTCCCGGCGCCGTCGGGACCGACGATGCCGAAGATCTCCCCCCTGCGTACCTGGAGGTTCAGCGCGTGCACGGCCTGCAGTTTGCCGAACTGCTTGGAGAGATCCGTAATCCTGATCACCGTTTTTTCTCCACCATGATGATCGCGTCCGCCGGCATCCCCGGTTTCAGGATGAGGTCGGGATTGTCCACTGCGATCTTTATCGCAAACATCAGCTTGGTCCGCTCGTCTTTCGTCTCTATCGTCTTCGGGGTGAACTCGGCCCGATTGGATACCGCCACCACCCGCCCGGGGAAGGCCTTCTGGGGGTAGGAGTCGATGAAGACCGAGGCCTTCTGACCCAGCTTGATGAAACCAAGATTTGGCTGCGTTACATAGATCTTGATCCAGGCCTTTGTCAGATCGGCCACGGTCAGCACCGGGGTTCCCGGGAAGGCCATCTCCCCCACCTCCAGATTCTTCTCCATGACGATGCCGTTTACCGGGGAGATGATCACGGCGTTCTCGATCGTGGCGTTCACCAGCTCGTTGTTCGCCTTGGCCACTCTGAAGGCGGTGACCATCTGATCGTAGTCCTTCCGGGAGACGGAACCGGCCCTGAAGAGCTTCTCCACTCGTTCCATGTTACTCCTGGCGTTATTCAGATAGGCGGCCACCGAGAGCCGCTGTGCGTCCAGCTCGTCGCTGTCCAGCCTGGCAACCGTCTCGCCCCGCGCGACCCTTTCCCCCTCATTCTTCGAAATGAAGGTGACCCGTCCCGCGATCTTGCTTCCAATATCTATCTCGGTCACCTCGATGGTGCCGGAGCCCTCGATCCTGCTGTCGTCGATGAAAAGGTGCCGGAACACCTCGAAATAGAGGATTGAAAGGGTCAGCGCCAGCACGATAATCGCCAGGGGTATCATTTTCTTCCTGTCCATCGTTATTCTCCTTGCATGAGCATCTGATAGTTTTCCACTCCCGTCTCCTTCTGCAGGCTCGCCAGGGACAGATAGTACTTGTTCACCGCGTTGATATACCCGATCTTCGCTTTGGTCAGGGCGAACTGCGCTGCCAGAAGGTCCGAGTTCTTTATCACGCCGGCCCGGCTGCTCTCCCTGGCTATGCGGAGCCCCTCTGTGGCAGTTTCGACGCTCTCCCGGTGGGCGAGAATCCTCTCATAGGAAGAGACGAGATTGTAATACGACGATTTTATGGATATTGCGATCGCCCGGTTCAGCCGATCCAGCTCCATCTCCGCCTTTTTCATCGCCAGCTCCTCCTGTCGCTCCTTCACCTTATAGGTGTCCATCGGGAGAAGCGCCCCCCAGCGGTACGTCGCGGCGATTCGCACCTGCCAGTTCTGCTGCCAGTCCCTGTCGCCCAGAATCGACGAGAGATTGCTCTTCGTAACGAGATTCTTGTTGAAGCCGTATGCTCCGCCGGCGGTGAATACCGGCCAGAGATACATGGACCGGTAGGCGCCGCGCGCATCCTCGGCCCCTTCACGCTTCATCTTGAGGAGCAGTATCTCCGGCCTGTTCTTCATCGCATCCCGGGTCAGTACGTCGATCCTCTCCTCGGTGCTCCCCTTTTCGCCGGGATTTTCCGGATGCGCCAGGGTGCCTGCATCGGCGGTGTACCGCGATCCCTCCACTCCGAGGGTGTAATTAAAGAAATCGATCGCCAGCTTGTGGTTGTTCCTGGCCTCGATAAGATAGGGCTCCTGACTCTGAAGCTTCACCTTGGCCTGCAGGAGATCGTACCGCGGCACCGAACCGGTCTTGTACTGGTTTTCCACATTCTTCAGGTTTTCATCCAGAAAGATGATGGCGCTTTTTCTGAGATCGATCGCCTCCTTGCTCAGGATGATGTTGAAGTAGCTCTTGATGGTATTGTAGATGAGGTTGTTCCTGATACGCCGCGACTTCTCCACTGCCGCCCTGTACCCGGTCTTCGATGCCCTCAGGGAATGATAGAAGCTCCCTGGATTGAAACCGAACTTCACCTGGACGACCTTGATGTCGTACTGCCCCTCCGAGGTGCTCAGCAGCCCCATCTCCGCATACTGTCTTATCAGCGCCGCCTCGGATTCCAGGGAGGGGAAGATCGTCCCCCATACCTCGTTGACCTTTTCCCGGGCTATCTTCTGCTCATGCAGGGAGAGCCTGTATTCACTGTTGTTTTTCAGGGCCATCTCGATTGCCGTGGTGAGGCTGATTGGTTCGGTTTGTACTGAATCCTGTGCAAGCGTAGGCCCAGTATGACACAGGATAAGGCCGATCAGCATCATGAGTGGTATGATTCTCGTTCTCATCGCGGTTCCCTCATTTCAATATGCCTTCCGTGAGTACGGTGATAAAATTCTTTTTGTAATCCCCCTTGCAATCACCCTTAAACAGGGTCTTCCCTAAATCCGTATCGCCGATGGTCATTCTGATGGCGTTGAAGATGACCACCGATCCCACCACCGTGAGAAAGGTGTAGTAGGTGTTAAGATCCTTCAGATATCCCTGTTTTTTGCCGTCTTCAAAAATACCCGCCACCAGGGAAAACATCGGGATGAGGAGATTCGGCAACGCCACCTTCTTGAAGTATTTACCACCGCTACCGATCTCCCTGAGCATTATGCGGATATAATTCTCATCCACGCTGTTGATATGGTCCATAAAACTCGACACCGTGGCCAGAAGCTGTTCGTCAGGATTCCGGTCAGTGGGGATGACGCTCTTCAGGTGATGGTACAGTTCAGTGTAGAGGATCTTAAGTATCTTCTCGTATAGCGATTCCTTGTTCTTGTAATAGTAATAGATCATGGCCTTGTTGATGCCGGCCCTCTTTGCGATCCTGTCGATGCGCGCACCGTCGAACCCGTGCTGCGCGAATTCCTTCTGAGCCGCTCTCAGTATCCTGTCTTCTGATTTGTCATCACCCATAATGCTTCTCTTTTAAACTAAATATTCAGTTAAACTAACCGTTTATTTAAATATAATCACCATTTTTCAAATGTCAAGCCCCCTGCCATTAATTTTTTACCCTCTACACGAAAAAATCGCCCACTGCACATAAAAGGGGAAGGGGAGCAACCCTCCCCCGGCAATACTTATGCACACAGGCGTTTTCGACTCATATCAAACAATTTTGTTGGGTTGAACGTTGTTATCTGTTATTTGGAATTGATTGTTAATGATTGACAAATATTACCGGTGCCCCTTCACTCTGCACAACTGGCACAATGGAAACCGATAATAGATACAATGGCAGCATCAAGTCCCTGTACCGGATGGAGAACCGGCGGCGCATCGTTTCATTTTTACAAAAGGCCTCGTTGGCCGGCATCCTCTTCATTCTGTATGTCATATGCTTCGATCTGTACTACAACAGATATCCCATTGAATCCTTTTACTGGAGATTGGTCCCCCTGTCAACGCTCGGGGCCATTGTACTGCTGGTCTTCTCCCCGTTGAAAAAATTCACAATCGCGGTCAATACCGTCTTCTTTCTGCTCCTCACATCGATCGTCACCATGAGCTGGGGCAGGCTGCTCATGTTCGTCGGGACAGGCAATTACTACATCGCGGCGAACTCAATGATCGTGGGGATCCTCTGCGTGTTCCTTCTAACCAGGGAAGGAGCCCTGTACTTTGCGTCTGTTTGCCTTCTCCCCTCGCTCTATTTTATACCGGCCCTGTTCATCTCCCATGACCTCCCCCGCTCGGAGCTGAACTACATGGGGAACCCTTTGATCGTATTCGTGGCATGCCTGATAATGTCTGAAATACAGGACCGCCTCCGATTCAACGAATACCGATATAAAAAGATAACCGAGCACCAGAATTTCCTGCTGCAGGAGAAGAGCGAGCAGATGTCGATGGAGCTCCAGCTGGCAAAAAAAATTCAGCTCTGCCTTATACCCCGCAACGTCCCCCCCTTCCCCGGCGTTCGGCTCCACGCCATCTACAAGCCCCTGGCCCAGGTGGGAGGCGATTTTTACGATTTCATAGTATTCGATGAAGAGAACCGGCTCGGCATATTCATCGGTGACGTGGCCGGTCACGGCGTCCCCGCCGCGCTGATCACGAGCATGCTAAAGACCCTCATCAATACCGCCTACACCGAGCGGTGCTCCCCCCGCTCGATGCTCCAGTATATCAACGATAAGATCATGCTGCAGACCGAGGGGAATTATATCACCGCATTCTACGGCATATACGATCAGGGGACCCGGACCCTCCTGGGGGCCCGTGCCGGCCACACCTATCCGCTCCTGATCCGCAATGGATCGGTCTCGGACCTCGTCGGGGCCGGGCGCTGCATCGGCCTGATGGATTCAATCGACCTTGATGAGAAGCGGTTCCAACTGGAGGCGGGGGACAAGGTAGTCTTCTACACCGACGGCATCACCGAGGCGACAGACGGATCCGGGGAATCCTTTGAAAAAATACTGCGCAATGAAATCTGCGTCAAGCATGCCGCCCTTCCAATTCACGACTTCATCGATACCATCGACAGGGAGCTGATCCATTTCAAGGGCGATGAGAATTACAGCGATGACCTGTGTATCATCGGCATGGAAATCCTTTGAGCGCCAGGATCGCCGTGGCTTCGAGATTCTCCCCGCCGTCAATATATTGATTGACACCCGTAAATTTCATGCTAACAAATTCCACCGAGAGGTAACCGGACGTGATCGCAAAGCTGACCGGCTCTGTCGAGAGCCTCAAACCCACAGAGCTCATCCTCGATGTGCACGGCGTGGGATACTCTCTTTCAATACCCATCGCGACCTTCGAATTCTTGAGGGACAAAAACGACGCGTCCCTTTTCGTCTACACGATGCACCGTGAGGAGAGCATGCGACTCTTCGGCTTCCACAGGGAGCGGGACAGGGACATCTTCTCCATGCTCCTTTCGATAAGCGGCATCGGCCCGGCCATGGCGCTGTCGATACTCTCGGGGCTCTCCATCGAGCGGATCATCCAGGCCGTCGCCACAGAGGATTCATCGATGCTCATCGGCATTCCCGGCATCGGAAAGAGCAAGGCGGATAAACTGATCTTCGAACTGAAACGCAAACAGAAGAAACTTGAGACGCTCTCAGGGGAACAGGTGAGCGCCGACCTGTGGTACCGGGACGCAATCGACGCGCTGGTCTCCCTGGGATTCGAGGAGTCACGGTCAGCGAAGATCGTCTCCGAAATACACAAAAAATCACCCCACCTCAAGATCGAGGGGATAATAAAAGAGGCCCTCAAGCAGATTTCCGGCTGACCGGTTCCGGTATCCCTCCGTCCGGTCGCCGACGGTCATTTCAGGCCGCTGTAGACAATACCCTCCCTGGCATTGAGTGTGGCGGTGATGCCGCTTCTCAATATCCTCGTGGCGCCGACCGCCTCCACGATTACCGGTATTCCCAGCGTCCTCCCCACCACCAGCGCCTTGGAATCCCTGACCGGCTCTTCGGAAATGATCCCACCGGCGTGCTTCAGCAGGGGGAGTAGTTCGTCGGTGGTGTTCGCAACGACTGCGATATCTCCGGAATTGAAATCCACGGATAGCGAATCGGTACCTTCCGCCACCCTGAGTATCCCCCGGGCCACGTGTTCGTTCCCCCCCGTTCCCCTGATCAGTACGTCGCCAACCATGTAAACGCGAATGGTGTTCGTGGTACCGCTGATGTTCGCCAGGAGCCCTCCAGCGATCACCACCAGATCCCCCTCACCGATGATTCCCGTCGCCAGGGACTTCTCGATGGCCTGCCGGAATATCTCGTCAGTGCTCTCTTTCCTTTCCACGCACACCGGTTTCACGCCCCAGAGAAGGGAAAGCTGCCGCTGTACCTTCTCATCGACGGTGTTGGCGATGATCGGGCAACCCGGACGGTACTTCGAGACCATCCGCGCAGTATAGCCGGACTGCGTTACGGCGATGATTGCCGCGGCATTGAGCGACAGCGCGGTCGAACAGGTGGCATGGCTGATAGCGTTGGTGACGCTGTTGGAGATTGTGTGCTGCGTCCTCTCGAACAGCTGATTGTAGTCTATTGATTTTTCGGTCTCCTCCGCGATGAGGGCCATGGTGGCCACCGCCTCCACCGGGTGCTTCCCGATTGAGGTCTCGCCGGACAGCATGATGGCGCTGGTACCGTCATAGATCGCGTTGGCTACGTCGGTGATCTCGGCCCTTGTGGGCCGTGGATTGTTCACCATGGATTCCAGCATCTGCGTTGCAGTGATCACCGGTTTCCCCGCGGACACACAGGCCCTTATGATCTTCTTCTGAATATGGGGGAGTTCCTCGAAGGGGATCTCAACCCCCATGTCACCCCGCGCCACCATGATGCCGTCAGCGACGGTGAGGATCTCATCGACGTTGTTGACGCCGTCCCTGTTTTCAATCTTCGCGATAATCTTGATATTGGAACCGTCCTGGGAATCGAGAAAGCCCCGCATCTCCTTCACGTCCACGGCGCTCCTGGTGAAGGAGGCGGCGATGAGGTCAAAATCGTTCCGCACGGCGAACCGGAGATCATCCCTGTCCCTGTCGCTTATGAAGGGCTGACCGATCCTCACGCCGGGCACGTTCATCCCTTTGTTGTTCCCGACGGGTCCGCCGTTCACCACCGCACACCGTACCTCGGTATCCGTCGTCGACTGCACCCGCAGCTCGATGAGACCGTCCGCGATGAGTATCCTGTCGCCGATTTTCACGTCCCGTGGGAGGTTCTTGTAACTCACCGAGGCGATTCTCTCGTTCCCCTGTATCTCCTCTGTGGTGAGCACGAAGATTTCCCCCGGTACCAGCTGGGCGGACCCGGTCTCGAACTTCCCGAGCCGTATCTCCGGCCCCTTCGTGTCGAGAAGCAGGGCGGTATGCAGCCCCATCTCTGACCTGAGCCTCTTTACCGTCTCCGCCCGCTTCTGGTGCTCCTCGTGCGATCCGTGGGAAAAATTGAGCCTGGCCACATCCATCCCCCGCCCCAGAAGGTCGCAGAGAACCCGCTCGTCATCCGTGGCCGGTCCCAGGGTGCACACTATCTTTGTCTTCCTCATGCATCTCCTCCAGTGCGGTCACAGAGTCGCACGAGATTGAGCACCTGTCAACCGGTATTCGGCTGGCTATCGAAGGCCGGATACCGACACGTTCTTATCGAAGGTCACTACCAGGTCATAGGAGATCTCACGCTTCTCGTAGGGGTTCAGCGTGAAGGTCCACTTCCTGATCCCCTGGCTGTAGGGTACTCCCTTCACCGTCTCATCGTCCTTCAGGAAGGGGAGCGTCAGGTTCTCCATGGCCACTTCCACCTGCTTGTTACGCGAGACCGGGATGGCGTCAAAGAGCACCGCCTCCTTCGCCTCGGAGAAATCGTTCTGCAACGTGATCCGGTACTGGTAGAGTATCCTTCGGCGCCCGCCGAAGAGCCCCGCGTTATCCTCGAATTTCTTCACCAGCTCCTTGTTCGCCGACACCCTGTTCTCAATGCCCAGAACGATCTCCTGTTCCTTCCCCTGTGCCGTGAAGGGGATCGTGGCCTTCCCCATGAATTCGTTTTCGAGGAAAATCTGCGCCTCACCCTCGAGCCAGGGGAGCGACGTGGTGTTTTTCACGGCTACCTTCAGGAACCCGTCCCGAGTCTCCGAGGGGAAGAGCTCGTAGAAAAAACGCACCGGGCTCTCCTTCTGGCCTCCGGCGTTTCCCCTCCCGATGAGGGCGAAGTCCCGGATCATCTTCTTCTGGTAGCGCTCCGAGGATGGGATCGTTTGCTTGAGGGGCATGGCCACCTCGAAATTAACACCCCGTTTTTCAATAACCGACGTCGGCGCATTTCCCTCCCTTTCCTTCTCGGTCGATGAGAGTTCATCGGCATCTCGTTCCTCAGCGGCGGGCATTTCCCTATCTCTCATCCCGGCAGCGCCGCCGAATATGGTCCGCGACTGCGGCCGTCTGGCGAGGGCGATGCGGCCAATATCCAGGATCCACTTCCCGATCGTCGGCTGGGCGATGGAGTGAACCGGCTGGCCGGTGGAGAGGAAGAGGTTCACCGCGTCCCAGTCCTCCCCTGTCTTCTGGTAGATGTCCGCGAACATCGACATGGTGACGTTCCTGTCGCTCTCGCTGGCCCGTATGTCGTACTTCATCCCCCACCTGGTATTGGGGATGATATAGGTGAGCTCGATGGAGGATCTCGTCGCCGCGCCGGCATACACCGCAATCTCCACCCGCTTCTCGTAATCAATGGTCCCCTCGGGATTCTTCAGGAGCCGATCCCGTTCACCGTATTCCTGGGCCGCCCTGTCGAAGTGCTGAACCTCCAGCCTCGACCTGTTGCCTATCAATGACCTGTTCATCGCCTGGTAGGCGTTGTAATACCTGCTCCCTCCGGCCTGGGATAGCTCAAATTCCCATTTCTGGATCTCCTTTCCCAGCTCCTCACGGCTCCCCTCGATCTTCCTCTTATCACGGTGGAGCTCCCGCATCCTGTTCTTCACGTAGTTGAGTGTCCCGTCCCATACCGACACCTGCGGCGCCCCTGTGGTAATCTCCTTGGCCGCGACCGTGCCGGTGAAGCCCATCACCGATTCAAGAAAACGCTCCTGCGAGGCAATGCTTTTTAGATCGTCCAGCATCACCTGGTCCCTGTCACGGAGCGCCTCGAGCTTTTCCTCGATCTCCAGTATCTTGTTGCGCCTTTTTTGGGTCAGTGCATGCTTCGACACCTCCACCGACTGTATCTTTCCTGTGAAATTAACGGGGAGTTTCCCCCGGACGGACCAGTCGTACATCTGAGGCGGCAGTCCCGTGACGATGATTTTATTTATCCCCTCCTTCAGCGATACCTTCGCCGAACGGGTGATCATCGCCTGATTCTGGTAGAGCCTAACCGATACGATATCCCCCTGAATCTCGGAGGCTCTCCCCTCTCCGCTGGCCAGCAGTAAGTACAGGCACGCCCCGATTACATAGCTTAAGCAGATAACATGTCTTTTCATGATGGTCTCCTTACAGCAATTCATGCTGATGTATTGACAGGAAAGAAGCCCGCTCGGTTCTCAATATATTGAATTTTTACGATTAAATCAAACGAGGGCATATCATAAAACCGCCCTCACGAAGAAATGGAGCAGCACCGCCGAACCCATGAGCAGTGATGCGGCGGGAAGCAGCCCCAGTATGCTCTCGGCGAGATCGGTACCGAAATGATCGTTCGAGACAATGAGGCAGATATGGACCGGTGAGAGGATCATGCCGGTGTAGCCGGCGCCGAAGGCCAGCACCGTCGTTGAGAGGAGTACCGCCGGCGCCGGATCGCTTCCGATGAGGCTCATGACGATGGGGAAGCTCGCCCCGACGAAGCCTATGGCCAGACCGATGCTGAGCCCGCTGAGGAAGGGGACCGCGATGATGATGGCCATCACGGGGACCCCGACCGATCCCAGCTCGTCCCTCATGTGTCCCACCAGCGTCGATCCGTCCGGAAGCGCTGCCTCGATGAACGATCCGTAAACCAGTATCGACAGCACCACCAGAAGTAGCTTCAGCATCTCCGCGGACAGAAGCATTCCCTTCCATTGGCGTATGGATACCGGCCTTGCCGCCTGAAGCCACACCTGGGCCAGAAATATCCCGATGATCATCGGAAGGTACTTGTTGCACCGCCGAACTCCCGGCAGGAACACCATGATGAGGGTATAGCTTATGACGATGATGACGATCGGCATGAGCAGGCGAATCACCCGCACGACAGAACCGGGAGTGGCGGTCCCCCCCGCGATGCCGGTTCCGGGGATCCTTCTCAGAAAAATGAAATAGCCGGCGCCCAGGGCGGCGAGGCTCAGGGGCATCTGTACCGCCATGAAGGCCGGGATCGGGAGCCCGGTGATATCCACCGCCAGCAAGACACCGGGATAGAGGGGCCACCAGTATTCCCACAGATGACGGAACCAGTAATTGATCTTCGTCTTCAGCATCGGATCGATCGTACCGTCGCTGTCACACTGCTCCACCAGCGGCGCCGAGAACACGGCACCCCCCGGCATCGGGAGAAGACCGATCATCGCGGGGAGGAGGGCGATGGCCATCCTCTGCGGGACCATGGAGCGAATCGCTTCCACCAGCTCCTTCATGACGCCCGCCCGCGACATCTGGGTGCTGAGAAGGATGATCTGCGTCACTGCGACGATGAGCATGATCGTATTCACCGCGGAGAGCTTCCCCCAGGCGATCGCCAGCGCCGCATCATACCGGTGGCCACACCAGAGGGCCAGGAGTACCGTCCCCGCTATCCCGGCAATGGCAAGATTCTTCAGATACTTGAAAAGAAGAAGGATCAGCGCAAGCGTCGCGAGAACCCGAAGGGTATAGGGTGTGCTGAGGATCAGGTCGTGAATCATAGAAATTGTTCCGGAAAACTCACTGTGAATACTGGCCAAAGGCGGTTATCTGTTGCCAAAGAAGCGCTTGATTTCTTTCTGCCGCTCATCGAAGACGAGAGAAAAATATACATCCCGCAGCACGCATCGCCCACCCGTCAGGTAATCGTATTCAAGAAAAAGTGTGTATTGCTGGGAATCCTTCTTGTCCCGCATCACCAGGTGCAGAGAGAAGAGGTTGTTCTTGCAGTAAAAACTGGTCTTTTCCACCATTATACCGCGTCTGCTACTGTCGTAGAGAAATATCCCGAGCTTGTCCATGAGTCGTATCCCGGAGGCCTTGTCCTTGAGCAAGCCCGAGAGGCACTGCCGGATCTTCGATCCCGATTCCGGGTTATCGCTCACGATTCTGGCAAGGATGGCATTGCTATAATGCGCCAGCTCCCCCTCGGATATGCTCGGGTGTACCGCATCGCCGGAGAAAATGACGAGCAGCGGAATAAAAAGAGTTGCGTTTATTATTTTTCGCCACATTATATGGTACCGGGTCTGTTTTTTATAACGATCCCTGTGGAGAACGATTTTGCAAGAGTTTTTTTCTTGAACCACCTCCTTTAATGAAAATAACCGCTCCAAAACCAGTCGTGATCGCGTTTTCGGTGCTGCTGTTTCTTCCGTTCCTGTACTTCATGATCATCTACTATCAGAGCTACGACCTTCTTCGCCGTGCCGAGGGGTTCAACATAGCCCTGGCCACGCAGCTCTACGACATAAACGGCCTCCTGATCTCCGAGCTGTACGAGGAGAATAGAAACTACACGGACATTGCGAAGATACCGGATCACGTAAGAAAGGCATTTCTCGCCGCAGAGGACCAGCATTTTTACACCCATACCGGCATCGATCTGCCGGGCGTCCTGAGGGCGCTCCTGGTGGACATCTTCACCGGCGACATACGACAGGGGGGATCCACCATCACGCAGCAGCTGGTGAAACAGCTTTACACCGGAAGCGAAAAATCGTTTCGCCGAAAGATCATTGAGCTCCTGCTGGCCTACAAGTTCGAAAAGCGCCTCTCGAAGGACAAGATTCTCGAGATGTACCTGAACCAGATATACTTCGGCAACGGAGTATACGGTATCGGCGCCGCTGCCCGTTACTATTTCAACTGCGACGTCGAGCGGCTCAACGTGGTGCAGGCGGCGATCCTGGCAGGCATCCCCTCTGCGCCGAACCGCTTTTCACCGGTAAGGAATCCCAGGGCGGCCTACGAGCGAAGCAAGCAGGTACTCCACAATATGATAACCGCCGGTTTCGTCGAAAGAGAAGACGTGATCGAAACCTTTGGTCCCTTCTGGGAGCAGTATACCGATGATATCAGCACCAGATACCACACCCTCGGTGTCAGAAATATCGCCTCCAATAAGGCCCCACACTTTACCGAATATATAAGACAGATCCTCATCGACCGCTACGGCAAGGACAGGGTCTATCGCGGCGGTCTCAAGGTATACACAACGCTGGATCTCCGCTACCAGGAAGCGGCGCAGGCACTTATTTCCGAGGCCACGGAACGACAGAACAGAATATCCATGCAGAGCAACAGATATAAGCTTAGAAACATTAACTCGTCTCTCATGAGATCACTCCTGTCACAACGGCGGATACCACCGGAAGAGCGGGGAAGCTACACAAGTTTTCTCACTGAATTCAGTGACGTAATCATGGACAGTTCCCTCCTGTTCTCGCTACTATTCAGCCAGGCTGGTGTTGAGAGCCGGATCCAGGGCTTCATGGACCACTTCGAGGACCTGCGTCAGGAGGCCATGGTGGAGGGGGCTCTGGTGGCCATCAGCCCCTTCGACGGCGCGATCGTGACCATGGTGGGTGGGAGCGAATTTACCTCGATTAATCAGCTCAACAGGGCTATTCAGGCCCGCCGCCAGCCAGGCTCATCCTTCAAACCCTTCGTATTCGCCGCCGGCATCGAATATAAGCTCATGACCGCCGCGACGGCCTTTCTGGATGCCCCGATCGTGTTCAGGGGGAGGCGCAAATTCTGGACACCCTCAAACTACGACAAATCCTACTACGGAATGGTGCTGGCCAGGAGGGCGCTGGCCTACTCCCTGAATATCGTGTCCGTGCTGATATACGAGCTCGTGGGGGGTGACCGGATCGTGAGAGTCGCCTCCAGGCTGATACAGATCCCCAGAAGCCGTTTCGAGGTGGACCCCACGATGGCTCTGGGAACCACAGAGCTGACCCCTCTTGAAATGGCCACCGGTTTCGCCGCCTTCGCCAACGGGGGAAAAACCGTGCGACCCTACGCCATACGGTATATCACCGACAGATCCAACAAGAAGATATATGAACCTCGCAGGTCCGCAGGAGAACAGGTAATTGCTAAAGAGACTGCCTTCATCATGACCAGCCTGCTCCGGGAGGTGGTGGACCACGGCACGGCAACAAACGCCATCCGGAATGTCGCGGGATTTTCACTCCCCGCCGCAGGAAAAACCGGCACGAACACGAAATTCCGTGATGCCTGGTTTGTTGGCTATACCCCGGATCTCGTTGCTGCCGTATGGCTCGGCTGCGACTCCCAGAATTACATATTGGGTAGCGGACAGAGCGCTGCCGTTGTCGCCGCGCCGGTATGGGGGAAGTTCATGAAGGAGGTATATACGTACAGAAAGGTAAAAACCTTCGGCAATCCCCCGCCTGGAATTGACAGGTGCAGAATCTGCACGAAGAGCGGACTCCTCCCCACGGCAGGATGCCCGGTGAAGCAGGAATTCTTCATACAAGGTACACAGCCCACGCAGACATGCAGCGGGCAGCATTCAGAGATGATTAGCGTTTTTGACCTGGTGAAAAGGAATAAGCGGAAACTGCTGGAAAAAATGAAGGCGGAGATCTCTTCCGACGGAGAGTCCGCCGATGCGCCGGCAGAGTGATCGAAGCCATGTTTCTGAGGACTGCCGGATGACTCATCGTCTGCAGCCACAGCGTGAAAATTAGGAAAAGGGAGAACCCAATGCTGATCGCGTGTTCCAACTGTAAGGCCCAGTATTCTCTTTCGAAACAGGAGATCCTGGCGCTCCCATTTTCAATTTTTCAGTGCAAAAAATGCGACAGAAAAATAAAGATAGCCCAATGTACCGAATGCATGTCCTATTATTCGATCACCTACGCAGCTGCAGAGAAGACACAGTATACCATTAAATGCGTCAAATGCGGCAATACCTTCGTGACACGGTTCCCCCTCGCCGATACGCTTTCCAAGGAAAAACCGACCCCGCCAGAGGATCCGAAAAACCAGGTTGCTCAGGCGCCGCAGCGGACGCAGGATAGGCTTTTCCCCGCACTGAACAGAGAAGCGGAGGAACGGCGACTGAGGGAACTCCCCTCGCGAAATGAACAGCGGCAGACGGCCGGTTTGAACCGGGAGGCCGAAAAGGCACCGGCCTCCGACTCTCCCTCTTCGGTGATTGATTTTCTCTCCATCGGGATCTCCGCCTTCTCGTTACAGAAGCTCGCTGTCGCCACAGTCGGCGTCTTCTCCCTGATCCTGGTGCTCATTCTTTACAACATCATCGTGGGCCTGTTCTACAACAGCGAAAATCCCTTTCTTTCATCAATCATGAACCTGTTCCCACTGGCCATTGTTTTCTTTGCATATATGATCATCGCTTCGATAATCGCGCGGATCCACATCAATGAAGACAATCGCAAAGCATTTCCCTCCTTCCCCGACAAGACATTCATCGCCAGGGCTGTTGCATCATCTTCGGTAATGAACATTGCATTGCTGCTTATCGTCGATCTTCTTCTTATTCTTTTCGGGGAGCTCCCCATTATCGGTCCAATCCTTTTTTCGCTGCTTTTCCTGCCGATATATGCCGTTTCGGTATCAATAGTGATTCTTTTCACCGTCGGCCTGTGGTTCTTCCCCTCAATAATCGCCGACACCGGCGGCACTATAAAGGAAACAATCCTCTCATTCGCCAACTTTGTTCGAAGGCATAACTTCTCACTCATCTATACGGTCCTCCTCCTCACCATCGGGACATCTATGATATTCGCGGCGATCTATCTTCTCCATTATGGGGCCCTCTCCCTGGCGTTCTTCCTTTCGCAGGGTATACTGAGCGAGGAGGGGATGAAGGTCTTCTCGGCTGTACCGGTCTCATTTCTGCGGATCAGCGACATGTCCATCATCAGCGCCAATGTAAATCTCTTCCATACACTGATACGCGGCCTCTTCGTATCGCACCACATAGGCGGGATAATCCTCGGCACGGTCTTCTCGGCAATGACCGTCGCCCTTATGGCAGTCTCCCTGTCAGTAGTGGCGACGATATCCACCAGCGTCTATATGATTATGAGGGACGGGACAGATATGGATGACAGTAGAAAGATACGAATGCTGATCATTCTTGCACTGGTCATGGCGATCCTCTTTCTTTTTAAAAAGTTGTTCTTCTGATCCTGTAGACTCCAGCGGTTTTATGCCTCTTGAGCGATCAATTATAATATACGGTGAAGCTTGATCTCATTCATATGAAAATAATAAACATGCCAAATTTATTCCTTGTTGTCAAGGAATCATCGGCGGTAACTTCGATACCATGGAATGTGTTTCGCAGCCGCCGGCTATGGGGCTGCTGTCCTTGCACCGGAGATGAAAAAGTGAGCCGTAAATCGAAACATACCAGCCGGCACGGGTTCAGCCCATCGCTTCCAAAACTGTACCTGCGCCGCCAGGAGTTTTCCATCCGATGATGGCAGATATTCCCGGTGCGATATGCTGCGAAATCGCATCCCCGAATCTTGGAAAAACAAACAGAAGGAGCGATTCTGTGGCTCTCCGTGTCGGAAACCGCGAGATACGGTACATCAAGGTATGTAGATACAGAACACCGTGGGGTTGGTAATAGTCATGGTCTCGGATGCCTGCAGGGGAAGGATCGGTGATTCACCGCTCGCTACACACCGGGGCGTACCTTTCGATATCCGCTCGGATGAAACCGGACATCTGATGACCAGCTTTCACGCACAATCATAATCATATGATCGGAGCTTTCAATGACTCATAAAATTTTGGTTTTCGAACAAAAGAAATGCATCGGCTGCAGGCTCTGCGAAGCATGGTGCAGCATATCGCACTTCGGCGTGAACAATCCTGCACGAAGCCGCATTCGGATCGTCAGAAACCACGATATCCAGATGGACTGTGCAATTATGTGCCATCAATGCACCGATGCACCGTGTATTGCAGCGTGTAAGAAATTCAAGGCCCTTGACAGGGACCCGGATACGAACGCAATCAGGGTTATCAGGGATAACTGTGTTGGTTGCCGGCTGTGCATTCGTGCGTGCCCATACGGCGCGCCCTCTCTGCTCCCGGATGAAAAAAAAATCATCATCTGCGATCTCTGCGGCGGTGACCCGGAATGCGTGAAGCATTGTCCCGAGCAGGCGATTCAATACCTGCCGCCGGAGATGGCAGAGAGGCCCTACAGGGGGGTATTGGTGACAGAGAAAATGCAGGGAGGCCATGATGAATAGAACCGGAGGCATCGCCGGATCAATCCTCAGGGTGAATCTGACCGATGGCAGCATATCCAGAGAAAACACCCCGACAGATCTGCTTCCGCAATTTCTTGGAGGCAGAGGGCTCGGTGCACAGTATCTGTACCGCGAGGTGGATCCTGCCGTCGACCCCTTGGACCCGCAGAACAAACTCATATTCATGAACGGGCCTCTGGCATGCTCACTGATCCCGGGAAACAACAAGATTAACGTCACATTCAAATCACCCCTCACCAACAGTTACTCGTTTTCACTCTGCGGAGGACACTGGGGAACGGAACTGAAATTCGCCGGTTATGACGGGCTCATCATCGAGGGGAGATCGGAACAGCCGGTCTATCTATGGATCCAGAATGAGGAAGTCGAACTTCGTTCGGCGACCGGACTGTGGGGGAAGACCATCCCGGAGGCGGAATCAATACTGGTGAAGGATCTCGGGGGGGATCCGTCAATTCAATCGGCCCTAATAGGGCCGGCTGGAGAGAATCTTAACAGAATGGCCTGCATCACCGCAGGCTTGTACCGTGAATTCGGAAGGGGCGGCGGCGGGGCGGTCATGGGCTCAAAAATGCTCAAGGGTATCGCGATCCGTGGTACTCGCGACATCGCCTTCGCTGACGCAGAGGAGATGGGGCGTCATGCCGTGAAGCTGTACCGCTATCTAAAGGAAAACCCCAAAGCCCGCGATCGGCGGCTCTACGGCACGCCTGAGCTGGTGGAATCCATCAACAACCATGGCCTGTGGTGTACACGCAATTTCACCGAAGGTTTTTTCGAAGAGGGCTCTAAGCTTGAGGGTCCGAGAATGAGATCCGATATCGTTGTGGGCGACGCCTCATGCTACGGCTGCCCTGTAGGCTGCGGCAAGAGGAGTTATATAAATTCGGAAAAATACGGCAGGATGCTCATCGAAGGCCCTGAATTCGAGACAATCGGGCTTATCGGAGCAAATTGCGGTATCAGCGACTGGGGCACAATAGTGAAGGCAACCAAGATCTGTGATGAATACGGATTCGATACCATGAATGCAGGAGGCTGTGTCGCCCTGGCGATGGAATGCTTTGAAAAGGGGATCCTCACAAAAGAAGACACCGGTGGCATTGATCTTCGGTTCGGTAATGGAGAATCACTGGTAGCTGTGCTCACGCTCATGGCGGAAGGGAGGGGCATCGGAAGCATACTTTCCAGAGGGATTAAAACAGCCTCAGAGGCATTCGGGGCCCCCGATCTGGGTATGCAGTCCAAAGGGCAAGGTTTAGCGGCGTATGACCCCAGGGGATGCAAGGGAATGGCTCTCACCTATGCCACATCCCCAAAGGGAGCCCACCACATGATCGCCACAACCATGGGCCCCGAGATCGCATCGGGCAACAGGCTTAGTACCGAAGGGAAGGGGAAGATGCAGAGAGACCACCAGATCAGCATGTGTATCGTTGATTCCATCGCCCTGTGCGCCACCATGAGGGGTGGTGTATCTCTCCAGGATCAGGCAAAATCCTACAGACTCGTCACCGGCATCGATGCCGATGAAGCAATGCTCATCACTGCCGCCGAGCGGATTATAAACCTTGAGCGGTTATACAATATCAAGCTTGGATTTACGCGAAAGGACGATTCACTGCCTCCACGTTTTCTGTATGAGACGCTTCCGAGTGGAGAAAGTGCGGGACAAACCATTGATCTGGAATCCATGCTAGATGATTTTTATCAATGCATGGGCTGGGACAGGGACGGACGGCCAACTGACGCAAAATTATCTGAATTAGCGCTGCAGTGCTATTTATAATAATATACTTCGCACCATCAATTTATCATCCCATTTTTCACCATAAAAAAACCCGAGTGAAACACTCGGGTTTTTTATAATATGGTCAAGCCTCACGACTGATTAGTACCGGTTGGCTGAACACATTACTGCGCTTACACCTCCGGCCTATTGCCTCGTAGTCTTCGAGGAGTCTTCAGTTCCGATAAATCGGAAAGGGAAATCTCATCTTGGAGTTGGCTTCCCGCTTAGATGCTTTCAGCGGTTATCCATTCCGAACATAGCTACCCAGCGGTGCCG
>JAFGJK010000084.1 GCA_016929135.1 Spirochaetota bacterium | reverse complement strand
GCTCTCAAGCCGAGGGGCGTTTTTTATGATCCGGAGGCGGGTCGGGCAAGTTTCCGAGGAGGGATGTTCCGCACCCCCATCCTCGTGGCGAGCGCATTTGCGCAGCCCTGGCGCGGCCGTGCTTTATGGCCTCCTGCCAGGCACAGGTCAACTTACTGGCGGCACGCGATTCTTCACGGGGCTTCCATGGCGGGCCATGCTACACGCTGCAGACCGATCGCTGATTGTGGGAAGCTACGCTGCCACCGTATCGGGGCGACCCGCATGCTGCAAAATGCATATCGATACGCCTCCATGAATGTTGCGGAAAGAAGATTGCCGGTAAGCCCTGTGCGGGAAAACCGCATGCACCGTTTGATGTGGCAGGAGATGGAAACCGTGGAATTGCCCAACGGCGCCATCTCCTGCCCTGCTCTCATGAGCATGATGACTTTGTTATGTATTGAACCAGACCGTTTCCCCTCCTGTACTCAATACTTGGTATTGACCTGCCACGCGCACTATGCTATACTGACGGCGTACATCCACACCCAGAATTGACCGGAGACCGTCGATACGTGATGGTAGGGTCGCTGAAAGGTATTACCCCCGGTGGATGGACCGCACGACACTGATGTATTTCACCGATAGAAAACGGAATGTATACAAGACCTATAGAATGCCCTGAGCATCGATGCGGCGGCGTCGCGCCAGGTATTGCCGCCGCGCCGGCTCCTCGGTGTTCTACAGAAATACACTTGACTTTAATATCTCATCATTCATTATTTTTCATGTCCAGGACGGCAGCCCCGGGCCCGCCGTCACGCTGTATGACATCGGCGCCCCAGTGTGCAAGGCTCACCGGCATCCGTGCCGGGGAGATGATACCACCTACCGGAGGACGGTCATGGCAATGGATGAAAGGGAGAGGTACGCGCGCTATTTTCAGGAGGTCGAGGGGGAGGATTTCGACAAGGTAATAGGCATGCAGATTCAGGCCACCGTCAGGGAGACCGCACGCCTGGTGGGCCTCCTGGAGGGGGGATACCGGGTGGCGGGCATCGATTCTCCCGAATACGCCTCGATACGGTCGACCGGCTCGTCGTTTTTGAAGGACCTTGTAGATGTTGCCAGAAGACTGAACGTCCCGCTTCAATGATGCGGTGCGATGGCATGGCGAATCCCCCATCATCTGCGAATATGAAATGACCGTGTACGACTCCATCGGGGACAATTACAATGAGACCCGTCGCGCCGACGAAAGGATACTCTCCTCGGTTCTCTCTTTATTGAAATGTCCGCCCGGTTCGCTCGTCGCGGACATCGGCGCGGGGACGGGCAACTACTCGTACGAGCTGGCGAGGCTGCATTACACCGTTCACGCCCTGGAGCCTTCGGATAGGATGCGGCGGCAGCGAAGAGACCACGAGAATCTGGCGTGGTTTTCCGGATCTGCCGAGCGAATGCCCCTTGACGGCAATTGCTATGACGGCGTCGTGTGCATCTTGGCCACCCATCATTTCAGCTCGCTGGAGAAGGCGTACGGGGAGATGCATCGCATCCTGAGGAGGAGCGGCACCCTCGTCGTCTTCACGGCGGATCCCCGGATGGCGGAGGAGGGCTGCTGGATACGGGACTATTTTCATCCTCACTATGAATCCGCGTGCGGGAGTCTGCCGGAACGCGGATCGGTCGTTGCCCTGGTTGAGGACCTTTTCGCCTCTCCGGTCAGCATTACCCCCTTCCTCCTCCCCGGTGATCTCGCCGACAGTTTTTTCTATTCGGCATGGCGGTATCCGGAAAGGTATCTGGATGCCGGTTTTCGAAGCGGCATATCCTGCTTCGCCCTTTCGGATGACGGGGTGACCGAGAACTGCGTCGGGAGGCTGGGATCTGACCTGAAAAACGGCAGGTGGGATGAGCGGTACGGCCATTACCGGAACAGGGAATTGTATGATGGCGGCTACTGCTTTCTATCGGTTGCGAAGCAGATGTGATATCGATCATCGGGAGGCAGTGTCGTAAAACCGGTTGCGGCATCCGGCCAGGAATCACCGGGAGCGTTTCCTGCAGGGGGGCGCCGGCCCCCGACAGGGGAGCGCTGGTCGGAACCCATGCGGCAGTAGACGGTACGGATCCTGTTTCAGAGATGCGGAATAGGATCATATCGAGATGTAAACAGAACGGGAGGTATGACTATGCGCTGGCTGCTTTTGGCGACGGCCATCATGGCTGAACTGTGCGGTTCCACCTGCATGAAGCTTTCAAACGGATTCTCGAATCTATATCCGTCGATCCTTACCTTTGTTTTCTGGGGGATCTCCTTCACCATATTCATTTTTGCCCTGAAGCACTTCGATCTCAGTTTCATCTATGCGATCTGGGCCGGTATCGGAATATTGCTGGTTTCCATCATCGGCATGGCGTATTTCAAGGAACCCGTCACGGTGATGAAGGTCATTTCTATTCTCATTATAGTCGTCGGCGTGATACTGTTGAACCTGAGCGAGAGCCTGTCACATCAGTGAGAGTCATACAATCCGATTCCGTATCATGGTGCGAAATTACAGTATTCATCGCTGTCCCGGGGGCAGCTGCGCGGAAGGGTGGAGAGGAGTCCGGCGGCGTATGGATTGTCCGCCCTCCTCGGACGGTGATGCAGTGATTTTCCTTGCACTCCGTCGGTTCTCGGAGCATCATGTATATGCGGATGCGGTGCCTGATGTTCGGTCGAAAATGAATTTCATTGTTACACATAATCGGGGGGAGTATGTCAAAGAGATTCTGGAACAGAATGGCTGCACGCTATGACCGTCAGGTGAGCAGGAAGTATGCAAAAACCTATGGGGATACCATCGAACTGAGCAGAAAACATCTCGATGACGATTACTCTGTTCTCGATTTCGCATGTGGAACCGGCATAACGACAATCGGTTTGGCCGGATGTGTAAAGAGCATAGTTGCGATAGATACATCCGAAAAAATGGTTGAGGTGGCAAAAACAAAGACAGCGGAGAATGGTATTACAAATGTCGAATATTCGGTGGCCGATATCTTCGATTCCCGATTCGACAACAGGCGGTATGATGCACTATTGGCGTATAACGTTCTTTACCTTATCAATGATATCGACAGGGTTCTTGACAGGATTAACAGGCTGTTGTCCCCGGATGGCGTATTCATCTCCACGACCGACTGTCTGGGCGAAAAATTTACTATTGCGGCGCTCCTCATGTCATTCCTTTCGAAGCTGGGCATTGTCCCCTTTATGAGGAAATTGAAGATAGCAGAATTGGAACACTTCATAACGAGAAACGGTTTCAGAATCGTCGAAACACGGAATCTCTATCGCAATCCCCCGAATTGCTTCATCGCCGCAAAAAAGGTATAGCCTGGTCAATGCGTGAATGCGTTTCTGTCGTTCATGCGGATGCAGCAAACGGCGGCTGCTCGCCTTCCCCGTCTGCGGCGCTCTTGGGCCCGGGATCCAGAGTACGGCCTGGCGGGAATTATGTGAAAATTATCTTGACGCAGCCGTCAGTTACGCTGTATCATTTCGACTGAAGGGGCCGGTTCCGGAAGCGCCGTAACGTTATATGCAACTCCAACTGTTTTCAGATGACAGTATTCATGGCGACTCTCTGCCGAATTCGATGGATTGGCGGGTACGGGGACATGACCGTGCCGGCTGTATGAATGTGCGATCCATATAATTCTCTGTGAGGAGTAGACCTGTGGCAATAGAAGAACGGTATAAGACCGGGGACACCCCCTGGGACATCGGCAAGCCGGATTTCAATCTCGTGGAGACGGTAGCCCAGCAGCCGATCCAGAGCTGCAGGGTCCTGGATATAGGTTGCGGAACGGGGGACAATTCCATATGGCTTGCACGGAACAATTTTCATGTTGTCGGCACCGATACCTCGGATATTGCCATAGAGAGGGCGAAGATGAAGGCCTCCGGTGCGGACGTCATATGCGACTTCAGGGTTGTCAATTTCTTAACGGATGAGATTGAGGACACTCCCTTCGGTTTCATATTCGACAGGGGCTGCTTCCATCTGATCGATTCAATCGATGACAGGAAACGGTTCGTTCGAAATGTCGCCTCCCATCTGGAAGGGAAGGGCCTCTGGCTCACTATCGCCGGCAATGCCGATGAACACCGCATGATCCCCGGGCCGCCGCAGAGGACTGCGGCGGATATAGTACTGGCGGTGGAGGAATGTTTCGAGGTTCTATCGCTCACCTCCAGCCGCTTCGGCTCGAATCATCCGAATCCCCCCAGGGCGTGGCGGTGTCTGATGCAGAGACGCGGTTCTCGCTAAGAATATACAGTATACAATAATCCGGCCCGGCTTCATGAAGGGCAGGGACCAGAGAGGATTCGACTCATGAGCTTTTCATCGTATTTTTCGGAGCAAGCAAGAAAACCGGAGGGGCTGTTTGGGCGACTGGTCATGTCTTCCGTCTTCAATATCGGCAACGCCCGGTTGAACAGGCTTGTATACGAGATGATGTCGATACGGGCGAATGACCGTATCATCGAAATTGGTTTCGGCACGGGAAGGCTGATCGATAGAATGGCGCGGCGGCTTGATGGCGGGTCGGTGGTGGGAATCGATTTTTCGAAGACCATGGTGTCGCTTGCGGAGAGGAGAAACAGGGCGCATATAAGAAACGGCAGGGTCAGGCTTATTCAGGGGGATTTCATCGATGTCCCGCTGGAAAAGGGGTATTATGACAAGGCCTGCAGCGTCAACACGGTATATTTCTGGGACAGGCCGGATCTCGCCGCGAAGAGGGTCGCGGAGCTTCTCAAGCCGAGGGGAAGATTCGTCGTGGGTTTTGAAGATGCCGGCCAGTTGAAAAAGAGAAAACTGGAGGATGGCGTATTCCGCCTCTATTCCGTACAGGAGATCGAGGGCCTGTTGTTCGAGGCGGGTTTTCGAAACGGCATCGAAGCCGGATCAAGAGGATCCGGATCATCGGTAGTGAACTGTGTGGTGGCGCTAAAATAGAATACCGCCGTACGGTGGCCCACTATCATGGCGGCTTCTGCAGATTCGCGGGAGCCGTGACGTGGCGCAGGTCACCGTCCCACAGTCCAATGTCAACGGCGATTCTGCGGGTGCCGGTTGAAATCATCATTGGGAGAAGCGGATGCTGACGTCTGAATACCTGGAAGGGTTTCGGGTCATACGAAGGAGGATAGGATTCTGGGCCGCGCTGCGCATGGGGGTTCCGGCGTTTTTCAGGGCGCTGACGGTGAGGCATAAGGCCGGGGGGGCTTCGGATCCCGCTGAGGCGACCAAGGCCGGTCTGAAGAATCGTTTTCAGCTGTTGGCCGAACTGTATCGGAAGCTCCAGGGGCGGTACGGGAAGGCCCGTACAGACGAGATAATGAGAGACGTGCTGCGGGAAGGCGGGTATGTGTATTTCCGGGGATTCAGGCGGCTCGGCCCCAGTGAAGGGCTGCGCGATTTCGCGGGGATCTACCGGGCCTTCGAGCGCAACAATATCGTGTTTGATGTGATTGAGGAAACGGACGAACGGTTCGAAATCCAGGTCAGGCGGTGTCTGGTTTTCGAGGCCTTCAATGAGCTGGGCGCACCGGCGCTGACGCAGTGGATGTGTGAAATTGCTTTTCACTATTTCAGCCGGTATCATCCGAGGATGACCTATGAGAAGGACCGGATGATAGCGAGAGGGGACGCCGGTTGCCATGAGGTGTTCTCCTGGGGCTAGCAGCTGCCCTTCGGCGTGGCCGATCCAGCCGGTAATCGCTCCCGCATCCTTCTGTCTTTTTTTTCTTTATAGAGTGTATGGACCGCCATGGCGGTGTACCGTGCGCCCCCGGCGGCCCTGCCGCTCCTCAAGCGGTGGTGACGGGGACTCCCCGCGGTTAAAATGACTATTGATCCCGGCGACGGGTGCCTGTGGAAAGGAGTGAGGCCGATGGAGCTTGAGCCGGTGAGGGGACGGGACATGGAGGGGCTGCGCCCCCTGCAGCCGCCGGAATGGCCGGACATCGTCCCGGTCTTCCAGTACTACCTGCGCTCGCCCTTCTGCACTCCCATGAAGGTGGTGCTGGATGGCGGGATTGCCGGCGTCGGGGCGGCGATCTCCCTGGGCGCCACCGCCTGGCTGGCCCACGTCATCGTGGCGGAGGAGCGCAGGGGACAGGGGATCGGCGGCTTCATCGTCGGGCGTCTGCTGGAGCTCCTCCGGGCGGCCGGCTGCGACACGGTGTCGCTCATCGCCACGGATCTGGGCCGGCCGGTGTACCGGAGGGCCGGCTTTGTCGATCAGGCCGACTACCTGCTTTTCACCGGGCGGGAGCCGCTGAGGCTCGCCGGCATCTCCGGACATATCGCCAGGCCGCTCCCCGGTGAGATCGATGCGGTCCTCGCCCTGGACCAGCGCATCTCCGGCGAGGACCGGCGCGCGGTGCTGGCAGACCAGCTGGAGGGCTCCTACGTGTACCGCAGAGGGGGGGGCATCGCCGGCTACTATCTCCCGGAATTCTACGAGGGGCCGGTGATCGCCGATGACCCGGAGGCCGGCATCGAACTCATGAAGCTGCGGTACGCCTGGGCATGCAAGGGGGTGCTCCCGGCAGAGAACCGGGAGGGGATCGACTTCCTGGAGTCCCGGGGCTTCAAGAAGACCCTGCGGCTCACGCGGATGGTCCTGGGCAGGGGCTTCCCCTGGCGCCCCCAGGGGCTGTTCGGGAGAATATCCGGGAACCTGGGATGAGGGGGTGAACGCCATGGCGCAAGACGGATCCGCCATCGACATCAACTGGCTCCGGGAGCGGCTGCGGGCGATAGACCGCGCATCCCCGGCGAGCCCCCTCTGCTTCTGTCCCCCCTCGGCGAAGAATGCGGATTTTTTCCGCGAGCTCTGCGATGCCTACCGCGGCGCACCGCCGGCCGAAAGGGACATGGTGCGGAGGGAGGCGGCGCGGTGCGAGGGGGTGGTGGACGCGCTTCTGGCCTTCCTCTACGGCTGCATCGAGGAATTCCGCGGCAGCGGCGACGGGTCGCCCCTCATGACCGCCCTGGCGGCAGCATCGATCCGCGGAGACGGGCCCGATTTTCGCGATTTCTACATGGCCCTGGCGGAGCTCTACACTGCCTTCAAGGAGGCGGGCCTTGATCCGGTGGTCCACTTCAACGCCATGGGGGGGGGCGTACCGGCCGACTTTCACACCTTCGCCGTGGTTCGGGGGAGGTGATGGACAGAAACCGTCGTCCCGCCGTCGATTATCGCATTCATGATTTCAATCCCCGCAGACGGGAGTATCCCCATCAACGGGCCCCGGGGTTTGGGCCGCGTATTCGGTAAAACGTGCCAGATTGGCCCAAAAAATGGAAAAAATTCATTTTATGTTGATTTTTGCCCTTTTTTATACTATCATAAAACTATCGTTTCGTTGAAATCATGGCTGAAAATCTCATCGAAGAAATACGGAGCGCCGAGGCGGAGGCGGCCCGCGTGGTCGACGAGGCCGTAAAAACGGGAGAGGCGCGGCTCGAGGCGTTGAGGGAACGGCTCGAGGCGGAGACGATACGCTTCGACGGCGAGTTTCCGTCGGCCCGGCGGGAGATTCTGGCGCAGACCTCCCGCGAGGCGGAGGCGATCCGGAAGGAGACCGAGGAGGCCGTTACGGCAGAGATTGCCCGGCTGGAAGAGGAGGCCCAGGGGAGAAGAGAAGCGGCGATTCGCTTCATCCTGAGAACGATTCTCGGGGAGTGACATGGCCATAAGCAGGATGAAAAAGGTCCTCATCGCCGGGCACGGCCCGGAGCGCGACGCTTTCATCGGTGAGCTTCAGAGCGCCTCGGTGCTTCATCCTGTGCCGCTCCCGGAAAGGGGACCGCAGCCCCCCGGGGATGCCGGGTTCCGCGGAGAGGTCGCGCTCATGCTGCGGCGTCTCACCGATGCGAAGCGCTTCCTCGACCGCCACAAGCCCGAGGTGCCCTTGCTGAAGCGGCTCGCGGCTCCTGCCAGAAGTGTCACCGCCGCCGGTTTCAACGAAGTCCTGAGGGATATCAATCCGGGAGAACTTTTAGGGCGGGCCGAGGACCTTGAGGAGCGGATATCGCGCCTGGAGGCGCGGCGGGAAGCCCTGACGGCTGAGAACCGGCGGCTCGAACCGTGGCGTGATCTGGTGGTGAATCCCGCGGATATCGGCCGGAGCGATGCCGCGCAGATTCTCCTGGGCGTTGCCGATAACGGCAGGCTGGCGCGCATCGGCGATTTCGAGCACGCCGACTGCCAGGTCCTCAGAAAGATGAAGAACGAGAGCGTCCTCCTGCTGGCACTCCACGCCGGCGGCCGGGACATCGACGAGATCCGTACGGCGGCCGGTTTCAAAGAGCTGGAGTTGCCGGATCTGGATACATCGCCGCGGGAGCGGTACGAAGCGAACCGCCATGAGCTGGGCACCCTCGCCGGCGAGATGAGAGCGGCCCGGGGGGCGGCGACCCTCCTTCTGGATGACTTCGACGCCCTCCTGGTCCTCCTGGAGCACTTCACCAACATGGAGAGAAGGGACAGGGCGCTGGAGGGTTGGCTGACACTGGGGAACTCCTTCATCCTCTGCGGCTGGATTCGAGAGGAGGACGCCGGGGCCCTGGATGCACTGGTTTCACGCTTCGATTCGCTGGTCGTCGAGGAGATACCTCCCGGCGAGGGGGAATCCCCCCCGGTGGCCTACAGGAATCCTCCGATCTTCTCCCCCTTCCAGCTCATCACCAGACTCTACAGCAACCCCACCTACGACGGCATCGATCCGAGCCCGGTGGTCTTTCCGTTCTTCGTCATTTTTTTCGCCCTGGCGCTCACCGATGCCGGGTACGGGCTGGTGATGGTGATGCTTGCTGCTCTGGCCCTGGCGAAGGTGAGGGGGAACCGGGATATCATCTTCATCCTGTTATGGGGGGGGGTCGCGACCGTCATAACGGGCCTCCTGACCGGCGGGATCTTCGGCGATCTCCTCAGGGGGCGGGACCCCTTCCTGGAGGTGCCGCTGCTCACGGGGCTCCGGGAGCGGCTGATCTGGTTCGATCCCATGGTGGAGCCCATGGTCTTTTTCCGCCTTGTCCTGGCCCTGGGGGTTATGCACGTCATCACCGGGCTCTCCTTGGGGTTCATATACGATATCCGGCATGGAAGGATCGTCGACGCCATAGCGGATCGGGGAACCTGGATCGTCATCGTCGTCTCGCTCCTTACCGTGCTCTTCTCGTCTGAGATGTGCGTCCGGATGTCACTGGTATCGTCGGGGCCGCCGCCGGTTCCAGAGACATTTCGGGTTCCCGCGCTGGCCGCCTTCGGGGCGGCGGGCGCCGCCGTGGTGTTCCTGGGGGGGCGCGGCGAAAAATCGATCTTTTTCCGCTTTTTTATCGGCTTCCTGAAGCTCTTCGTCCTGAGCGGGGTCTTCTCCTATCTGGGGGACGTGCTCTCCTACATCCGTCTCATGGCCCTGGGGATGGTCACCGCGGGAATCGGCATGGCCATCAACGCCATCGCCTTCATGATGTACGACATCCCGGTGGCGGGGGTCTTCCTTACTCTCCTGGTACTCATTTTCGGCCATATCTTCAATATGGCGATTAATATCCTGGGGGCCTTCGTGCACACCCTTCGCCTCCAGTACGTAGAGTTTTTCCCGAAATTCTTCACTGGCGGGGGGCGCGATTTCGTCCCCCTGGCCAACTGTGAGAGGTATGTCACGATCATCGAATGACAGGAGCGTCCAATGGAACAAGAAATCGGGCTTGCGATCGCCATAGCAGGTGCCGCGCTGGCCGCCCTGATGGCCGGGATCGGCTCGGCCATGGGCATCGCCCTTCCGGGCCAGGCCGCGGCGGGGGTCCTCAGGGAGGACCCTGAAAAATTCGGCAGCCTCTTCCTCCTGGTGGTGCTGCCGGGGACCCAGGGCTTCTACGGATTCATCGCCGCCTTCCTGGTGATAATCAAGCTGGGGCTCCTGGGTGCGTCGGTGAAATCGCCGGGGATCGGGCAGGGGCTTCAGATCTTTCTCTCGTGCCTTCCCATAGCCCTGACCGGCCTGGTCTCGGCCATCCATCAGGGGAAGGTCTGCACCGCCGGTGTGCACCTGGTGGCCCGGCACCAGGAACAGGTCATGAAGGGGGTGATCTACGCGGCCATGGTGGAGACCTACGCGGTGCTGGGCCTCCTCACATCCTTCTTCCTACTGAACGGGGTCAAATTGTGATGGGGAGGGAGCCATGATCCTCGGCGCGGTACGAAGTCACGGGGGGCGTGCCCGATGAACAAGGTTTCTGAAAGAATCCTCGCCGACGCACGCGAGAGGGTCGCCGGTATCGCCGCCCAGTACGACGAGAAGGAACGGCTCCTTCTGGATGAGCACGAGGCCGACATGCGTACGCGGCGGGAGCGACGAGACCGGGAGCTCCAGGCGCTCCGCCTCGCCGAGCTGCGGCGGCATGAAGCGGAGAGAAATATCGAGCGGAGCAAGCGTATCCTGGCGGCGAAGTGGCGCATCCTGGACCAGCTCCTGGAGGAGGTGCGCGGCCGCTTCGCCGCCGACCAGGGGCTCTATGACCGCTTCATGGAGCGTGCCCTCCTGGCCTGCGATCCCCCCGAGAACAGCGAGATCCTGGTCTCCACTGAGGACCGGGAGCGCCTCGACGGTCCGTTCCTGGCGGCGATGAACGGGAGGCTCTCGGAGATGACCGGGCGCCGCTGGTCGGTCCGGCTGGCGGAGGAGACCAGGAAGACCGGCGGCGGATTTTACCTCCAGGAGAGCCGGGTGGAGATCAACGCGACGCTCGATACGGTCATCGGAAAGGCCTTCGACGACAATCTGCCGGAGATCGCGCGCCTCCTTTTCGGCGGCGGCGCAGGGGAGGGGAAGCCATGAGCCGCTACAGGCCCGATGCCGGCTACGCCTTCATCACCGGGGCCATCAGGGCCCTGGAGACCCGGGAGATCGGCGCCGAGGTGGTGCGGCAGGTGGCCGGCACAGGATCCGAGGCCGAGGCGATGGCGGTCCTGCGTGGTACCTACCTGCAGGAGTGCGCCGCCGGCCGGGGTGATCCCGGAAGCTTCCCCCAGCTGGCAGGCTGGGTGCGGGCCTGGATGCTGGAGATAATCGACCGCTTCTCCAGGGGAGGGGAGCTTATGGCACTCTTCCGCCTGGAGTTCGACTATCACAATATAAAGGTCCTCCTGCGGGGGCGTGCCTCCGGGCGGGGCCTCTCCGGCCCGCTGATGCAGGAGGGGACCGTCTCCCTGGAGGAGCTCGTTCCGGTCATACAGGAGGGGCGATACGGCGAGCTGCCCGCGAGCCTGGGGGGGGCGGTTGAAGAGTGCGAGTCCCGCTTCCGGGATTCCGGCGATCCACGCTCCATCGATCTGGCCGCCGACCGGCGCCTCTTCCAGGATCTTCTGGGGCGCCTGGACCAGATCGGGAGCCCCTTCATCCGGGGCTACTACCGGCTCCTGGCGGACCTGACCAACCTCCAGGGTCTGCTGGCGACCGGCGGCGACGGGCTCCCCGCCTGGGCCTTCGTGCCGGGGGGTGAGATCGCGGTGGAGACGCTGGAGCGCCATAGGGGGGCCGGGACCGGTGAGATCGCCGCCGTGGCCCGGGCAGCGGGGCTGGAATCGGTCGAGACCGCGGCGGCCGCGTATCCGGAGGACATCCTGGCCTTCGGTCGCGAGAGCGCCAGGACGCTGGCGGAATACCGCAGGGGGGCGCGCTACGACATCTGCGGCGCTGAGCCGCTCTTCGCCTTCGGCAAGACCGTCGAGGCGGATATCGCGGTCCTGGGAACGCTGATCGGCGGCAGGGGGGCGGGGCTCCCGGTCGAGCTGATAATGAAAAGGGTGCCGCCCCAGTATACGGGAGGAACGCGATGAAGGTGCAGCGGGGGAGCGGCAGGATTGCGGCGGTGGGACCGCGGTCGCGGATCCGGGCCTTCGAGGCCCTGGGGGCCAGGATATTCGCCACCGAGGACATCGAGGAGGCCCGGGGGGCCATCGAGCGCTTCGCCGCCGAGGGGTGCCCCCTGATCCTGGTGCCGGACGACATGCTGGCGAGACTACCGGACCTGCTGGCCGCCTATGCGTCGGCGGCGCTGCCGGCCATAACGGCGCTGCCGGATCCCCGGGGGGAGACTCCATTCTCCAACGCATCCATCGACGGGATCGTACGAAAAGCCATTGGGATACAGATCATGGGGTGACTGCACAGGAGAAATACGGCATCATAACCAAGGTTTCGGGGCCCCTGGTGGTAGCCACGAACCTCTCCGGCTCCCGGATGTATGACGTGGTGCGCGTGGGGGACAAGCGGCTCGTGGGGGAGATCATCGAGCTGTCGGGCGACACCGCCTCGATCCAGGTCTACGAGGACACCTCGGGCATCGGAACGGGAGAACGGATCTACCGCGCCGACAGGCCCCTCTCCGTTGAGCTGGGGCCCGGCCTCATCGAGTCCATCTTCGACGGCATCCAGCGTCCCCTGGACGAGATACGCGCCCGCAGCGGCGACTACATCGCCCGGGGGATCGAGATCCCCTCCCTGGACAGGGAGCGCACCTGGGACTTCGTTTCCGCGGTGGCGGCGGGGGACCGGGTCCAGCAGGGGGACATCCTGGGGACCGTGCAGGAGACGGAGATTCTGGTTCACCGCATCATGGTCCCTCCCGGCATCTCCGGCGTGGTGGAGGAGGTCCGGCCGGGAAACCACGTCATCACCGACACCGTGGCGGTGCTGCGCCGCGATTCCGGCCCCCTGGAGCTTTCCATGATGCAGCAGTGGCCGGTGCGGATACCGCGCCCCTACGGGAGAAAGCTACAGCCCCTGGACCTGCTCACCTCGGGACAGCGCGTCATCGACACCCTCTTTCCGGTCGCCAAGGGGGGCACCGCCTGCATCCCCGGGCCCTTCGGTTCCGGCAAGACGGTGGTGCAGCACCAGCTGGCAAAGTGGGCCGACGCCGACATCATCGTCTACGTCGGCTGCGGCGAGCGGGGCAACGAGATGACCGACGTGCTCATGGAGTTCCCGGAGCTCACGGACCCCAGGTCCGGGCACCCGCTCATGAAGCGGACGGTGCTCATCGCCAACACATCCAACATGCCGGTGGCGGCCCGGGAGGCATCGGTTTACACCGGCATCACCATCGCCGAGTACTTCAGGGACATGGGATACTCCGTGGCCCTCATGGCGGACTCGACCTCGCGCTGGGCCGAGGCGATGCGCGAGATCTCGGGGCGCCTGGAGGAGATGCCGGGTGAGGAGGGATACCCGGCCTACCTCTCGTCGAAGGTAGCCGATTTCTATGAGCGGGCCGGCAGGGTGGTCTGCCTGGGGGGCGATTCGCGCGAGGGCGCCCTCACGGTGGTGGGGGCCGTGTCGCCGGCCGGCGGCGATCTCTCCGACCCGGTGGTACAGGCCACGCTGCGGGTCGTCAAGGTCTTCTGGAGCCTGGAGGACAAGCTGGCGTTCCAGCGGCACTTCCCGGCAATCAGCTGGCTCAGGTCCTACTCGCTCTACGACGACGCGATGAACCGGCACCTGGAGGAGCGGGTGGACCCGGCGTTCCCGCGGCTCAAGGAGGAGGCGATGAAGATCCTGGAGAAGGAGGCGGAGCTGGAGGAGATCGTCCGCCTGGTGGGGATCGACGCCCTCTCCGGCCCGGATCGGCTGTTCATGAAGACCGCCCGCAGCATCAGGCAGGATTTCCTGCACCAGAACGCCTTCAACGACGAGGACACCTACACCCCCATCGGGAAGCAGTTCATCATGCTGGACCTGATAATCCACCTCCACCGGCGCCTCGAGAAGGCGGTGCACGACGGGGCCCCCTTCGCGGCGGTGGAGTCGCTGGACATCGACGATGAGATCGCCTCGCTGAAGTACGCCCCCCCCGAGGGCCTCGACCCCGGGGAGCTGAAGAAGCGGGCCGACGCGGAGGTCGCCAGGAGGACCGCCAAATGACCTGCGGCAGGACGGAACCATGAGACGGGAATACAGGACGATCAAGAGCGTCGTGGGCCCCCTGATGATGGTGGAGGGGGTCGCGGGGGTGAAGTACGAGGAGCTCGTGGAGGTCATCATGCCCACCGGGGAGACCCGGCGGGGAAAGGTGATCGAGTTGGAGAACGACACCGCCATGGTGCAGGTCTTCGAGGGGACCAGCGGGATCGACGTGCCGGAGACCAGGGTGAGCTTCCGGGGGAGGGGGATCGAGATACCCCTGTCGTCGGACATGCCGGGGAGGATCTTCAACGGCCTGGGGAAGCCCATCGACAACGGGCCGGGGATCATCCCGGAGCGGATGATGGACATCAACGGCGCGCCGATCAATCCCTTCGCCCGCGACTATCCCAACGAGTTCATACAGACCGGCATCTCCTCCATCGACGGCCTCAATCCCCTGGTGCGGGGGCAGAAGCTTCCCATCTTCTCCGGCTCCGGTCTCCCCCACAACCGCCTGGCGGCTCAGATCGCGCGCCAGGCCACAGTGCTGGGGAGGGAGGAGGAGTTTGCCGTGGTCTTCGGCGCCATGGGGATCACCTTCGAGGAGGCGGCCTTCTTCATCGACGACCTGAACCGCTCCGGGGCCATCAGCCGCTCGGTGCTGTACATCAACCTGGCCGACGACCCTGCCATCGAGCGCATCGCCACCCCCAGGGTGGCGCTCACCACGGCCGAGTTCCTCGCCTTCCAGAGGGACATGCACGTCCTGGTGATCCTCACCGACATCACCAACTACTGCGAGGCGCTCCGCGAGATCGCCGCGGCGCGCAAGGAGATCCCGGGACGGCGGGGCTATCCGGGGTACCTCTACACCGACCTCTCCAGCATCTACGAGCGGTCCTGCCGCATCAAGGGGCGCCGCGGCTCCATAACCATGATCCCCATCCTCACCATGCCGGAGGACGACAAGACGCACCCGATCCCCGATCTCACCGGCTACATCACCGAGGGGCAGATCATCCTCTCCCGCTCGCTCTACCGGAGGAACATCGACCCGCCGGTGGACGTGCTGCCGTCGCTCTCACGGCTCAAGGACAAGGGGATCGGCAGGGACAAGACGCGGGAGGACCACGCGGATCTCTCGAACCAGCTCTTCGCGGCCTACGCCAGGGGGAAGGAGGTGCAGGAGCTGGCGGTGATACTGGGGGAATCGGCCCTCACCGACCTGGACAGGCTCTATTTCTCCTTCGCCGAGGAGTTCGAGAGCCGCTACGTCTCACAGGGCTATGAGGAGAACCGCGGCATCGCCGAAACGCTGGACATCGGGTGGAGTCTGCTGGGCATGTTCCCCCGCAACGAGCTCAGGAGGATTAGCGCCCGGCTTCTGGACGCCTACTTCAACGAAGGGGGCGGACGGCCGTGATCCTGGACGTGAGCCCCACCAGGATGGAGCTCCAGCGGCTCAAGAAGCGGCTCCTGATGGCCCGCAGGGGGCACAAGCTGCTGAAGGACAAGCTCGACGAGCTGGTGCGGCAGCTCCTCGCCCTGGTGCGCGAGGTTTCGGGCCTCAGGCAGCGGGTGAACGCCGCGCTGCGGGAGGCCGGGGACTACATGGTCCTGGCGGAGGACGCCTATTTTCCCGAGGCGCTGCAGCTTGCCCTGGAGCCGCAGGGGAGGGCGCTGGAGGTGGATATTGCCGTCACCATGCTGCTGAACATCGGGATCCCCGAGTTCGTCCCGCGGCCGGCGGCCGCCTGGGGACGTGGCGGATTCGTGCGCACCTCGCCCGCCCTGGACCGCTCCCTGGAGCTCTACGGCTCGGTGCTGGCGGACCTAGCTGCGCTGTCGCACAAAGAGAAGGGGATCTTCATGATCGCCGACGAGATACAGAGGACCCGGCGGCGCGTCAACGCCCTGGAGTACATACTGATTCCCAATATCGGCGACACCATCAGATACATATCCATGAAGCTCGACGAGCTGGAGCGCAACAGCAAGGCCCAGCTGATGCGCATCAAGGACGTTGTGCGGGCGCCCAAGGCGCCGTCGTCGGCCTATCCGGGGGCGGCGGGGAAGTATCCCCTGTGATCTGGCGAACGCCAAACGTGAGGGAGGAAGGGGATCAGAGTTTGACCGATTACAAATGTGGAGGCGTGCAACAATTATTTTGAATTTGCCTTTAATCTGGGTAACTTACATATACGAATTCTAACACGCTGGAGGTGGCATATGTTCCAATTGATTTCCGACAAACTCGTGGAGCTTGTGCAGAAACACAGCAAAACGATAGTGAAGCGGTGGTCTGCCCGCCTGCTTTCGGATCCCACGACCTCGGGGTACTCACAGAAGAACATCAAGTTCGCCGAGAGCGAGGCAGTGGATCTCCTGGAGAACATGGGGCGCTGGATCAGCTATGACACCGCCAAGGAGGAGATCGGCAGGAGGTATGCCAACGAGGGGATCGAGCTCTTCAAGATGGGAATACCGCTCTGCGAGGTGATCAGGGCCATGTACGTGCTGCGGCGGACGCTGTGGCTCTTCGTGGAGAATGAAAGCGCCTTCGACTCGGCGTTCCAGCTCCACCAGATGAGGGAGCTCAACGACCGGGTAATCCTCTTCTTCGACCGGGCCGAGTATTACGTGATACGCGGCTACATGGAGGAGATGCACCGGAAGCTGAAGGATCTGTCGAGCATAAACAAGGAGGACGTGGAGAAGATATTCTTCGAGCGCTCCTTCTATAACAAGTAGCATTGCCCTACTCCCCGGGGGGGAGCGGGAACGGAGTCAGCACAGACAGCGAGGGGGAACCCGGCGCCATGGACAATGTGATACATGCCATTCTGGAGTCGGAACGGCGCTGCTCCGAGCGGATCGCCAGGGCGCAGCGCCTGCACGACGAGGAGATACGGAAAACCGTCGAAACGCTGGATACGCGGAAACAGAAAGAGACCAGGATACTGATCGAACAGAGCAGAGAGAGCTACAGGCAGGAGATCGATACAATCGAGGAGGGCATCCGCCGGGACCTGGGGGTACTCAGAAAACGGCTCGAGGCCCTGAGGGAGGACGAGGACCTCTGCAGAAAGGCGAAGGACCGGATCGTCCCGATGATTTTTTCCGAATAGATCGGCTGGCTGCAGATGAATCAGTATGCGACGAAAACCTACCTGCGCGCAAAAATCCAGGCGATGCGCCCCTCGCTCATCGCCCGGGGGGGATACGACGAGCTGATCCGCGCCGGCGCCCCCGCCGCCGCCTTCCCTGACCTCTTCACCGCCAGGGAGATTCCCGGCATCGACCAGACCAGGAGCAGGTTGTTCCGCCGGCAGATCACCCCCGTTCTTCGATTCATGGAGATCAGCCTCCACTACCGTCCCCTCTTCGGCGCCTTCCTTGCCCTGTTTGAGCTGGACAACATCAAATCACTGGCGTCCCGGGCATACCGGAGGGGTCGGATCCCCGCCCCGTGGTACGACGTGAGCCCCTGGAACACGGTGGCGCCGGTAGCGGAGGAGCGTGAGATGGCGCCGGACGATCTCTGCGACATGCTCGCCCCCTCGCCCTACGGCCGCGCCGTGGAGGGAGGAGCGCCCCCCTCCTACGAGGTCCTGGAATACAGGCTCGATTTCACCGTGGTGGAGAATCTCATCCGTTATGCGCAGGAGCTCCCCCGGCAGGAGGGGGGGGTGGTGCTGGAGACCATCGCCTGGAGGGGGCTGTCACTGCGGCTCCTCTGGGGCCTCAGGATGACCGCCTTTTACGGCGCCCGGCGAGAGGATGACGTGCCCGGTGTCGAAGATCTCACGGCCCTCCCCCTTCCCCGGAAGGCCGGCCTGCCGGGGATCGAGAAGGCGATCCGACGCGCCGTGAGGGCCCGGTTCCCCTGCCTGGATCGGCCCGGGATCGACGAGCTGGCGGCGCTGGAGCTCTTTCTGGACCGTCTCTTCCTCCTCCGGGTGGCGGGGATCTTCACCAGGGATCTCCACGGCATACACCCGGTGCTCTCCTTCGCGTGGCAGCTCTACTACCAGATCAGGAATCTGCTGCGCATCGTCGAGGGGTTCCACTACCGGCTTCCGCCGGAGACCATCGTGCAGAGGATCGTAACGGTGAGCTAGATGAAGGCCGGCATACGAAAAGTGATCGTCGCAGTGGGCCGGAGGGATTCCGAGCGGGTGATCTACGAGCTCGGCCGGGCGGGCATCGTCCATATCGGGGCCTGGGAAACCGCCGGACAGGCCGGCGGGGAGGGGAGGGGCATCGACGCGCCGGCGGTTCGCTCCCTGCTCGCCAGGATCGAATCGCTCGCCGCGGAGATCGGCAGCTCCCCACCGGGGGCGGAGGAGGGGGCGCCGGCGGCCAGGGATCCCGCATCCGACCTGGCGCAGATGGACGCCATGGCCGCGGCGCTGGAAAACCGGCGTGTCCAGGGGAGGGCGCGCCGGGAAGAGATAGCCTCGCTGCGGGAGCGACGTGCCGAGGCAATGGATGCCGCGGCCCTTGCGGCTGAGCTGCCGCGCCTTCAGGGGATGGAGCTCCTGGACTGCCTCGCCGGGTACTACGACGCAGACGGAGGAGTGCCGGAGATCGATCCGGGATTCCCCTTCTACCTGCGCGCCGCCGGGAACCTTCTCCTGGCCGTGGGCCCCCGTGGGGGGAGGAAGGCCCTGGCGGCGGCAGTGGGACGCTGCGGATTCCGGGAGCTCGCCGAATACAGGGAACCTCTTCAGGGGGTCGTGGACGAGCTGGAGGGGAGGATCGCCGACCTGGAGGAGCGTGAGCGCCGGGATGAGGCGCTGTTCCGGGAGCAGCGGCGGGGCTTCGCACGGGACCTGGCGGCGCTGGAGCGGCACTACGGGACGCTGCTCCTGACGCTTGAGGCGAGGGAGAACCTGTATCACACCGAGGAGACCGTCCTGCTCACCGGCTGGATCGACGTCGCCGAGGCGGGAGCGCTGATGTCGGTGCTGGAGAGGACCTGCGGCACCGGATTCTACGTGAAGGTCTTTACGCGGCGGGAGATGGCTGGTCTGCAGGGCGTGCCGGTGCGGCTCAGGAACAACCGCTTCTTCAGGGCCTTCGAGCGCCTGGTGAAGAACGCCGGCATACCCTCGAGCCTGGAGCTGGACCCCACGCCGGTGGCCACCATCGCCTACCTGCTGATGTTCGGCGTCATGTTCGGCGACCTGGGCCAGGGCCTGGTATTGGCGCTCACCGGGGGGATCCTGAAGTTCCTTGCCAGGAAGAGGGGGCCGGGGGACTTCCTGCGGGAGGCCGGTACGATCCTCATCGCCGGGGGGATCTCCGCGTCGCTCTTCGGCATCCTCTACGGCAGCGTCTTCAGCAACGAGCATCTGCTGCCGGCCCTCTGGTTCAATCCCATGGAGAACATGGCGGACCTCTTCTTCGCCGCGATTCTCATGGGCGCCGCCTTCATCCTCACCGGCATCGTCCTCAACATGGTGAACCTCCTCCGGGAATCCCGCTACCTGGAGGCGCTCATGGGAGCCCGGGGGCTCCCCTCGCTGGCCGTCTATGCCGGCTCGCTCTTCTTCGCGGTACGTTACCTTCAGACCGGCAGGGGGCCCGTCGCCGCGGAGCTGCACCTGGCGCTCACCCTGCCGGTGTGCCTGTTCCTCTGCAGGGGCCTCATCGGCGGCCTGGTGACCCGCTCCGGGAGCTACTTCCACGGGGGCGTGGTGGAATACACCGTGGAGTCGGTCGTGGAGGTCGTGGAGATGTTTTCCGGATTTCTGGGAAACACCATCTCATTCATCAGGGCGGGAGCCTTTGCGCTGAGCCACGCGGGGCTCAGCATCGCCGTGTACACGCTGGCCGCCATCGTGGGGCCAGGGATCACCGTCGCCTCGGTCGCCGTGATCGTGGTGGGGAACGTCTTCATCATTCTTCTGGAGGGGCTCGTGTGTGGCATCCAGGCCATGAGGCTCGAGTATTACGAATTTTTCAGGAGGTTCTTCCAGGGTGGCGGAATCGAGTTTGCCCCGTTTTCTCTGAGGAGGGCCCGATCATAACATGGGAGGAAGATCATGAAAGCGATTCATCCGGTATACCGATTCGCCGTCATCGCGGCCTGCGCCCTGGCGGCATTTGTCGCCATGTCCCAGGGGCTCTTCGCCGAAACCGCGGCACCCGTGACCGCCGGCCCCGCCGGCGGCCTCGACAGGATGAGTATGGTCCTCTCGGCCATGGGGGCCGTGGGAATCTCCTGCCTCTCCAGCTCCTACGCCCTGGCGAAGATCGGTTCCGCCGCCATGGGCGCCATGAGCGAGAAGCCGGAGATCGGCGGCCGCGCCATCGTGTTCCTCGGCATGGCCGAGGGGATCGCCATCTACGGACTCATCGTGGCGATCATGATTCTCAACAAGATCTGAAGGGCGGAACGCAGTGGAGGCACCCGTGACATGGACAGGATACTGCTCATAGGCGACAGGGACACCGCCTCGGCCTTCAGGCTGGGCGGCATCGACTGCATCGTCTCCGACCGGGAGCACGTGGCGGCCCACCTGGGGGCGGCCATGTCCCGCGGCGATGCGGCCGTTCTGCTCATCACCTCATCCCTGGCGGCCGTGGTGAGCGAGGCGATCCGCGACTGCAACCTCACCAGGGCGAGGCCGGTGGTGGTGGAGATTCCGGGGGTCTTCGACGATCCCTCCCTCTCCCGGTCGATCATGAGCTACGTCACCGAGGCGCTGGGGATATCGATATGAACGGTGAAGGAAAACGCGCAGATGGCAGTGAGATCGCCGAACGTGGCGATCCCTCGGGGCTCCTGGAATCCCTGGAGCGGGACTGCGAGTCGAGGGAGCGGGACCTGGCCATGCACGCCGGCATGGAGCGGGAGCGTCTCACCCGGGAATACGACAGCGAGATGTTGAAGCTCTCGAAGTCATTGGAAATGGACCGGGAGCGGGCGGTGGGGGAGGAGCGGAAAAAGATGGAGCACCGCGCGGCCATCGAGAGGCGAAAGCTGGCCATGAATCTCAGGGAGGAGTTCGTGGACTGGATCGTACGGGGTGCGGTCGGGGAGTTCATCGCGGGAAACCGCCGGGGCTACCTGGAGTTCCTCGCCGCGACCGTGGCCGGCATCGCCGCCGAGACCGGCGCGCCTGAGCTTATCGTGCGGCTCTCGCCGGCGGAGCGGGGTGACGAGGCTGAACTGCGGCGCATGATCGCGGGGCGTGCTGCGGCGGGAGCCTCGGTGGAGTTCCGTTACGAGGAGGGGCTCAGCGGCGGCGGTCTCATCGTCGAGGACCGCGCCACCGGGCTGGTGTACAACCATTCGCTGGAGAGAATCGTGTACCGGAATCGTGCGTCCATACGGAAGGCGGTGCTGGATGCCATCGCCGAGGCGGAGGCGGGGAATCATGAGTGAGCCGGGAGGGTGGTAATGAAGGAAACGGTGCGGGGGGTGGTGACCGGGGTGAACGGGCCGATCGTCCGGGCCAGGGGGCTCCAGGGGATACGAATGCTCGATATCGCCGAGGTGGGCCCACACAGGCTTATCGGCGAGGTGATCCGACTCGACGCCGAGAGCGCCGTCATCCAGGTCTACGAGGACGACACCGGTCTGAAGCCGGGCGACGAGGTCTCCTCGTCCTGCAGGCCCCTCTCGGTGCACCTGGGACCCGGGCTGATCTCCAACATCTACGACGGCATACAGCGTCCCCTGGTGGACATCGCCGCCCTGCAGGGGAGCCATATACGAAAGGGAGTGAAGGCGCCCCCGCTGGACATGAAGAGACGGTGGCATTTCACCCCCGTCGCGGCGGCGGGGGACGTGCTGGCCCCGGGGGCGATCCTGGGAGAGGTGCGGGAGAGCGAATCGGTGCTGCACCGGATCCTGCTGCCACCGGGTCTCTCCGGGAAGCTGGAGCGCCTGGCCGGCGAGGGGGACTACACCCTGGAGGACGATATCTTCGGGCTCCAGGGGATGCCGGATTTCCGGGGGACGCTCGCCTCCTTCTGGCCGGTGCGGCAGCAGCGGCCCTACGCGAAAAAGGTAAGTGCCGGCGCGCCGCTGATCACCGGGCAACGGATCATCGACACCTTCTTCCCCATCGCCCGGGGGGGTACGGCGGCCATCCCGGGAGGCTTCGGCACCGGGAAGACCATGACGCAGCACGCCCTGGCGAAGTGGTGCGACGCCGACATCATCGTCTACATCGGGTGCGGCGAGCGGGGCAACGAGATGACCGACGTCCTCAACGAGTTCCCGAGGCTCACCGACCCGAGGAGCGGCAGGCCCCTCATGGAGCGGACCGTCATGATCGCCAACACCTCCAACATGCCGGTGCCGGCCCGCGAGGTGAGCATCTACACCGGGATCACCATCGCCGAGTACTACCGTGACATGGGGTACGGCGTGGCGGTAATGGCGGATTCAACCTCCCGCTGGGCCGAGGCGCTGCGGGAGCTCTCGAGCCGCCTGGGGGACATGCCGGCAGAGGAGGGATTCCCCCCCTACCTGGCGACGCGCCTGGCCGAGTTCTACGAGCGGGCCGGCTGCGTGGAGACCCTTTCCTGCGGCGAGGGGAGCATCACCACCATCGGGGCGGTCTCCCCGCCGGGGGGCGATTTCTCGGAGCCGGTGACGCAGCACACCACCCGCTTCGTCCGATGCTTCTGGGCGCTGGACAAGGTCCTGGCGGATGCCCGCCACTATCCCTCCATCAGCTGGATCGACAGCTACACCGAGTACATCGACGAGGTGAGGGATTGGTGGAACGAGCGCGACGCATCGTGGTTCGACACCAGGAGGGAGGCGATGCATATCCTCCTGGAGGACGACCGGCTCCAGCAGATCGTCAAGCTCGTGGGGCCGGACTCGCTTCCGGTCCAGGACCAGCTGACGCTCTTCACGGCGGAGATGCTGAAGAACGGGTTCCTCCAGCAGAATTCCTTCGACCCCAAGGACATGTACTGCGGCACCGCGAAGCAGATCAAGATCCTCGCCATCATCGTGGCGTTCCACAACGAGGCCAGGGAGCTCCTGTCGCGGGGTGTGGACCTGAAGGCCATCACCTCGATGCAGGTGGTCGGCGAGATTATACGGCTGAAGTCCGAGGTGGGGGACCACGAGGTGCAGTTGATCGACGAGGCAAACCAGATGATGAAGTCGCAGTTCAGCGCCCTGAATGCCGAGGCAGCGCCGGCAGGGGGCGGGAACCGCGAGGGGGCGGTGGCACCATGAACAGGGAGATTGAATATACCGGACTCGCGGCGATACGGGGTCCCCTGGTCTTCGTGGAGGGGGTGAGGAACGTCGGTTTCGGGGAGCTGGTGGAGATCAGGAGCAGCACCGGCGAGCTCAGGCTCGGCCAAGTGGTGGAGGTGGACGAGGACAGCGCCGCGGTGCAGGTCTTCGAGGGAACATCAGGCCTCTCCCTGGAGGGGATCGGCACCACCTTCATCGGCAGGCCCCTGGAGATCCCGGTGTCGCGGGAGATGCTGGGACGGGTCTTCGACGGGCTCGGCAGGCCGGCGGACGGCGCGCCCCAGGTGACGACGGACGTCATGATGGACGTCAACGGGCTTCCCATCAATCCCTATTCCCGGGAGTATCCCAGGGACTTCATCCAGACCGGCATCTCCGCCATCGACGGCATGAACACCCTGATCCGGGGACAGAAGCTCCCCATTTTCTCCGGCAGCGGCATGCCCCACAACAGGATCGCCGCCCAGATCGCCCGCCAGGCGAGGCTCCTCACCTCCGGGGAGGAGTTCACGGTGGTATTCGTCGCCATGGGGGTCAAGTTCGACGTGGCCCGTTTCTTCATCGATTCCTTCGAGAAGAGCGGCGTGCTGGAGAATACGGCGGTGTTCCTGAGCCTGGCCAATTCACCCTCCATCGAGCGGCTCATCACCCCCCGTGCGGCCCTCACCCTGGCGGAGCACCTGGCCTTCACCGAGGAGATGCACGTGCTGGTGATCCTCACCGACATGAGCAACTACTGCGAATCACTGCGGGAGCTCTCCAGCTCCCGCGGCGAGGTCCCCTCGAGGAAGGGGTACCCGGGCTACCTCTACAGCGACCTGTCGTCGATCTACGAGCGGGCCGGCCGCATCAAGGGGAAAAACGGCTCAATCACCCAGATCCCCATCCTCACCATGCCCAGCGACGACATCTCCCACCCGGTGCCGGACCTCACCGGCTACATCACCGAGGGGCAGATCGTCCTGGAGCGGGAGCTCTTCAACCGATCTGTCTATCCCCCCATCGCCGGCCTCCCGTCCCTCTCCCGGCTCATGAAGGACGGCATCGGGGAGGGGAGGACCAGGAAGGACCATGCCGGGCTGGCCGCCCAGCTCTTCGCCTGCTACGCCAGGGTCAAGCGCATCAGGTCGCTGGCCTCCATCGTGGGTGAGGAGGAGCTGACCGAGCTGGACAGGACCTACCTGAAATTCGGCGAAGTCTTCGAGCACCAGTACCTGAGCCAGGGGGAATTCGAGAACAGATCCATCGAGACGACGCTGGATATCGGATGGCGGGTCCTTTCGGTGCTCCCGGAGAAGGAGCTCTACAGGATCTCGCGCGAGGACATACAGAAGTACTACATCCCCTCGGAAGAGGCCCAGTGACATGCCCGGCATCGACGTCCCCCCCACCAAGACCAGCCTCCGGAGGATCAAAAGCGAGCTCGCCTTTGCACGGGAGGGCTTCGACCTGCTCCAGCAGAAGCGAGAGATACTGGTGATGGAGATCATGAAGCACGCCAGGGAGGTGGGACCGCTGGAGAGCGGTCTCAGGGAGACCCTGGCGGATTACTACCGCCTCTTCGGCGTCACCGCCATGGAGATGGGATCCGACGTCATCGCCATGAAGGGCCACTCCGAGAGGGAGTCGCTGGCCCTGGAGCTCTCCTTCACCAGGCTCATGGGGATCGCCCTGCCGATCATGGAGGGGCGGCCGCTGGAGATCAGGCCCCGGTCCGGCTTCGCCGGAACCACCGCCGGCTACGACGAGTGCAAACGGCGCTGCCGGGAGACGCTCCTGCTGCTGGCCCGGTACGCCACGGTGCTGAAGACCATCTTCGTCCTCTCCCGGGAGCTGAAAAAGGTCCAGCGGAAGGTGAACGCCCTGGAGAAGGTCTTCATCCCCCGGAACGAGGAGGCGAAGAAATTCATCAGCGATCGACTCGAGGAGATGGAGCGGGAGGAGATATTCGTGAAGAAGCTCATTAACCTGCGAAGCCGGTAAACCGGCGGCGGGGGCACCATGGAGATGATGCGGGAGCGCTATCGGGGCTTCAGGGAGAAACTGCGCGGCTACAACCGCAGCCAGCGGCGGTTCCTTGGGGGCGTGGTTTTCCTCATCCTCGTGAACGCGGCGATCATCGTGCTGAGCGGCGTGATCATGTTCATGCTCCTGGCGAGGCTCTAGGGGGCGGGTCCGAGTTTTCCGGCGGCTTCAAGCCACTTCGATGCTGAAGGTCAGCACCGGCCGTTTCGAGAGCCGCACCACCTTCTCGGCGTTGTTGTGTTTCATCATGTGGCTCAGGACGCCCTTCCGTACGTGGTGCCCCATGATGATCAGGTTCACCTCGAGCCGTTCGGCCTCCTCCAGTATCTTGTCGCAGGGATTGCCCACCTCGATGATGGGTTCGATCTCCGGGAAATCGGGGGTGAGCTCCTTGATGTAGGCGTTCATCTTCTCTATGGTCTCCTTCACCGCCCTGTCCCTGAACTCCTCCCATACCTTGTAGGCGTCGTAGTAGAAGGCCTGGCGGGGCAGCTCTTCGATCACGTGTAGGGTGTATATCTTCGCCTCGTACTTCTTCGCCACCTGGAGTGCCCGCTTGAGCAGCTCGTGCGGGTCTTCCGAGAATTCAAGGGCCGCGAGAATCTTCATCTTTGTTTCCATGCCGGACCTCCTGATCAGGGAATTCTGTACTGTGCGATCATGGCGTGAATGATACTCTGGTCTTCTTCCTTGAACTCGGTGAAATTGAAACCGCTGATGTAGAAGTCCTTGTCGACATAGTCGTGCTTGCTCCAGATGCATCTGGCGGAGAACTGGATGTGGCGGTCCACGTCCTTTCTCCCCTGCCATTCCAGCGACGAGGGGACCTTCATCTTCAGCGAATACTCCTTGTCCTGCGCAAGGGGCATCTCGGACAGCAGCTTTATTCCCTCCCTTGATATGTCGATGATGAACCCGAGGAATTGCTCCCCTTCGAACAACCTGAGGTAAAAGGTGATGTAGGCCCGTTGATGCTCTCTCGGCAGGTGTTTCATGACAGCCTCCCGGTAGTGAGATTCAAAAAAAACCTACTTCCAAAATGTAGCAAAGAGCGGGCCGGATCAAATATTTACGGCGATTTTATCTGAATTTTGTACATTTTTTTCTGCAGGGGCGACCGCGATACCGCGCAGTCCTCAGGTCATGCGATGTGTGTAGACGAGGTAGATGTAGATGCCGTAGAGCGCGACGAAGACCAGGCCCTTCCACCGGCTGATCGTCCCATTTTTCAGGGGGAGGATGAAGAGGAGCAGCAGGAGGGCCATCCCCAGCATCCAGAACAGGTCGAAGCGCAGCACCATGGGATTGATGCCGATGGGCGTGACGGTGCTGGTGAGCCCCAGTATGGCCAGAATGTTAAAGATGTTCGACCCGATGATGTTGCCGATGAAGATGTCCAGCTCCTTCCGCACCGCCGCGGCGATGGAGGTGGCCAGCTCCGGCAGGCTCGTTCCCAGGGCGATGATCGATACCGAGATGATCCTTTCGTCGACCCCCAGCCTCTGGGCAATGTGCGACGCGCCACGGATGAGCAACTCCGATCCCGCCACCAGGGCCGCACCTGCAACGGCCACCAGCAGGATTGACGTCATCAGTCGGTATCTGGGACCGACGGCGACACCGTCGTGCTCTTTCCGCGATGATGATACCGATCGGACGATATAGCCCCCCAGGATGACCAGAAAGGCCGCACCCTCGTAGAGTCGCAGGGTGAGATCCCAGCAGAAGGCGAAGAGGAGGAGGCTGGCGAACATCATCACCGACCAGTCCACCAGGATCGCCCGCCTTTTCACACTGACGGGAAGGAACACCGCCGTAAGCCCCAGGACCAGGGCGATGTTGGCGATGTTGGATCCCACGACATTGCCGATGGCGATGTCCGGGTGGCCACTGAGGGCGGCATCCAGGCTCACCACCAGCTCCGGCGCCGAGGTGCCGAAGGAGACCACCACCACGCCGATCACCAGGGTGGAGACGCGGAGGTGCACCGCCAGGGAGATGCTCCCCTTCACCAGGTAATCGCCGCCCAGCATGAGGAGGATGAAGCCGGAGAGGAGGAAGATAACGTCCATCCAGTATCCCTTTCTGAAGTATCGTGCCCGCCGCCCGCGGCAGGGACTGTCGGCCAGACAAGCACGGTTTTGCTAATATTGCAAGCACTATATGGAAGGCGCTCCCCGCAGGGTGTCGAGCACAGGGTAGCCATTCATCCCCGGCGGACGACATGTCACCGGCTTCATGGTGCCGCTGGCTTGCTTTTCGGATAACGGCGCCGGCGGATTTCATCGGGGCCAATAGTGAGCGGGGATCATTTCGAAAAAAGTGTTGTTGCGCCATGGAATCGATGCTATATTGAAAGCACCGTGCCCGTCGCGGCGGAATATTTATCACGGACAGGAGGGGATGCGTGGGCCCCGGGATTGCGAGGACGATACTTCTCGTCGACGATGCGGCGGCAGCCACTGCCCTGTCGGAGAGGATTGCAGGATTCGGATACAGGGTTATCGTGGCGAACAGCGGAGAGGAGGCGCTCGCCGCGGCCACCGGCGATGCCGCCGTCGACCTAGTGCTCTTGGATGCCGATCCTGGCGGCGGGATCGACGGGATAGAGGCGGCGCGGCGGATTCTGGAGGGGGGGAACCTTCCGGTCGTTTTCATCACTTCATTCCCTGAAGCGGAGATACCGGGTCGTCTTCGCGTCGTCAGGCACTACGGATACATCGCAAGGGATTCCGGGGATCGAATACTGCAGGCGGCCATAGAGACGGCCCTCGATCTCTTCGATGAGCAGGAGCGGCTGCGCGGGAGTATGACGCGCCTGCGGACGCTCCTGCAGACCATCCCGGACCTCCTCTGGCTGAAGGATACTGAAGGTATCTATCTCGCCTGCAATACCAGATTCGAGCAGTTTTTCGGCGCCGAGGAAGATGTGATCGTCGGTAAAACCGACTACGATTTCATGGCGAGGGAACAGGCGGATTCTTTCCGCGAGAACGACCGCCAGGCGATTGAAACGGGCGGTCCCACCATGAACGAGGAATGGCTCACCTCCGCCGGCGACGGGCACAGGGTACTGGTGGAGACAGCCAGGACGCCGGTGTTCGGGACCGACGGACGGTGCACCGGTATTCTGGGGATCGCCAGGGACATCGGCGCGCGGAAGCAGACGGAACAGGGGCTCCGGGGGAGCGAGGAGCGATTCAGGACCATATTCGAGACGGCCAGCGATTCCATAAAGATCCACGACATCGACACGGGCGCGATAGTCGCCGCCAACAGGGCGTCCCCCGGTTTTTACGGCTTCGAGACGATGGAGGAGTTCCTTCAGGGCTCCATCTTCGGCGACCCCCCCTATTCCCACGCGGACGGTCTGCGTAAGATCCAGGAAGCGGCGGTGCGGGGGCCCCTGAGCTTCGACTGGATCAACCGGAAAAAGGACGGGAGCCCCCTGTGGGAGGAGACGATCCTCAACGCCATCAATATCGGGGGGAGGGACTATGTCCTTGCCATCACCCGCGACATCACCAGCCGCAAGAGGATCGAGAACGAGCTGCGGGAATCGCTGGTGGAAAAGGAGATTCTCATCAAGGAGCTCCACCACAGGGTCAAGAACAATCTCCAGGTCGTCGCGAGCCTCATCTCGCTCCAGGCCGTCAAGGTCGATGACGAGAAGTACCGCTCCTATTTCGAGGAGAGCAGGAACAGGATAAAGGCGATGACGCTGGTACACGAGATGCTGTACAAGTCGGAAAACCTCTCCAGGATCGATTTTGCGCGGTACATCGCGGAGCTCGCGCCGGGCCTCTTCAGCAGCTTCAATGCCGGGGAAAAGGTGCGGCTTCTTATGGACGTCGAGAAGGTGGAACTGGGAATCGACCTGGCGATCCCCTGCGCCCTGATCACCAACGAGCTCGTCTCCAATTCCCTCAAGCATGCCTTCCCGGACGGCCGCCGTGGCGAGATATCCATACGCTTCACGGTCACCGACGGCGGTACGAACGAGCTGGTCGTAATGGACAACGGGATCGGCAACAGGGCCGGACACGATCTCAATACGCTCCAGACCCTGGGGCTCGAGATCGTACGCTCCCTGGTGAGGCAGATAAGCGGCTCCATGGAGATCGATACCTCGTCGGGATTCATGACCAGGGTGCGCTTCTGAATCTCAGGTGCCATCGGGGAGACACGAAGGAACGCAAGGGCCAACGCCGGCGTGTACGGCGGGGGTAAGGGATTGATCCTCTCCACGGTACGTCCCTGTCGCGGGGGAGCGTCCGGGGTGCGTCGGCCGGAACGGCGGCGCGTAGGAGTTCGATACATCGGGAGGTGAAGGCATGGATGAGAAGGTCACGGTGGGCCTGGTGCTCCACCTGTACGCGATGTCACAGGTGGCCCGCTACCGGGGACTCATGATCCTTGAGGACTACAGGGACGAGGGGCTCTTCGGCCCCCTGCAGAGGGGGCTCGACCTGACGACGGAGGGGACTGATCCCGCGGAGGTGGGAGCCTATTACGACCGGCTGATCGCCGAGTCGCCGAGGGGGGAGGAGCGGCGGGTGCTCGAGGCGGTGCGCCTCGGTGTGGGCATGATCGCGTCGGGTGAGGACCCCGATTCCCTGAGATGGCAGGTCGCCTCCCTGCTGGGGGAGGAGACCGCGCGGGGGGTCGTGGACCGTCTCGCGGAATACGAACGGGAGAAGCACGATTTTTACCGCTTTCTGACGCAGCATGCCGGCGACCCCGTCGCCTCCGGCGAGGTGGAATCGGCGATTCTCTACGAGTACTCCTGGCGTTTCGGCTTCGTCACCGGAATGGTCCCCCTGGAGGCGCTCGCCGGGGCCCTCAGGACATGCCCGACGCACCTGCAGATGCGCGTCCTCAACTCGCTCCCGGTGATCGAGGGGAGGGACTTCATGCGCCTCTACCGGGCCGGCGATCCCGGCAGCGAGGAGACGGCCGCCGCGGTGGATATCTTTCTGAAGTGGTATCGCTTCGCCAGGGGGGAGGGGGAGTTCCCGGGACTATAGCGGCCTCGTTCCTCCGTACGGGCGTGCCCCCGTGATCGCGGCGGCATGCCCGTGCGTGCAAAAAAACGGGCCCCCGTTTCCGGGGGCCCGACTGGCATCACTGCAGCATCGTGCTCTTCACCTTCTCCCTGGGAATGTCCACCGTCCCCTGGGGGGTTATGATCCGCACCGTGGCCCCGCGGCTGATGATGGCGCCGCGATAGACCCTCCCGGAATAGAGGCTCACCACATCGACCCTGCCGTAACGGGAGCGTATCCCCTCCATGGTCGTGGGGGGGAGCTCCTCGATCTTCCTGTCGATCTCCTCGATCGCTGGGAGGAACGAACGCCCCTTCTCCTCCAGCGCCGCTGGGGCGACGGTCTGCGTCTCCTCGATGATGGTCACCGCCTCGGCCTTGCTCAGCACGAGGGATTCCTCCTTCGCCAGGTCGCGCAGGGTGATCCCCTCCTGCACATCCACCGCCTTCCCCTGCACCACCGGTTCGGCCTTGCCCGATACGGCGTCGGTCACCTGCACCTGGCCCCGGGACACGCCCACCGAGCACTTCACGCTGTCGTAGGAGACACTGAAGACCGTGCCGCGCACCGCGGCGATGGCGGTGGGGGTCTTTACCCTGTAGGCGTTGCTTTTACCGAGCTTGTCCAGCCGGGAGACCACCGTCCCCTTCGTGAGGTAGAGCTCGCCGGTCCCAGCTTCAAACAGCGAGGCTGCCTCCACCGTACTGTCCGGAGAGATCTGCACGATCCCCCGTTCGCCGATCTGGATGGTGATGTGTGATTTTGTCCCGGTCATGATGACGTCTCCCTTCAGGATCACCTGTGCCACCTTCGCCGGCGCGAACTCCTTCCCCTGGCTCTTCACCTGCACGTCCCCGACGGTGAGGACCACCACGGGGGTGAAGCCGCCCCCCCTGCCGCACGATACGGCCAGGGACAGGGCCAGGATTCCCAGGAGTGCGATCGTTGTCTTTTTCATCGAAACTACCTCTTGTATTTTATTAGTGACTGTCCGGATATCTCCGACCTGTAACGCATCAAAATAAGTTGAAGCATATTCTCGATAAGGACAATTATTTTTCATTAATGATTGATTTTTTTAGTCGCTTCTTTATAAAGAGGGCATTGCCGCACAGTCGTATCAGAATTTTCCCGAGGCAGGCAGGAATAATTTGTCCAGATCCGCCCCTGTAATCCACTTATATGGTGATGGCCATGCCGGCAGTCGCTAAGGGCAATGACCTCTTTATCGATGTCTATGAGCGTTATTTCGCTCTAATATACAGCACTGCCTATACCAAGCTGGGGGATGCCGATGACGCCCAGGACGCGGCCCAGGAGGTTTTCATCAGATTCCATGCCAAGATGGGAGAGGTGCGGGAGCCGCGCACATGGCTCTACGGCACCCTGCGGAACGTGGTCTTCGACATGATGAAAAGGAAAAAGCCTGACATCACCGAGGGGGAGATGGACGACCTGGGCGTCACCTACGTCAACGGCTTCAGGGACACCAGGCTCATGATACAGGAGGCCCTGGAGAGCGACGCCAATTTCATCGACGAAGCGGACCGGGTCCTCTTCGAGCTGGTGGCGAGCTACGACTTCACCTACCGCGAGGCGGCGGAGCAGCTGGGGATCAGCGAGCGCCAGGCCAAGTACCGCTTCGGCCTGGCGGTGCGGCGCCTCGCCGAGTACTTCCGCGAGCGCGGCATCGCGAAGCTGGAGGACCTGCTGTGAGCGATGCCCTCTTCATACAGGTCCTGGAGAAGTACCGGCTCCGGTGGCCGGTCCCGACCGCGGTGCGAAGCAGCATTGTCCGGGCCAAGGGAGAGACGCTCACCCGTATCCTAAGGGAGCGTGGCGGGTTATCGATGGGGGTCCGTGCGGCCCTGCCGCTCTACCGGGCAACCCGGCGGATGGGCCTCGGCATGAGCTTCCGGCAGGGGAGGATCCTCTCCTCGGCCCTGGCGGCGGTGCTGGTCTGCGCGGTATTCGCCGGCGTCTTCACGATCTCGCGGCCGCTCATCATGCCTGGCGCCCCGGAGGGGGGCGTGGTGGTCTTCGCCGTGGGCGACGTCACCAGGACCGGAACGGACGGGGCGCAGACCCCCCTGAAGGTGCGCGACCTCCTGGTACGGGGCGACAGGGTGAAGACCGGCGAGGGGGGAGCGGCGATGGTGCAGGTGGGCGAGACCATCCTGGTGCGCCTGCAGCCGAAGAGCGAGCTCGCCGTAGACACCCTCCTGGAGGGTCCGGAAACCGGCATCTCCATAGCCTCGGGGACGGTGCTGGCCAGACTCGGGCGCCTCGGGAAGGGGAGGTCCTTCTCCGTGAAGGCCCCTACCGTGGCGGCCGCGGTGCGGGGCACCGCCTTCAGCGTCACCGCCGGGGCCGTGGACACCGTCGCCGTGCTCGAGGGGACAGTGACGGTGAAACACAACGACACGGGCGAGGAGCTTGCCCTCGGCGAGGGGAGGGCCGTGGAGGCCGGGACGGCGATCCAGGAGCGGCCGGCCACCGAGGCCGAGAAGCTCGAGATCGGCCGCCTGCTCTCGATACCATTCATGAACAATCCGCAACGTGCCCCTCAGTCTGAGTACGACGCCCTTGCGGCGCTGGTGCGCAAGGCCGACAGTGAGACCGACGCGGCGCTTCAGAAGCTTCAGGGGGAGGCAATCCCCATGACCCTGCAGGAGATCCGGGCCAGGTACGGCCGCATCGACGTGGTGTACCTCTACTCCGGCGAACAGGTGCGGGGCGCCATCGTGGGCCGCGGCGCCATGATGAAGGTGCTGGTCCCCGGCAGGTACCGCTCGATCCCCATGAACTCGGTGCGGAACACCGCGGTGGAATAAGCGCGGTTTTTATCCACTGGCGACGATGATCCACTTTCGCTTTTTCTCATGACAACAGCAGGTTTATAATGGGAAATACCGTCCGGGATGAGCTCTGACCCCGGTAGATTGAGGGGTCTGACCCGGGTAGATTGAGGGGTCTGACCCCAATAGTTATCGGTTTATACCTTTAATTACAGGGGGGCTCCGACAAACAGGTCATGATTTTTTCGGCCATCCATGGCCGATCATGACACGCCGACTTCGTGTCGGCAGGATGTCTTAGTGGCATTTGCTTTTATGATATCCATATCATGCAAATGCAGACGGTCCTCCTGACCTCACCCGCGGAGGACATGGATGGTGCTGGGCAGGAAGCCCGAATGCAAAGCCTTGACAGGATGTCAAAAATGGCTTTGCCCGGGAGCGGCCGACCCCGATAGTTATCGGTCCATACCCTTGGTTGCATAGGCTCTAACCCGATAGTTATCGGTGGATCCAGTGAAAATAGTGGCTCTGACCGCCGGAGTCTGGCTCTGACCCCGATAGCACCAGAAAAATTTGTCCGTTTTCACGAAAAAACCCTACTTATAGCCAGATACCATCGCCCCCGGTGTGCCGTTGTGACCGGCGGAATGGGGCATTAGTAAGATTCAGAGGTGCGGCTATGAACAAAAAGACTCGGAATGCGGCGCTGCTGGCCGCGGCGGTGCTGCTGTCGATTGCAGGGCTCTTCGTCATTTCATGGATCGTGACGTCGAGGGAGGAGCCGGCGCGACCCGCCGCGGTGATCGTCCCGGCGGCGGTGGAGGAGATAAAGGAGACGGTGACGATCGCCCCTGCGCCTGCCGGGAGAGCTCGCGCCGTCCTGAAGACCAATGACGACATCAGGCGCAGGTACGGCAGGGTCGAGACGGTGTACCTTTTTGACGGAAGGACCTATACCGGCGCGGTGGTGGCCACGGACGGACAGGAGTATTCCATCGTCACCGTGGGGGGCATGAAGAAGGTTCCCATGAGCATGGTGAAGATGCGTGACATCATCCGCTGAGGAGCCGCTCCCCCTTTTCCCTTACGGCGTTCCGGTGCCGCCAGTATCCGGCGAGCAGGGAGCCGGAGATGTTGTGCCATACGCTGAAGACCGCGCCGGGGAGGTGTGATAAAAAGATATTGCCACCGTTTTGTTGATTTGGTATCTTGTACAGAGACGGTCGTGGATACAAAGAGGAGCGGCTCATGTTGAAAACGACATTGCTGATTATTGGAATGACCAGTTGGATTTTCGTGCTTGTCACCAGCTCCATCAAGCTCGTCAATGCGCATCTCGACGAGCTGTTCATGCATAAAAAGTAACAGGTGCCATGATCGACAGGATTCTCGTATTCCTGGCTTCCCTGGCGCTGGCGATCCTCATAACCCTCGGGTTTCTCGATTATCGCGAGGAGTACGATGTGTTCATCGGCATCGTTTCCCTCTCCGGATTCTTCATCGCCATCTACAATTTCATCCGGTTGAAAAAGTGATGTAAGGAGTCAGCCGGAACATCGCATTTTCGCAAACCCATTAGAACTGCCAGACTCAGATGAAATGGCAAGACGGGGACAACGCCGTTTATAAAATTTCTTTTTTCCGGCAATTGTGATGATGCATCTATCCCTTCACGGAATCCCGGTGGCGCCAGATGCCGGCGAGAATCGAGCCGGAGATGTTGTGCCACACGCTGAAGATCGCGCCGGGGAGGGCGGCGGCGGCGGAAAAGTACCTGACCGCCAGGGCCACGGCCAGGCCGGAGTTCTGCATCCCCACCTCGATGGCTATGGTCCTGCCGGTTTTTTCATCGTATCGGAAGAGCCTCGTGACGCCGTAGCCCAGGGCCAGGCCCGTGAGGTTGTGCGCCATCACCGCCATGAGGATCACCGGGCTCGCGCTTCCGATGTTGGACCTGTTGAGAGCCACGATGATGGCGATTATGAAGAGGATCACCGCAGCGGAGAGGAGCGGGAAGAGCTCCCGGACCTTGCCGATACGCTCCTTGAAAAAGGAATTGATCGCCGTCCCGGCCATGACCGGCAGCAGCACGATCACGAGGATGTCCAGGAGCATCTCCGCGGCCGGCACCGGGACAACGTGGCGCAGCAACAGGAGTGTAAGGAGCGGCGTCAGCACCACCGCGCACACCGTGGAGGCCAGGGTCATTGTGACCGAGAGGGCCACGTCGCCGCCGGCCAGGTAGGCGATCACGTTGGAGGCGGTGCCGCCGGGGCTGCATCCCACGAGGACCATACCGGCGGTCAGGGCCGGGGGGAGCCTGAAGAGAAGGGAGAGCAGGTAGGCGGCACCGGGCATGACAAGGTACTGTAGGGAGAAGCCCAGAAGGATCACCCCGGGGGATTTGAACACGTTTCTGAAATTCTGCCATTCCAGGGTCATCCCCATGCCGAACATCACCACCGCCAGCAGAGGTATGATGAGCGGCTTCAATCCCGCCAGATAGGCGTCGAGATTATAGGCCGCGACCGATACCAGCAGGGCCCAGAGCGGAAAGAGCCTGGTGAATCTCTGCATCCTCTGTCTCCATGATGGATTGCCCGCGGTGAATCACAGCCCGCAGACCAGTCTTTTCCCCAGGTCCTCCGCCTCCCTCAGGAGGGGCTTGTTCGAGGCGATCTCCCCCGCCTCCGTGGCGCTGCCGTAGACCATGCCCACCATCTCGGCCCCCACGTAGCGGTAGGCGTCCTGGAAGGTCCGCAGGGCGTTGACGCACCCCGAATCGAAGGGATCCTCGCCGCCGTAGCTCATGGCCAGGGCGATCCTGCGCCCATGAAAGGGATTTTTTGCGTAGGCCCCAAGGGCGAAGCAGCGGTCCATCCAGATCTTGGTCTGGGCGGACATGCTGAACCAGTAGACCGGGCTGGCTATCACCCAGGCCGGGGATTGCAGCATCTTCCGGTACACTCCCTGCATGTCGTCGTCGATGGCGCACCCTTTGCTCCTGGGCCTCTGGCAGGCGTAGCAGGACCTGCAGGGGGCGATGGTCATACCGTGGAGGAAGACCGTCTCCACTGCGGCGCCTGCGGACCGGGCACCCCGGACGATCCGCTCCGCCAGCATCGCGCTGTTCCCCTTCTTCCTGGGGCTCCCCAGCAGGACCAGGACCTTGTTCTCTCCGGACATGGCGTTCTCCTCTGCGCGGTTATGTTTTCGCAAGGCTTCCACGGCCGGGGCCCCCTGTCAAGCCGGTAATTCCGTCGCCCCCGGGGCGTCTCGGCACCGGCGGTCGGGATAAATTTACAATATTGCAGCATAATCCTGTTGACAGTGCATGATAATGGCGCCTTGTATCGTTATGGATATCCCGAGGAACGCCGCATCTACCTTTGTGCACAGACTCCTGGTGGACCACGAGCTGGTGGAGCTGGACATGCTGCGCCAGCGATTCCTCCTCAAGCTGGGCCTTATCCTCGGCCTCCCCCTGTGTGCCGTGCTCTGCCTCTACGGCGGCGTCACCGGCGATATCCCCCTGGCAGTCTTCACGCTGCTGATGTTCTGCAGCATCGCCGTCGCCCTGGCGGTCGGCCGTTGCGCCATGGAGGAGCGGAGGAGATATGCGGCGGTCAAGGCACTCAGCGTCCTCCCCTGGGCCTACCTGATCCCCGTCGCCTCACTCTTCATCCTGGGTGGGCGCCTGAGCGTCCCCATTTTGACGATCATCGGCGCCGGCGTCGTCTGGGCGGTCTTTTCCGTCCCCTTCGACATCCTGCTCCACCGGAGGGAACGCGATCTGCTGGTGTGGCTGCTGGCGGCCCTCCCGGTCTCCTGCGCCGTCGTGTCGCTGGCCTACGTCATCGTGCGGCGGCACCAGCGGTTCCTGATCTGGAACAAGGAGACGCTGGAGGAGACCGAGGACCGGTACAGGGAGTACAGCGAGAACCTGGCCCGGGAGGTGGGGGAGCGAAAGCGGTACGAGCAGGAGCTGAAGAAGTCCCTTGATGAAAAGGAGATGCTCCTCCGGGAGCTGCACCACAGGGTCAAGAACAACCTTCAGGTAGTGTCAAGCCTCCTGAACCTGGAGGGGATGAAGACCGAGGACCCGGTGGTCATGGAGTTCCTGGACAACAGCCAGGGGAGGATCAAGACGATGCAGATGGTCCACGAGATGCTCTATGCCTCCCATGAGGTGAGCCGCATCGACCTGGGAGCCTTCCTGGAAAAGATCGTCTACAGCGTGAAGCACTCCTTCGACACCGGCCAGTGCCGTGTCGATGTGACGGTCCTGGTGGAGGAGTCAGCCATCGATATCGAATCGGCGATACCCTGCGGCCTCATTGTGAACGAGATAGCCACCAACGCAATGAAGCACGCCTTCGCCGGCAGGTACAGCGGGGCGCTGGAGATTCGCTTCGACCGGGAGGGCCCATGGAGGATACTCCGCATCGCCGACAACGGCATCGGCATGACCCCCGGCATGGAGAATGGGAGCTCCCGCTCCCTGGGGATGACCCTCATCAACAGCCTGGTGAAGCAGCTCAGGGGGGAGATGGATATCTCCACCGATCGTGGAACCGCCTTCACCATCCGCTTCGGGGAGAATTCGAGGCTCAAGGTCTACCCGGCCTGAGGCCGCGCCGGCGCGCGCCCACCGGGGAATGATCGCCCCTCCGTTTACGGGTTGACACCGGCCCTCCCGCGTGGTAGAAAGCGACGATGATCATCGTCGTGTATCACTGATCGTCGCAGAAGACCACAGAGGACGCAACCGAGGCAACCATGAAGGCAATCGTCATTCGCGAATTCGGCGGGCCGGAGGTCCTGAGGCTCGAGGATGTGCCGGTGCCGTCGCCCGAGGGGGGGGAGGTGCTGGTGCGTGTCATGGCCGCGGGGGTGAACCCGGCGGACACCTACGTCCGCGCCGGCGGCTACATCATCCAGCCGTCGCTCCCCTTTATCCCCGGCATCGACGGTGCCGGGGTGGTGGAGGCGGTGGGGCGCGGCGTGAGCCGCGTGAGGCCCGGCGACCGGGTGTACCTCGGCGGGGCCCTCACCGGCACCTGTGCCGAGTACGCCCTGGCGCCGGAGATACGGGTACACCGCCTGCCGGACAACGTCACCTTCTCCCAGGGGGCCGGTGTCCCGGTCCCCTACGTCACCGCCTACCACGCCCTGCGTCATCGGGCCGATGCCAGGGCCGGCGAGACGGTGCTGGTCCACGGCGCCAGCGGTGGCGTCGGCACCGCTGCGGTGCAGACGGCCCGCGCCATGGGCCTCAGGGTCTTCGGCACCGCCGGGACACCGGCGGGGCTGGAGCTCGCAAAGCGGGAGGGGGCGCACCGGGTCTTCGACCACACCGCGGCAGGCTACACCGACGGGATCATGGAGGCCACCGGGGGCCGCGGCGTGGACATCATCCTGGAGATGCTGGCCAACGTGAACCTGGGGGCGGACCTGAGGCTCATCGCGCTGCGGGGGAGGGTGGTGGTGATCGGGAGTCGGGGGGAGGCTCTCATCACGCCGCGGGACCTCATGGCGCGGCGCGGCTCGGTCCACGCCGTAATGCTTTGGCAGATCACCGACGAGGAGACGACGGAGATCCACGCCGCCATCGGGGCTGGCCTGGAGGTGGGTGCCCTCAGACCAGTGGTGGGGAAGGAGCTCCCTCTGGCCGAGGCCGAAAGGGCCCACCGCGAGGTGATGGAGAGCGGGGCCTACGGCAAGATCGTCCTGATCCCCTAGGGCCCTGCCAGCAGGCGCCGGGCCTCAGCGTAGCGTTCCGGTCGCCACGGGGAAGACGGATCCGCCGACGCGTATCTCCATGCCGTCTGCGGTGTCCATGGCCTTCAGGTGCAGCACCGATTCCCTGCCGATCTCGTAACCCTGCTCGATCGAGATGTCGATCGTCCCCTCGCCGAGGTACCGGTGCCTCAGGAGGTAGCCCCCAAGGCATCCGCAGGCGCTCCCGGTGGCCGGGTCCTCAGGCACACCCAGGGACGGGGCGAACATCCTGGCGTGCAGCCGGTGCGCCGGCTCGCAGGTCTCGGGCGCGAAGAGGAAGACCGGGAGCTCCGGCCTCCCGCGGAAGAATTCACCGCAGGCCTCGGAAACCGGCCGGGCCCTGCGGACCGCATCGAGCCCCTTCAGGGGGAGGATGAGGAAGGGGAGGCCGGTGGAGACCTCCTGTGCCGGATAACGGTCGTCGGCGTCGCCGGGCGCGAGGCCCAGCAGCGCCGCCGCCTCCCCGGAGGGCCGGGACTCGCCGAAGACCGGGGGGAGCTGGGTCATCCAGGGGATCCCGGAGGGGCCCTCGAAGGCTACCGGGATCCTCCCCGCAGGGAGGTTCAGGACGATTGTGTCGGTCTTTCCGCCCAGGAGCATGTTCCTGATGATGTAGGCCGTGCCCAGCACCGGGTGGCCGGCGAAGGGGACCTCCTCGCCGGGGGTGAAGATCCTCACGTCGTAGCCCCCGTTTCGCGGTTCCCTTGACAGGATGAATGTGGTCTCGGAGAAGTTGAATTCCCTGGCGATGGTCTGCATCGTTGCGCCGTCGATCGTCACCTCGGGGAGCACCACGGCCAGCTGGTTGCCCGTGTATCGCCGCTTCGCGAAGACGTCGACGATGTGGTAGGCGGATTCCTTCATAAGACGTATTCCCCCTCTATCCTGACGACCGCACCGCCGCCGAAGATCACGTGCCGGTCATCCCCCGTGCCGGCATCGGTGCGGAGCCGCACCAGGTTCGGATCGTTCCAGTCCGGCCCCTGTTCGATGGTGATCGAATCCCCGTCCCATCGCGAAAGCCCCAGAAGGTAGTGGCCGAAGGCGGAGTTGCCGGAGCCGGTGGCCGGGTCCTCCAGGTAGCCGAATTTCGGTGCGAAAACCCTGGTCCGCCACGCGGTGCCGGGACGCGATGTCTCCCCGGTGAATGCCAGGACGATGTCGATGCCCCGGTCCAGGCAGAAGCGCCGGAGCGGCTCCTGCGGGGGGAGGAGAGACAGGCAGCGGTCGAGTCCTCGCACCGGGACGATCAGCGTGGTGAGGCCGCATTGCACCGCCCGCACGGGAAAGCGGTCTTCCACCGAGGCGTCATCCGCGCCCAGGGCCGCAGCCGCGTCCTGCGGCGATACCTCGATCGCCGGAAACTGCGGCGCCGGGGCGTGGATGTAGACGCTCCCCTCGCTGTTGATCCTGTTCATGACCGCCAGCCGCTCCCCCTTCACCGATATGTCGATCTCCTCCCTGGCCAGGAGCGCCGGGCTGTTGGTTACGAAATCGTGCATGGCCGCCACCGTGCCGTGGCCGCAGAAATCCACCTGGCACTCAGAGGAGTAGTATTTCAGGAGTATCCCCTCGCCGGTGTCGAAGAGGTACACCACCTCGCTCACGAAGCCCTTGAGCTCCCGGGCGATGCGCTGCATCTCATCGCCGGTGATATCGCCAAAGTCCTTCAGGTAGACGCAGGCGGCCGGGTTACCGGAGGACAGGCCGGCGGCGAAGGCGTCGATCTTCTTGAATCTGAACCGTTTCATATCAGGGCCTCACCGTGATGGTATACAGGTTGTAGAATCCCAGGGAGCAGTTTCATCTCAACACATCTCAGTATCGCCGCACGAAGGTGCGCCGGGTGGCGAAGGACTCCATCCGCCGCCGCTCCGCCGGGGTCAGCGTCCCGGGCCGGCAGGGGGCCTGTTAGAATGTCGGGACAGAGGAGAATGAAGATCGCGATCGTTTTAATGTACACAGTATCTCCGCGCTTCGGCCTATCCAGGATGTCCGTGTCGTTGGGTACCATAATAAAACACTCTCATGAGATCAAGAGGTTTTTGAAAAAGGGGGTGCGGGTTTCTCTCCGTATACGTAGTATGCATGAAGACGGCATGGTGCTGTCCATGTATACCGACGGCGGTTGCCTCCATGGCTTTCATGGACTCCCCGCTGATCTCGTTCACAACCAGCGGGACAGGCCGGAGGTTGTGGACTGGTGGGTGGGGTGCAAGTTGCCGAGGTGATGCACCACCGGGCCGAATGTCGTTGACAGTCCCGGACGGGTCCTCTACGATGGGGTTTCCGCAGGAGCAGATTCAGGGTATCCAGCGAATCCAGCTGATGGAGTGTCCACACCATGGTCCCATTGAGAAAGCCGTTCCTCAGGATGTTCAAGACCGTCATGGCCTATTCACTCTACATCGTACCGTCGCAGGAGAGCACGGTGGTGGAGGGACCGGGGAGCGTGACGAAACTCCCCGGTCTTATCGGGTCGCAGGGGATCCGGAAGCCCCTGGTCATAACCGATCCGATGCTTATGAAGCTGAGACTGCTGAAGAGCCTTTTCAAGGCCTTCGACGCCGCCGGTATGGCCTACGCGGTCTACGACGGCGTACAGCCAAATCCCACGATCGAGAATATCGAGGAGGCCTACGCCCTGTATCTGAAGGAGGGGTGCGACGCCCTCGTGGGCTTCGGCGGCGGCTCCTCCATGGACACGGCGAAGGTCGTGGCGGGCAGGGTCGTGAAACCGAAGCTCACCGCAGACAGGCTGGGCGGCTACTTCAAGATCATGCTCCCCTTTCCCAGGAGGCTCCCGCGCATATTCGCGGTGCCCACCACCGCCGGCACCGGCGCGGAGACCACCAGCGCGGCGGTGGTCACCGACGCTCGGAAGAACGTGAAGTACACGGTCAACGACTTCCTTATCCACCCGCATTTCATCGTGTTGGATCCGGAGCTCACGCTGGGGCTCCCGCCGTTTTTCACCGCCATCACCGCCATGGACGCCCTCTCCCACGCAACGGAGGGGTACATCGGCACCGCGCACTGCCGCTTTTCGGACCGCTATTCGGAGGAGGCGGTGAAGATGCTATTCGGGAACATCGACCGGGTGTATAAAAAAGGGAAGGATATCGAGGCACGCGGCAGGATGCTCACCGCCTCCTACTACGCGGGCGTCGTGTTGAACCGCGCGCTCACCGGCTACGTCCACCCCTTCGCCCACAAGATCGGCGGCCTCTATCATCTCCCCCACGGCCGGGTGATCGGTGCCGTGATGCCCCTGGTCTTCGAGTACTACGGCGCATCGGTGCAACGGAGGCTGGCTAGGCTCGCCGATGTCATCGGCGTGTCCGGGGCCGGCATGGACGAGGCGGGGAGGGCCGCGGCCTTCATCGGGGCCGTCAGGGGCCTGAACCGGAGCTACGGCATCGATGAGACCATCCCGGAGCTCCGGGAGGAGGACTTCACCGAGATCGCCGCGGCGATTCACCGGGAGTGCATCCCCTACCCGGTACCGAAGATAATGGATGACGGCGACATTTTCGCGATCCTGCGGCGCCTGAAGGGGGAATAGCACTCCGGCTAACGCTCAGAGAACCACCGCCGGTGCGTGCGTTCCCCTGGGATGGGACGAGGCGTGCGCCGCTGGCGGCGACGGAATGGATCAGGCCGTCATGTGCGGATCCAGCCCCTGGGATTCCGGGCGAGCTCCTGCTCCCATCGGGCCATCCTGGCATCCATGTCCCGGCACACCCCGGGATAGCGCGACGCCAGGTTGTAGCATTCCTCGCGGTCCACCTCGAAGTTGTAGAGGTTGGGCCAGTCGCCGAAGTTGCCCTTCCCTATCCTGCCGAAAAAGGTGGTGGGCTTGTCCACCGGCTGGGGCCACACGTAGTGGTTGGTGTTCCTGAAGTACTTCCAGTTCCCCACCCGGATGCCGTCCAACTCCTCGTAGTGGTAGAAGCAGAGCATGTCGTGGGGGGAGGTGCCTGCGCGTCCCCGCATGAGCCCGCCGATGTCCCTGCCGTCGATGATTCGGTCCGAGGGGCCGGCAAGGCCTGCGGCGGAAAGCATCGTCGGGAAGATGTCGATGTTCATGGCCGGGGCGGTGCAGAGGCTCCCCGCCGGGACTTGCCCGGGCCACCGGACGATGAAGGGGACCCGGTAGCCGCCCTCGTAGCTCTGGCCCTTCCTCCCCCTGAACCCGCCGGCGCTGCCGTTGTACCAGGGGCCGTTGTCGCTGGTGAAGACGACGATGGTGTTGTCGCCGATGCCGTTGCGCTGCAGACAGGTCATGATCTCCCCCACGCTCCAGTCGATCTCCTCCACCGTGTCGCCGAAGATGCCCACCCTCGACTTGTCTTTGAACCGCTCCGACGCGTACAGCGGCTGGTGGGGGAAGGTGTGGGCCAGGTACAGGAAGAAGGGCCCGTTCTTCGATCGCTCGATGAAATCCACCGCCTCTCTGGTATAGAGCCCCGTGAGGCGCTCCTGGTTGAGACCGATGTCCGCCTCCAGCTGCCGCTCGTCCCTGTAGAGGGCGCAGGGCCACATGTCGTTGCTGTGGGGCACGCCGAAGAACTCATCGAAGCCGTGCCGCCGGGGGTTGTACCGCGGGTCCGTGCTGAAATCACCCAGGTGCCATTTCCCCACCATGCCGGTGCGGTACCCCGCCACCTTCAGGGCGGATGCGAGCGTGATCTCGTCGTCGGTGATCCCGTCGACCCAGCAGTCGTCCTGCACGTCGGTGGCGCCGAGCCTTCCGACCCAGCGACCCAGCCTCCGGATGAGGAAGCGTCCCAGCGATTCCCCGGACGCCGGCATCACGAAGATGAGGCCGCCGCGAACCGCGTAGCGCCCCGTGAGCAGGCCGAAGCGCGAGGGGGTGCAGACCGAGCAGGAGGCGTAGAAGTCGGTGAAGCGGACGCCGCCGGCGGAGAGCCTGTCTATGGAGGGGGTGCGGATGACCCGGTTTCCGTAGCAGCCCAGGTCGCCGTACCCAAGGTCGTCGCAGAGGATAACGACGATGTTGGGCGGGGTTCCCCGGTGTCCCGCGGCCCTGCCGATCACCGATGCGGCGTCGGTGCGGCCCCCGCCGGTGAATTCATCGCGGCTGAAGAGCACCCCGTGCGCCGCGTCCCCGATTTTCCCGCCGCATGCCGTGAGGCCCGCGGCCGAGAGGCCGGCGCCGATCGCCGCGCCCGCTCCCATCCTGAGCAGTGACCGTCTTGTCATCTTTTCTTTCATCGGATGCCTCCCTTGCATCTTTCTCTGCGGTCTGTCACCCCTCCGGCGTCGGCCGCCGGATCAATAGATGATCCGAACGATCGGTATCTTCTTCTCCTTCCCCTTCACCTCTATGGGGGGGGATTTTTCATGGGGGAATCTTTTCGTCGCCTGGTCGAAGAGCTCCTTGGAGGCCAGTATCTCCCCGGGCTTCGCAGACGAGCAGAGGCGCGAGGTCAGGTTCACCGCGTCACCGACGCAGGCGAAATCCATCCTGAAGGAGGAGCCAATGTTGCCGGTCACCACCTCGCCCCCGTGGACGCCGATACCCATCTGGAACACCGGAAGCCCCTCCTTCTCACGCTGGGCGTTCATCCTGGCGATCTCGCGCATGATCTTCACTGCCGTGTCGATGGCACGGTCCGCCCGCTTTTCGCCGGAGAAGTGCGCCATGATCTGGTCCCCCACGTAGTCGTCGATGTCCCCCCGGTTCCCCTTGACGATATTCGACTGGAGCTCCAGGTAGAGGTTGAGCACCTCCACGACGGTGGAGGGGTCGTGGCGCTCGGAAAAGGAGGTGAAGCCGCGCACGTCGGAGAAGATGAAGGCCAGGTTCCGCCGGCCGGTCATGCCCAGGTCAGGTTCGCCCGTGGTCTTCGCTCCCTGGATCATGCTCTTGGTGGACTTGGAGACGAACTTCTCCAGGTGGAACTTCACCTTTATCTCGTCGATCATGCGGTTGGATATGTCGCCCAGCCTTCCGATCTCGTCGTTGGAAGTGATGTGGATCTTGTCGTCCAGGTTGCCGCCGCTCACCGAGATCGCCCAGCGCTCCAGCTTCTTCAGGTTCTTTATCATGAAGTTGAGCACGATGAAGAAGAGGACGATGCTGAGCGCCATCATGGCGAGGGCGACCTGTACCGCCTGGCGGATCCGTGCGGCCGAGGTCCTGTTCACCGCGTCGATGTCGAAGACCACCGCCAGCACCCCCAGACGGCGGGCGGCGTCGACCCGCTCCGCCAGCTCTTTGATACGGTTCGTGATCAGCTCGTCGATCTCCTTCGCCCGGGAGAGGTTGTCGTCCCCCTTGGCCATCTCCATCTGCCGCTTCTGCGCCACGAGCCATGCCTCGTTCCATTTCCATCGCTCCCCCCGGGGGATCGGCCTGCTGCGTGCCGCCATGGCGCGGCCGAAGAGCCTGAGAAACATGAAATCGACGTCGGTGGCCCGCTCGACCGATCCCGCGGGCGGTTCCTTAGTTTTTTTCGCTGTCTTCGCCGTCTTTGCCGGGTCGAAATCGTCACCCAGGGTCTCACGGTACCTGCCGTAGAGGTACCGGGCAATCTGCCCCTTCCTGGCCCTGCCGGCCCTGTGGTACTCGTCGTAGAAGCGGTTGAAGTCCTTCAGGAGGCTCACCAGGTCCCCCCGGTGCAGCACGATGGGGAAGGTGATGGCGCGATACCGGTTCGGCGCCGTTTTTTTCGTCTTCGGGTTCTTCTTGTCCAGTGTGAAATCGAAGTGGTGGAGCTCTTCGTCCTTCAGGGCGATGCTCCCCCTGATGTAGGGGGAGAGCCGTCTCATGCGGTAATCTGACGCCATGGTGCTGTACCGGACCCATCCGCGCTCGTTGGTGAGTAGAATCTTCACGATATCGTCGTTGTAGGACATGAAGTTCCTCGATTCCCTGTCGATGGTCTGGTACTTGACCTTCAGCTCATCCGGCGAGGTGGTGACGTCCTTGTCCAGGTAGAATCCCGCGGGTCCCCCCAGGATCGCCGTGAGGGACCGTGCCCTTGCGGCATTGGCCTCCTCGATGAGGCGCTGCTGGTTCAGATACATGATGAGGGTGAGAATCGCGATGATCACCGCCATGACCAGGGTGAGCAGACCGAGGAACCGGATTCTCAGCCCGAAATAGACCTCCCTGATGTCTGCCTTCGACGCGATCTCCCTGTTGCTCCTGAATACCAGGTTGAGCATACGTTTGGCCGGACCCGGCCGTCTCTTCTTCGCCATGGAAGACCTCCTGCAGGGATCTGGTAGTTACCGCATATCGGATGGTGCCACTATTGAGCGGAGAACAGGCTTTTTTTTCAACATAAAAAACGTATGGGCAGGCCGGTATCTGTTCCCGCCGGAACGGCCCCGGTGGCTGTTTTTCTCTTTTTTGACGGTCCGTACAAAAAAAACGGTTCTGTGCTTGACTTCTTTTAGGGATATATTATATTGATATATATCAAGTTGATATATATCGAGGTAATATGCAAGACAAGATACTCCTGGGATTTCTTATGAATGGGCAGTTCACCGGGTATGAGGTGAAGAAGATAATGGAGCACAGCACGGAATTTTTTTTCACCACAAGCGCGGGGAGCATCTATCCGGCCTTTCAGAAGCTAGTGGCGGAGGGGCTCGCCGATGTGAGGCAGGAGGTGGAGGAGGGGAGGGTCAAAAAGATCTATTCTATTACCGAAAAGGGGCGGCATGTCTTTCTGCAGTGGCTGGGCGATCCGCCCTCCCTTGTAAAATACCGGGACGAGGCGCTCCTGAGGATCTTTTTTTTCTCCCATTGCCCGGAGGAGAGACGGAAAGAGGAGATCAGATCCTACGTCGATCAGATCGAATCGACCCTGAACCAGATCCGATCGATTGAGGATCATGTGCGGCGAGAGGCCGATGAATTTCAGGTCCAGACCCTCCAGTTCGGCCTGGATTATTACGGGTTTTTGAAGAGATGGTATGAGCAATTTCTACAAACGTATTTATAAAGGAGGCACACTATGCGTTACGAAAAAGTCACCGTGTTGAACGGCCTGGGAGCGGGGGACGGCCGCTACGAGTATATGCTGGAACTACTCATGTCCGAACTGCGGGGGGTGAGCCGGGAGGTTTCTGTCATAACGCTCCGTGAGAAGAAACTCACGCACTGCGTCGGATGCTTCGGCTGCTGGCTCAAGACGCCGGGAGAGTGCGTCTATCGGGACGACCTCGAAGGGATCCTGAAGGAGTATATCGCCAGCGACATGGTGGTGGTCTTCACCCCGGTCGTCTTCGGGGGGTACTCGCCGGAGTACAAGAAATTTCTGGACAGGATCATCCCCCTGATACACCCGAACTTCGGATTTTTCAAGAAGGAGATACACCACAAGCCCCGCTACGACCGCTATCCGCGGCTGGTGGCGGTGGGCGTGCAGGATCGGCATGATGAGCATGAGGCCTCGCTGTTCAGGACCCTGGTGGGACGGAACGCCATCAATTTCCATACGCCCTCATTCGCGGCCACGGTGGTTTCGCCCGGCGATGGCGCGAACCTCGGCAAAGCCTTCCGCGGGCTCATGGAGCGTGAGGATCCGTATCCCCGCAAGGAGGATCTCCTCCCGCTTCTGATGGGGAGTGACCCGGCAACGTCTTCTGAAGCGAGAGCGGGCAGGGCGCTGTTGATCGTCGGCAGCCCGAAGAAGGGGAGCAGCACCTCGGCGGTTGTGGGGGGGGAGCTCCTCGATCGTCTCTCCGCAACGGGATGGGACACCGACAGCATCACCCTCTCACCGCGGCTCCTTCGCCGGGAGGGGCATGACGAACTGTTCCACCGGATACAGGGCGCCGATCTCATCGTGCTGGCCTTCCCCCTCTACATCGATTCTCCCCCCTTCCTGGTAACCAGGGCGATCCAACTGCTGGATGAGGAGAATGCCCGCAGCGGACTGCTCGCGGGGAAACGGTGCTTCGTCATCTCCAACAACGGATTCCCCGAGGCGTACCAGAACGGGCCGGCGGTGGCGATATGCAGGCGTTTTGCCGAGGCCGGCGGGATGCGCTGGGCGGGGGAGCTTGCCATCGGAAGCGGAGAGGCGCTGTGCGGCGGCAGACCGCTGAGGGGGGAGGAGCACCAGGGCCCGCCGGCGGACCATGTGATACGGGCCCTGGACATGGTCGCGGATGCCATCATTCAGGGGAGGGATACGATGCGGCAGGTCCATGAGACCATGGCGTTGTCGCCGATTCCCATTCTCTCGTTCCCCCTGTGGAGGAGGATTTTCCCGATGCTGGGGAAAAAGCACTGGCTCAGCGACGCGAGAAAATACGGGAACAACCCCAGGGAGATGCGGGCCCATCCCTATGCACTCTGACATACGGCGCGGCGGCGGGGAGCGCATACCCCGCCGCCGGGGCGTGCGGCCGCGCTACCGCGGCCGAAGGATCATCACATGCCTCGCCGCGCGCTTCACGAGCCCGCGGCTCACGAAGTCCTGGTGGTACCCGTCCTTCACGTAGAGCTTTGTCTGGTCGCAGTAGTGGTCGCTTGCGGGTATCCCCGAGGTGCCGGTGGGGATCACGGTGAGCGATCTGTCCCAGTCGGCCGTGGTGAAGATGTGCCGCTCCGATGCCCCGTCGGTCACCCTGAAGGGATCATCGAACTGGTAGGAGTAGGGGCGCACCGTGTGATAGCTCCCACCCGTCATGAAGGGGCCGCGGTTGAGGCCGAAGAGCATCGCCAGCACCTTCACGCTCCCCAGCGGGTGCGACAGCGTGAAGGGATGGATGTCCCCCCATCGCCAGCCCCCCGGGTCGTCCCCCATCTCGCCGACGAGCCAGGACACGGCGTCGCGGAAGCTTTTTCGCGTCATGTCGGTGAAGTCCTCGACGCGGTCCTTCGTGGCGATGTCGTCGAACCAGGGGGATGATTTCATCTTCCACAGGTAATCCACCGCATAGTTCGGCGCCACCCTGTCGCCGGTGAACTCGCCGTAGAGCTCGTCGCCGATCTCGTCGTGGAGGCAGTTGTAGAGGAACCGCTCGTAGAACTTCTCGAAGAGGGCGGCGGCGCCGCTTTGCTTCGTCATGGCGCCGTCCCATGCGGCGAGCATTGCCAGCCCCCGCTTCTCCGCGGCCGAGAGGGGAGCGTCGCTCCCCAGCGCATCGACGATACCGTCCTTCATGGAGACGGCCAGCTTCGATTTCTGGTCCGTCTGTATCGCCATGAAGTCCCTCACCGTGAGCCTCTCCTTGGCCTCCAGCATCTCCCTGATCCGGTCATAGCGCCAGGGGAGCTCGAACCAGTGGCCGATGAAATAGGGATAGGCGTCGCCCACCGTCCTGTTGTTCGCCGAGACCACGTAGCCGCAGGGGGGATTGTAGGAATGGGGCTGGCGCTCGAAGGGTACGAAGCCCTTCCACTCGTACTCGCCGGTCCAGCCGGGCATCACGCCGATCCCCTTCCCCTTGCCGCGCACCGGTATGCCGGCGGCGCAGTAGAGGCCGATGTTCCCCTTCCTGTCGGCGTAGACGATGTTCTGGCTGATGGCCCTGAAGGTCCGCAGTGCCTCGGTGAAGTCCCTCCAGTCCTTCGCCCTGTTCAGCAGGAAGACCGTGCGCAGCTCGTTGCTCTCCTCGTTGCCGATCCATTTCATGGTCACCACTCTGCCGGAGAGCTTCCTGATGCCGGAGATCACCGGGCCGTGCGCCGTGAAGCGGATCTCACGCTCCGCCGGGGCGCCGCCGGAAACAAGTATCCGCTCCTTCCGTACCTCCATCTTCCGCCACCCCCCCCGGTAGTAGTACTCGCCCGGGTTGTCCGGATTGGTCTTCTCCAGGAAGAAGTCCATGTCGTCGATCATCACGTTGGTCATCCCCCAGGCGATATGGGCATTGTGGCCGCAGACCACCGCCGGCTGCCCCGGAAGGACAACGCCGGTGACGTCCATCCCCCCCTCCACCGACTGGTGCATCTGGTACCAGATGCCGGGGGCGAAGAGCCCCAGGTGCATGTCGTTGGCCAGCATGGGGCTGCCGTCGGCGCTCCTCCTTCCGGACACGGCCCAGTTGTTGCTGCCGGCGAAGACGCCGCACCCCAGCCGCTCCAGCGGCTCCATCCTGGCCAGGAGAAGGTTCCGGAGCTCCATCTCCTCGGAGAGGCCGGCGTAGCCGGGATAGACGAGGCTCGTGAAATCCCCGATGTGGGGAACCAGGTCCGCCAGCCGTGCCCGGTCCACCTTCTCGCCGATCCTGATGATGGCCATCTCACTCTTCCAGGGGAGGGTGAGGTCCCAGGCCATGTAGCAGATGAGCCGCACCGAGTGCTCCATCTCCCACGGCTCGGGCCGGTACCCCAGGATCGTGAATTCGGGCGGGAGGGCCCCGCCGCGCTCCTGGATGTAGCTGTTCACCCCGTCACAGAAGGCCTGCAGGGGCTCCAGCATGGAGGGATCGGTGCCGGCGATGACACGCTTCGATTTCTCCCGGATCCGCAGGGCCCGCATGAGAAGGTCAGTCTCAACCAGGTCGGCGCCGAAGATCTCGGAGAGCCTGCCGGCGGTGACGCGCCGCAGAAGGTCCATCTGCCAGAGCCGGTCCTGGGCCATGCAGTAGCCCACGGCCCGGTAGAGGTCCTTCGTGCTCCTGGCGTAGACGTGGGGGACCCCGTATCTGTCCCGGTACACCGTCACCGTCTGCTCCAGCCCCTTCAGGCGCACCTGGCCGGTGTAGTCCGGGAGGCCCCGCGTGGATATCCTGCGGACGATGACGGTCCCCGCGATGAGGGCTCCGATCAGTATCAGCGCGATGATAATAAGTATTCTCTTCCAGATGGGCATGGAGGGCCTCCTTGATACGTGGTAGACGCCCTGAACGGGCCACACTCGGATACCGAAGGCGAAGATTCCAAAGTCGAGAGTATGACCGGATACTGTCACGGGGAGAGGAAAATGTCAAGGGAGTATTCCCATCCCGGGGCGGCTCGGCAAAAAAAGCCTTGTGCCCCGGGAGGGCCGCTGTACAATGCCGCTCACTGAAACATCCCGGGGAGGTGACGGCGAATGATGAAGGGGCTCGTGGTATTCGATGTGGACGGCACGCTGATCGACTCGGTACGGGTCGACACGGTGTGCTACCTCCAGACCGCCGGGGAGGTCTTCGGCATCACCGGCATCGACACGGACTGGAGCAATTACACGACCGCCACCGATTCGGGGATCTTCCGCGAGCTCTTCCAGCGCCACTGCGGCCGCGGGCCGGAGCGGGAGGACATGGACCGCTACGTGTCGACCTTCAGGGCAAAGCTGGAGGAGCACTATGCCGCGGAGGGGAATCGTTGCGTTGAGATCCCGGGGGCCCGGGCGGTACTGGAGCGGCTCCGCGCCGGGGGGGAGTGGGGCGTCGGCATCGCCACCGGCGGATGGAGGGAGACGGCGGAGCTGAAGCTCTCCCTGGCGGGGTTCGATCCGACGGACATCCCCTTCGCCTCGTCGTGGGACGCGGTGCTGCGTGAGGACATAGTCAGCAACTGCGTCGGGAAGGCCGCGGAGCGGTACGGGGTGGAGCGCTTCCCGGTGATCGTGTCCGTGGGGGACGGCATCTGGGACTACCGCGTCGCCCGCACGCTGGAGATGGGCTTCATCGGCATCGGCGATCCCGGCGTCTTCGGCGATGACCGGGTACCGGTGATCGGGGATTTCGGCGACCCGGAGCGCTTTCTGGGGCTGCTCGAGGGATTCAGGGGAGTGCAGTAACCGCAGCGGAGGATTCCAGTGCCCGATCTGAACAATCTGCTGATGTTCGTATCCGCCTCGGCGCTCCTGGCCATTGCCCCGGGTCCGGACAACCTCTTCGTCCTGGCCCAGTCCGTCGTGCACGGGAGGCTCGCCGGCATGGCCATCATCATGGGCCTCTGCACCGGCCTGGTAGTGCACACCTCGGCGGTGGCCCTGGGGCTTGCCGTTATCTTCAAGACCTCGGCGGTGGCCTTCAATATCGTGAAGTACTGCGGTGTCGCCT
>JAFGJK010000083.1 GCA_016929135.1 Spirochaetota bacterium | reverse complement strand
GGCTCGCTGGTCACATTGATCCACCCGTTATGCTGCTTGATGATGCCGTACACGACCGAAAGCCCGAGGCCGGTCCCTTTGCCTGTTTCCTTGGTGGTGAAAAATGGCTCGAAGATGTTCTCCACGATATCGAGAGGAATTCCCTGGCCGTTGTCGATGACCGAGAGCCGGACGTATTTCCCCGGGCGGGAATCCGCTATTGACGCGCTCCCCGCCGCATCAAGCCGGATGTTGGCCGTTTTTATGGTCAGTTTCCCGCCCTGGGACATCGCGTCAAGGGCGTTTACCGCGAGGTTCATCAGGATCTGCTCCACCTGGCTCTGGTCCGCGTTGATGCAATCAAGATCGTTCTCCAGTTCCATAATGAGTTCGATATCCTCGCCGATCAAACGGCGAAGCATGTTCCCCATATCGGATACGATACCGTTCAGGTTTATCGTGAAGGGGTTCAGCAGCTGCCTCCGGCTGAACGCCAGCAGCTGCCTGGTGAGCGATGCCGAACGATCGGCCGCTTTGATGATTTCCCTGATTTCCTGCGAGCTGGCGTCGTCATCGGCCGTCCTTGAGAGAAGCATCTGGCCGTACCCGAGTATCGCCGTGAGCTGATTGTTGAAATCGTGGGCTATTCCGCCGGCCAGGGTCCCGATGGCCTCCATCTTCTGGGCCTGAAGGAGCTGTTCCTTCATTCTGATTCTTTCGACCTCATTTTTACGGCGTTCGGTGATATCGGATATGACGCTGAAACTGCCCGTGACGTTGCTGTTGGAGTCGAGGATCAGCTGGGGGGAGACGATCGTGATGATGCTGGAGCCGTTTTTCTTGATCCATTGGAGTTCGTACGCGTTCTTTTCCCCCATTCTTCTCCTTTCCAGCTGGTTCTGGAGGATCAGTCTGTTCGTAGTGTCGAGAAAATGTGAAACCGGTCTGTGAATCAGCTCCTCCTTGTCGTACCCGAGCATGCGGCACAGCGACTGGTTGACGAAATCAAAGTTGCCGGCGGAATCCACCATGCAGAGGCCCTCGCTCATCGTCTCCACGAGGACGCGATATCTCTCCTCGCTCTGACGTAAAATCTCCGCCGACAGCTTCAATTCGCTTATGTCGGTGATTATGAAACCGAGGTATACGGGCATATTCAGGTTGTTTTTAATGAGGAAAATGTTCTGTATGGTGGGGATCGTATCATTGCCCCTGGAGAGAATCGGCAGTTCCATCGTCAATTGACCGCACTCCAGTACTTTCCGGAAATTTCTGAGGGTCATGTCGTCGCGCACGGCGGCCGGGTAGATGTCGGCGATCCCTTTACCGATCAGTACCTCCTGGCTTTCCGCGTTCACCAAGGTGCAGAATGATGTGTTGGCATACGTTATCGTTCCGTTCAGATCGGTCATGGCCAGACCCTGCCCGGACGTTTCGGCGAGTTTCCGGAATATCTCCAGCAGCTCCGTTTTTTTCGTCAGATCGTAGTAGGTATTTTCAAGCTCGGAATGGGTCTGCTCGAGCTCCTCGTTTATCGATTCCATCTCCGCGTACTGGTTCTGGATCTTTTCGTACTGGTCCTGTATCTCTCGTTCCGCGTGCAGGGTTTTTTCATAGAACAGCGAATTTTCGATCGATATGGCCGCCTGGGTGGAGAGCAGATGCAGCGTCTCGAGTCTTTTTATATCGAACGTGCCCGCGGTGAGGCTGTTCTCGAAATACATGATGCATTTTACGGCGCCCTGACGCGACAGTGGCATGCAGAGGATCGATCGTGCCGAATTGCGTTTGATGTAGGGATCGCTGATGAAGATCCCGGAATGCGCCGCGTCATCGAGCACCGCCGTCTCCCCTGACCTCCTGACGTAGTTTACCAGCGAGTGGGGGATGTCGCTGTATTCATCCAAAGGAATGCCGTCGTATATCGTGACATCGTCGTCCAGTGCGCTCCCCTCAGCCTTTATCTCGACGTTCCCCGCATCCATCAGCATGAGAACGCACCGCTGGGCACCGGCGTTGCGTATCATGATCCGTATGATGCTCGTCAACAGGTTCGCCAGTTTGATTTCGCCGGATATGACCTGGAGCGCGTTGATGACCGAGTAGAAGTCCAGCGTGACCGCACCCGCCTGCAACCGGTCGCGGTGTTCGGAGCCGGCCTCTTCAGGGAACGGCGCCGGCGCGGATCTGATGAGATCCCCGTATTTCATTTCGATGTGGAACGCTATCGACGCCGCCCCCCATTCATTGAAAAGACGGTATGCCCGCTCCATGTGTTTGCGCGCGCTGTCGATATTTCCCTGTTGCAGGTAAAACTGCGCGGCAAGCTTGTTCGCAAGGGCTTCATCCTGCACATACCCGTTTTTTCCCGCGCCGGCGATCGCGCTGCCGTAAAGTTCTTCCGCCTCGCCGATTTTCCCTGAGGCTCCACGCATCTCCGCTTTGACGAGGTCAAGCCTGTGCTGATGATTCATCGGCGCGTGCCGGGCCCAGGTGCGGAGCCGCTTGCAGTTTTTGTATACTTCCCTTCTCAGTGCGCCGACGCGGCGCCTTTTCGGTGTCCTCATCAGGCGAATTCTGGCGATGGAATCGTACATGTACAGAACGGGAGCGAGGGCGATCCCGGTAATCGTGTTGATTTTTCCCTTGGACTCCTGCGAGCATATGGCGGCGTAATCGTATTGCTCCACGAAACAGTTGATCATGGTCTTGTAGATGTTAAGAATGCACAGGGCGGAATTGTCGTTGGCCTTGAGGTGCACCGGCACCATGGCCGTTTCGTCGTAGCTGTCGCCGACGAGCAATCCGGGGTGGATTTCGGAATTCATGAGGCCGCGAACCGCCTCTTTGAGCATCAGCAGATAATTGAGGTTCGTCATCTGGCGGTAATGGCGTATCGTCGCTTCTACCGTGTCGATCCGGTCCATCAGTGGCTGCAGAGGATCCCCCGCAAGGAACGAATACATGATATTTACGTGCATCGACGATGTGGCGTTTTCCAGGTCGCCCGTTTCGAGCGCCAGCTTCGAAGCGTTCAGAATCGCGTCCAGGGTCGAACGGATGTGGTTTTTCCAGTGCCATATCATGCAATAGATAAGGTGCATCGTGCGCGCGCGGAGACGCTCGGCGGTCTGCCTGCTGTTCAGTTCATTTGCGACCGAACCGATGGCCACGCCTGAGTCGATATCGCCGAGGGCCCCGCAAAGGATCATGCCGTACGCGGCGAGGGCATAGGGCGTTTCAGGGCTAATGCCGTGCCTCAGGGAGAGCCTGACGCACCGGAGGGCGATTATCGGGACGATCAACGGGATGGATTTGTACGCTGACACGCCGATGCTGTTCATGGCGCGGATCATGGCCAGCATCCTGTCGTTGTCCATGTCCTGAAGGCCGGTCAGTTTGCCGATGCCCGAGGAGAGCAGGGAGATCTTCAACCTGATCAGCTCCCAGACTACGTGTATCATTCCGGGATGCCTCGGAAGCGGGTACCCGAGTTTTCTGATCAGCGCCAGGCCTTTTGCGAGGCCGTCCATTATCCTGTTCTGCGCATAACACGATTCGATAACCAGTTCGTGGATCTTGATTTTATGGAGCAGCGACGCGCCGTTTTCGAGCACCGCGTCCCCCCATCGGTTCATTGCGTCGTAGTTTCCGCTCAGAAAGGCGTACTCCGCCGCGCTGGCATACAGGTACAGGGCGGACTCGTAATCGGTGCGCCAGCAGTCGCCGTCGGCGAGTTCTACCGCCGCCGTTATGAAATGAAGCGACGATTCGTACGCTGTTGATTGTTTCGATTTTTTCGCGGCGGCTATGTTGATCTCTTTTACGAGGAGGCGTTCGAGGCCGCTGGCGATGCAGTTGATGCCCAGGTTGAGGTGATTGGCTATCGTGATTATCACTTCGTCGAGCTCGCCGTAATCGACGGATTTCAGGAGCATTATACCGATGGAGTAATGGATTCTTTCCTTCTCCTCTCGAGAGAGCAGTGAATATGAAGCTTCGGCAATCCGGTCATGGGTGAAGGAGTACAGGTTTTCGGACGATTCCAGCAATCCTTCGTTTTCGTACGTATTGAACAGCGAAATGATGAGATCGATGTCCATGTTCGCGACCGAGGCGACCTCCTCCGGTTTTATGCATTTTCCGAAACACGAGCATATGCTGAGAATTTCCTTCGACGATCCGTTCATCAGCGTGATTCTTTCGACCACCAGGTCGGAAACGTCCGACGGGAACTGCATCTTTTGTATTTTCTGCATGTCCCATTGCCACCCCGTGCTCTCGTTAAGGACGATGTAATTGTTATTATACGCGGTCTGCAGGAGCTGGTTGATGAAGAAGGGATTCCCCCGTGATTTTTGAAACATGAACTGGCTTATTTGCTGTATTTCGACGCGATCGGTGCGCAGGAAATCGCACAGGTAACGCTCCGTGTCCTCGAGTGAAAAGGGCTCCAGATGGATCGGATGAACGGATTCCCTCTCGAGTATCGCCGCCACCATTTCCTCCGCGTGGGGTGATCTCGCCATGTCAAAATCGCGGAATGCGAGTATCAGTAACAGCCGGCTGGAATCGAAATTCTCCGTTATGTACTGTACCAGGTTGATTGTTGCCCTGTCGGCCCATTGAATGTCGTCCAGGCATAGGACGAGGGGCTGCCCCATGGCAATGATGGACCGGATGAAGGCGATGACCGTCGTGTTGAACCTGTTCTGTGATGCGACCCCCGAAAGCTCCACCGGTTCGGGCTGATCCCCGATGATATGGGTAAGTTCCGGTATGAATTCGATCAGCACCCCGCCGTTGTTGCCTGTGAATCGCAGTATCGTGTTCTTCCATCTCGTCAGATGGTCCTCGCGCTCCATGAGCAGCATGCTGACCAGTTCCTGGAACGCCAGCCGCACGGAATGATACGGAATGTCCTTGTGCAGCTCGTCGTTTCCCCCGCTTATGAAAAGACCCCGTCTGGAGATGATCCTTCGCTGGAATTCGCCCACGAGAACGGTCTTGCCGATTCCCGGAGCGCCGTGAACCAGTACCGTTTGAACTGAGCCGCCGCCCGAATCGTCGGAAATCAATGAACCGCGGTACAGGCTGTCGAGCCTTTCCATTTCCCTATCGCGACCGATCAGCCCCTGGGGGAGCGTGAACTGGTATGACACGTCCTTTGTGCCGAGGGTAAAATACGGGCCTGTTCCGCCTGATTCGATCGCCTCCCTGCAGAGGGTGATGTCGTGCAGGAGGCCATAGGCGCTCTGGTAGCGGTCGTCCGGAGTTTTTTCCAGGAGCTTACACACGATGTCGGAAACGATCTTCGGGATCGCGGCGTTGATCCGGTCCGGGGCGACGGGAGGCTGGGCGATATGGGCGTGAAAAATCTCCAGCGGGTTGGCATGCGAAAAGGGTGGCGAACCCGTCAGCATTTCGTACAGAACGGTTCCGAGCGAATAGAGGTCGCTGCGCTGGTCCACGGAGCGGTTTATCCTGCCGGTCTGCTCCGGCGATATGTAGGGGAACAATTCCAGGACCGCTTCGTCGGTATATATCTCGTGTTCCCCTCTCGTGATGTGCCTGTTTATGCCGAAATTGGTGATTTTTATGGTGCCGTTGTCCAGCAGGATGCTGTTTGGTGTCAGGTTCCTGTGGATGATGTTGACCTGATGCAGAGCCGCCAGCGCTCTCGCCACGCCGGCCGCGATGGAGAGGAATCTGGGGATCGGCAGTTCCGCATCGGAGATGCATTTCCGCAGCGATCTGCCCTCGAAATACTCGAGGATCAGGGCGGGCCTGCTGTCGTATTCGACGATGTCGAGCGTTCTCAGGAGCCCTTCATGTTCCAGCGATATTATTTTTTTATACTCCTCCTTGAGTATTGCGATGTCGAGGGGTCTCAGCAGGCGCGATTTGAGGACCTTGATTGTCACCGCCTCGTTGTCGGCATTGGAACCCAGGAAGATAATGGAACGCAGGGATTCATGTATTAATTTACTAATAGAATATTGTTCATGAATCGATGTAAGGCCCAGCGGCGTATTCATAAATAGTGTTAAACGAATGTTATGTCAGTTATGGGATATGTGCTACCAGGATACCCTGTGGGTTTTCATTTGCAATAAAAAAAATTTTTCGTTTGGCGGGCGGACCGGCACAATACGCCGGGCAATGCATGCTTTCGACCCGCCAGTAATGAAGATTCGTTTCGCCCGTCCCTCATGGATGCATTACCAGCAGCGCCATGATAGAAAACGACAATCCCGAACCGAATCCCAGGAGAACAATCTTGTCGTTTTGTATGAAAGGGCGCGTTTCAAACGCCTGTTTCAGCGTGTACGGAACCGACACCGCGCCCATGTTGCCGAATTCGTCCAGCGTCAGCGGACATTTGCTCATGGGGAAACCGATCAGGTCCATTCCCCGTTCAATGATTTTCCTGCTCGCCTGGTGCGGTATTATGGCGCTAATGTCGTCCAGATCCCATTTTAAATCGTGCAGCAGGCGCCGGAACATGTCCGGAAAATGCGCCAGCGCGCCTTCGAACATGGTGCGCGCATCGGTCACCATCGGCTTGTCATCGGAAGGAAGGATGCAGCATTCGGCGTATTCGGCCAGGGTGGTGCGGGAGAACGCGCTGAGTTGCAGCAACGGCTTCGACGGTATGCTCCTGGAAGAGACGATCGCGGCGATCGCGCCGTCGCCCACCGTCAGGGAGGGCAGGCATTCCGGGCCCCGCTCCCCCCGCATCATCGCGTTGAAGCTGTTCTTCAGCACGCGCGAAGGCTTTTCGGCGCTCACGATGAGAACCATGCGCGATCTGCCCGTGGCGATCAGTGAATCAGCTATAATCAACCCGTTTACAAAGCTCAGGCAGGCGTCGGAAATGTCCAGACTCATGGCGGAGGGGATTCCCAGTCGTTTCTGTATGAGGCAGGCGGTGGACGGCTCGGTGTACTGCCTGAACACGGCGCAGTAGAGAATCGTGTCGATCTCCTCGATCGCGAAGTCGCACCGTTTCCTCGCCCGGTATATGGCGTCCCGCGCAGCCATCTCCGCCATGTCCAGCACGGTGACAACGTCGGGGGAGCACCGGCGCTCCACGACCCCAGCCTTTTCGGCGATCTTGAAGCTCCTCAGGTGCGGAAACCTGTCGATTTCGGTCTGCAGATGTGAGCTGGCGATGATCTTGTCGGGAATCCAGCAGCCGAAATCGACAATGCTCATTTCACCCGCGTGCGTGGGAAGTGATGCATGCATTCGTCGCATAATTTGTATTTTCTGATTGGAATATGGAATATAAAAAGCACATACCGTATCTGTCAACACATTCATTGAATCGGTTTCAATTATTATGAATGTTATGCGATTACCTTTGCCGATGCTACCTCCGGTCCGCGGGTATCGGCCTCCCGAGCAGTATCATGATAGTGCACATAAATCGGTCGATTCCAGGATGGGATTGACGGCGAGGCGTACTACGATGGTGCAACAGGATCACACCACCAATCCCCATCGCGGAATAAGCGCCCGAGAGAGAGAATCGTGAAAAACACTAAATTGGCTCTGTATCGTGCATAAAAAAGGTGCCGTCATGACGGACTATCAAAATTCAAGAGGGGAGCGTGACCGGCACTTCGGCGATGTTCACGCATGGAATCGCGGCCGATAGAATCCACTGCGCCGCATGGAATGCCCTATATAGTCAACGGAAAACAGGGGAGCAGGGATCCGATGCCGGGGAGGAACGAAGAGGGGAGCGTACGGTTCATCATAAAACTTGACAGGAAGCGGAAAAATAAATACAGTGGGGCAGAATCACGGCGGCGCAGAGGAAGCGCCGGAGCGTCATGATACAGGAGAAACCCCGGTGAAAGACGTCGACACGAAGAGCGGTCGCTCACGCCCGTACAAGTTCGCGGTCATACTGCTGCTGCTCTCCTCCACCTTTTTTTTCAAGCAGTGCCAGGGATGCGTCCGATACGACGCGTCGCACCGTCTCGATCCGCCGCGGCAGGTCATGTACACCTTCTCATCCGGTTTTCCGCTCCCCTGTTACGACCTCAATATCGTGCTCCTGCAGGACATGACGTACCATTACGCGGTCTCCTTCCCCTACAAAACGGCGCTCTCGATCGCGGCGGATCTCCTGTTCGTCATCATCGCCTTCGCGGCGGTGCGGCTTTACTTCGACAGAAGGATCGGGAGCATCAACATTCTCTTCAACTGCATTCTGATCGCCCTGGTCCTGTTCAATGCATCGGTATTGATCGTGTATTTCCCCGATTTCCTAAAGAGCGGCCTCTTCTACCTCTTCCTGGTCCCGGCTGACCTTATAAACAGATTCCTGAGGCTGTTCATCGCCAATCCCGGCGACTTCGCCGTCGCATCGAGGATTTACCTCGTCATCGTGTCGCTCCTGTTTTATACAATAGCACTGCTCATCAAACGGCTGTTCCGGCGGAGAAGGACCGCGCGCCGGGGATAGGCCCCGTCAAAAGGCCGCACGGACTGATCCGGCACCCGCAGGGGTTCAACCCGCGAAGGGTGCCCCGCTCGCCGCCACCGAGGGGCATCATCCCCCTGCCTGCCCCCTCCTCGCAACCGCATCCGCCGGTTCGTGAGGATGCCGACCCTCCGCGGGATCACGCCCCGGAAAGCGGGGAAGTCCGGCATCACCTAAGAAATTATACTTGATCCCACGGAAACGATCGTATATAATTATACGCAATCCATCTGCTTTCATTTCATCATTGAGGGAGGTTTCGTGATGCGGCCCATAACCTTCGCGATCGTTCTAGCAGCGTCATCCATACTCTTCACCCTGAACGCCCAGGATGCCGATCCCTACGGCGTGGACAAAGATCCCTACGAGGCCTTCACCGTGGAGGTGAACACCCTGATCCTGGAAAAAGCGGGGAACGACATCTACTGTCAATACAAGCTGGCAATCACCAACACGCTGAAAATGCCGGTTCACAGGCTGGAGGCACTTCTCCAGGTCCGCAGCGATGACGACGACGCCCCGTACCCGGACGTGCCGCTGACAGTTACGAAAACGCTCATCCCCGGAAAAGCGGTGACGGCCGAAGGCAGATCGAAGATACCCAGGGAGAATTGTGAGGGCCCGGTCGGCGCGAATCTCCTGAAGCGGCTGAATTCATTCAAGAACCCCTATTACCAGATCCAGCCCTTTATGGCAGAATTTCAGGACGGGAAGGAGCACCGCTTCTATTATTAAGGCGACACATGCCCTGATCAGCCCCCGCGGGGCTGATCGGAGAAATCTGTTGCCGGAATTCCCGGGCGGAACAGGCGGAGCCGGGGCCGATGATCCCATTCCGTCTCAGTCTCCCCTATGACGGTAGTCACGTGAAGCCGTCTTGGGGCGGCGCATCGCCACGCCGCCCGTACAACCGGGCACACCTGTCATCCCCTGACGATCAGGGGCGCATACTGCAGCAATGGAGGTGAACCATGTGGGATCTTTCGAAGTGCAATCTCTGCGGCGATTGTCTGGTCAAATGCCGGTACGTGGACTACGACAAGGAGAGGGCCGTCAGCGAGATACGGCTGCTCATGGAGGGGAGAGCGGCGGATATCCTGGACAGGTGCATCACCTGCAATGCCTGCTTCCAGTACTGCCCCACCGGGGCCGACCCGGCCGACCTCATCTATACGATGCAGGAGAAGTTTAAAAGCCCCATTTACGTGAGCTTCAAGGCCTTTACCGATTCGGTGACAAAGACCTTTGAAAAGGGGAGCAGGGACCTGGAGGTGATCGAGGGGGACCCGGAGAGACCCGCGCTGTCCTTCGATTCCTTCAACTTCAGCCAGTTCCCCGAAGGGACCCTGGAGAGCAGGATGTTCAAGGGGATGACAATCGTCCGGGGGAGAAAGTACGCCTCCCTGGTGGGCATGGCCCACATGGGGGGAGCGAGCCTCACGGAAAAATACGGCCGGAGAGTGATCGATGCATTCGCCGAGCTGGGGAGGGACATCGTCTATATCCACAATGAAGGTTACATCCTGGCGCACCTCAGGGCACGGGAGCTCGGCATAGAGGTGCCCTACCGGTACATGCACCTGTTCGAATACCTGGCCGGCTATCTGAGGGACAACCTGAAGGACATCAAAAAGCTGAACAGGCGAGTGGCCTACCAGCCGAACTGTGCGGTCAGGTGGCTCCCCCGGCAGGATGAATGGCTGGATGAGATCTTCGAGCTGATCGGCGCGGAGCGCGTCCCGAGGGAATACGAGGGCGTCGATGCCCTCTGCTGCGGCGGGCCCGCCCTGTTCGTGAACAGCGAGCTGGCGATGAGCATGCAGGCGGAGAACATCAGGGATGCGTTGGACCACCGTGCCGAGGCCATGGTAATGATCTGTCCCCTGTGCGACATGGTGATGCGCGGCGAGACCCAGAAGGCGGGGCTGCCGCAGATATTCGTGACCGACCTGTGCCGCATGTCCCTGGGGGAGGTGCCCTGGCCGGCGAGCTAGGATAGTGATTCCCGCAGGGGAGATCATTCGGGGGCGGAAAACTGCATGGGCACGAACCTGAAGGATCCGTGCGTTTCCACGGCGAGCCCCCTCCTGCCCCTGATCCCCCGGATCATCTCCTGAACGTACACGCCCACCGGCGCCACGATGATCCCGCCGACCTCGAGCTGGCCGATCCACGGCTCGAAAAGACGGGGGGCCGCGCAGGTGACGACGATCCTGTCGTAGGGCGCGTGCTCCGGGAACCCCCGCGATCCATCGCAGCAGCGGACATCAACGTCGATCCCGAGGCGCTCCATGAGCCGCCAGGCCTCGAGGAAAAGCACCGGGTCGATCTCCAGCGTGGTGACCCTGCCGCTCCGTCCGACGATGCTTTTTACCAGCGCCGCGTTCCACCCGGATCCCGTGCCGATCTCCAGGACGTTCTGACCCGGCTTCAGCTCCAGGAGATCCAGCATGAACGCCGCCGTAGAGGGCTGGGATATCGTCTGCGACCGGCCGATGGGAACCGGCATGTCTCCGTAGGCGGTTTCCAGCGGCACGTCGTCGGGCATGAAGAGGTGCCGGGGGTTCTTCACCATGGCGTCGGTCACGCGCCGGTCGATGGCGCCGTACTCCCGTATGGTGGCGATCATGGTCCGCATGTAATATTCGATGCGTCTCACGGATGGCTTCCTGCTGCAGGGGGTGATACTACAAGATACCGAAACTCTCGGGGGGAGAAAAGTGTAGCGAGCGGCAGATCTTCCCAATGCCGGCTTCAGTCTCTCTCAGCGCAGCCTTTTCCCTGTCGTGAACCTGCCGTTCTTCCCGTCCCATACCAGCTCTATCCTTTTGTACACGATCCGGCTCTTAAATTCCTTCACGGTCTCCCGGTCCTCCCCGCCAACGAACATCTCGGGGTCCTTGACGTGCAGCGACACAGAGGCCGTGGTGCCGTGACGGGGTAGGGCGTAGGCGTACTGGACCAGTTTCACTCCCCGGCTCCTGTAATCAGCGCTTTCCATGAAACGTTCCATCTTCGAGGGGACGAAGGCGGGATCGAGGAACATGCGGTGATCGATCTTCGGCAGCACCCTCGCCGTGACGTTGACCCATTTGCCCTTTTCACGGGCCATAAAGAGGACGGTATAATCGCCGCCGGTACCGTTGTAACAGGTGGTGATGCCGACATAGGGGTTCCTGCCGGCGTCCAGATACAGCACGTAGATCGTCTCGACATCGCCGTCACCTCCGTGCTGCAGGGTCTGCAGGTACCCGTTCCGCAGGTCGACCACCCTGACCTCTCGGGAGCCGTAGTCGGGCTGTACCGCGAACTCCCATGCGGCGCCCTTTCTGACTATCCTGTCGTGTTCGATCTGGTTGTAGTATTCCGCGATCGTCTGGGCGGCCAGCGAGACGGGTACCAGTACCGCCGTCAGAATCGCGATCAGGCCCGTTTTTTTCATGGATCAATCGTCCTTCCTCTGTTTTTTTTGCCGGTCCATACAAAACCAATGACCGGGAATCAGCATGGAGATGTTAAAGCCGAAAAGCAAATAAAATTTAAGATGAGAGAAGGATATACAATCATTATATCGTTCAGAGGATCTTTGAGCACCTAATTTTTTCAGGTGACTGTCAGGCGAATACGATCATTGTTCAGATAAGGTATTCATTGCCAATGGCGCTTCGTCAACAATCCTGCGGTGATACCCCCCTCCTCATAGCCCGATCCGTGAGCCACAGGATCATAAAAAAAGCCCCTCGACTTGAGAGCCCCGCCCTCCCCTGTCCCCCCGGGGGCCAGGGGGCACATTATGAAAATAAACGCTTGAAAAAATCCCCCCGCCGTAACAAAAAAGAGAGCGGAACCCATTATGCGGCGGAAGAAAGAACAGCCCGGCGGCGAGATGGCGCTGCGCATCGCCGCCGACGGCATCGAGCACCTGTCCCCGCTGCCGGAGGCCCCGGGGGGGATGGTTGTCCTCTACCGCGCCGACGGCGCCGCGGTCCTCTGCGCCAGCGGCCCCTTCGGCGAGCGCTACGGGGCCGTCTCCGGGAAGCCCCTCCTGGAGGCCCTTCCCGAGGCGCTCTGGGAGGAGTTGCGGGAGCGCATCGCCCTCCTCTCGCCGCAGCGCCCGTCGAACCGCTTCGTCTGGCGCCTCGCCGATGGCGGCGCCGTAACCTGGCACGAATGGCGGAACCGGGGCTTCTTCGACGACCAGGGGCGGCCCCGGGTGATCCTCTCCGAGGTCCGGGAGATCGCGAAGCCGGACACTGCCATCCAGGGCGTCCGGGAGCTCGACGCCTTCTACCAGCTCCTCATCGAGGACACCAGGGACGTGGTCTATTTCACCGACCAGAACGGCATCATCCGCTACATCAGCGACACGGTGGAGAAGGTCTCGGGATGGAAGCCCGAGGAGGCGGAGGGCTCGCACTACATGAGCTTCATCCACCCGGACGACATGATGTCCCACATCGAGTACATGAAGACCACCCTGCGGGGGGGGCCCATCAGGGGCATCGTCACCAGGATCCGCACCAGGGGGGGCGACTACCAGTACGCCAGGATCGCCAGCCGCCTGGTGACCCTGGACGGAAGGCCCGAGGGGGTGGTGGGGATCATCTCCCACGCCCCGGACAACGTGGGGAACGAATACCAGATCCTCCGCATGCTCCTGCACCTCCTCTCGAAAAACGAGCGGACCGTGCTGATGCTCATGGCCGACGGGAAGTCCCGCAGGAGCATCGCCCGCTCCCTTGACACGGTGCCGGAGGCGGTGGACACCTACTGCCGCCGCATACGGAAGAAGCTGGGCACCGACGACATCAGCCCCATCATCGAGATGATCCGCATCTACCCCAGGGACTACTTCAATGCGTAACGGGACAGGCAAGACAGATCCGTCTTGCCCGGCAACACACCGCTGTATTCTATTATATTCCCCCGACGCGGCTTATTCTGTTGACCTCTCACTCCCGGCGCGCAGGCTTGGAGTGAGGGGCGGCGCCGCCGCCCGATATCGTGCGGGAGGTGATAGACGTGGCGGATTATGATGCGATAGTTATCGGTGCGGGTATGGGAGGGCTCTCCTCGTCGGCCCTGCTGGCGAATCACGGCCTGAAGGTGCTGCTCCTCGAGCAGAGCGGACGCATCGGCGGGTGCTGCTCCACCTTCGAGCGAAACGGCTACCGGCACGACGTGGGCGCCTCGATCGTGGAGATCATCCAGCCCATCGAGAAGGTCTTCAGGACCATGGGGACCACCTTCCAGAAGGAGGTGGACCTGATACCCTGCGACCCGCTCTTCTCGGTGATGTACCGGAACGGCGAGCGGATCACCATCGAGAAGTCCCTGGAGGCCACCGGCGAGGTGATCAGCTCCCTCTCGGCCGAGGACGGCCGGCGGTGGAAGGACTTCTGCGCATACTACAACGAGATGATGACGGTGCTCATCGACGCCCTCTTCTTCGACGCCGCGGACACGATGGGGGACATGCGGAAGATGATGAAGAAGAACCCGGGGCTCAAGAAGTTCCTCCCCACCTTCCTGGTGACCTATCAGGACATGTTCGAAAAGTACTTCAAGAGCGAGAAGGTGCTGGACACCATGGCCTACCAGTCGCTCTACATGGGGATGCCGCCGGCGCTCACGCCGGGCCCCTTCTCCATGATCCCCTACACCGAGCACGCCGGCATCTGGTATCCCCGGGGCGGGATGATACGGATCCCCGAGGCGCTGCTCAGGTGCGGCACAAAGAAGGGGCTGGAGATACAGATGGATTCGCCGGTGGACAAGGTGCTCATCCGCAAGAACAGGGCCTGCGGCGTGCGCCTCGAAAACGGCCGGGAGATCAGCTCGAAGATCGTCGTCTCCGACGTGAACCCGAAGATGCTCTACCAGAAGATGATCGGCGAGGAGCACATCCCCTGGCTCACCCGCATGGGCGTGCGGAGCCTGGAGCTGGGGAAGAGCCTCTGCATGATCTACGTGGGCCTCAACAGCAGGCCGAAGCTGGACGCGCACCACAGCTACACCGCCGTCTCCATGAAGGAGGTGAACGACTTCTGGACCAAGCACGTGGAGACCGGCGTGATGCTCCCGGCGGAGAAGAACTACGGCCTCATCTGCTGGACATCCCATTCCGACGACAGCCTGGCCCCCAAGGGGCATCACGTGCTGAACGTCATACCAGAGAGCTTCTACCGGCTCAAGGGGAACGACTGGGACAGCTTCAAGAACCAGTTCGTCGAGGAATACCTGGACTACGTATCCCGTGATCTGGTGCCGGGGCTGAAGGACCAGGTGACGCAGGTCATCGCCTCGTCGCCCCTGGACTACGAGCGGACGCTGCGGCTCCCGGAGGGGGCGCTCTACTGCTTTCACCAGGACGCGACGCACCAGGCGGTGCTGCGCCCCTCGGCGAAGTCGAAGAGCATCGACGGGCTCTATCTGTGCGGCTCCGGAACGCACCCCGGCGGCGGCGTGCCCACCACCACCGCCTCCGGCATGATCGCCTACAACAAGATCGTGGAAAACGAAAAACTATAGAGGGAGGAATTATACCATGCTGTTGAGAAGCCTCGCGGGATTTCTGTCATACATAGTCATCATGGCGGTGACGCTGGCGCTGCTCGTGCCGGTGGGGGTGATCTTCCTTCTGCTCACGCCCATCATCGGCTTCCCGGCGCACCGGAGAATGCAGCTGAAGTCTCTCCTGCGGCAGCTCCCCTCGCTCCCGGGCCGGTTCATGGTGTGAGGGCCGCACGAGGACAGTTACAGTATCTCTATACCCCTCCCTTGATGGGAGGCCAACGCTGTTGCGACGTCCTGTCGCGCGTTGGCGTCACTCACATCCTGGGAGCGTGTGTTTGGTGAGGGTGATTCGCTACTCCTGAAAAGATCGGCAGTCGATTCACCCCCACCCTGCCCTCCTCCCTCAAGGGGGAGGGATCATGGCACTTGCAGAACATTTCACCGGACGAGAGGGGGCATTATGGACAATACTACCGTGAACACAAAACGGCGCTACGACGCCGTGGTGGTGGGGGGCGGCAACGGGGGACTGGCGGCCGCCGCCCAGCTGGCGGCGAAGGGGACGAGGGTGCTGCTCCTGGAGCGGCACAATCTCCCCGGGGGATTCGGAAGCAGCTTCGTCAGGGGACGATTCGAGTTCGAGACGGCGCTGCACATCCTCTGCGACTACGGCCCGGCCGAGCAGGCCGGTTCGGTGCGGAACTTCCTGGTGGACGAGCTGGGGGTCGACATCGGCATGGTTGCCGTGCCCGACGCCTACCGGTTCCTCATCACCGAGGACGGCATCGACACGGTGATGCCCCTGGGCGTCGAGGAATTCATCGCCGCCATGGAGCGGGAGGTTCCGGGGAGCCGGGGGCCCATGACCCGGTACCTCGAGCTCTGCCGGGAGGTGCTGGAGGCGCTCATCTACCTGGGGGAGACCAAGGGGAACCCGGACAAGAGGGTGCTCCGCACGAAATACGCAAACTTCCTGAAGACCGCCGCCTACTCGGTGAAGGAGGTGACCGACCGGTTCGGCATCCCGGAGAAGGCACTGAAGCTCCTGTACACCTACTGGCTCAACATCGGGCCGCCGGTGAGCCGCCTCAACTTCACCCTCTGGGCCGGCTTCATGTACAAGTACCTCACCATGGGGGGCTACATCCCCCGCCACCGCTCCCACGAGCTCATGACCGCCCTGGACGCCAGGATCAGGGAGCTGGGGGGCGAGACCGAGTACAACACCAGGGTCGACCGGATCCTGGTGAGCGGGGGGCGCGTCACCGGCGTCGTCACTGAGTACGGCGAGGAGATCGAGACGCGCCACGTGATCTGCAACGCATCCCCCACGCTCGCCTACAGCAGCCTGGTCTACCCGAAGGAGGAGGTCCCCAAGGCCGCGCTGCGGAACATCAACGCCCGGAAATACGGGGTCAGCGTCTTCGTGGTCTACCTGGGGCTCGACGCCACCGCCGACGAGCTGGGGCTCGCCACCTACGGCTACGTGGTCTCACCGTACCTGGACACCGAGAGGCTCTACGAGTCCTTCTCAAGGCCCGAGGCGCCGATCATCCAGGCCACGGTCTGCCTGAACAGGGCGGTGCCCGACTGCTCCCCCCCGGGGACCTGCATCGTCACCCTCACCGGGCTGATGCGGCCCGAGGCGTGGGGGGACGTAAAGCCGGAGGAGTACTTCGCCGCCAAGACAAAAATGGCGGACGCCATGATCGACCAGTTCGAGAAGGCGACGAGGATCGACCTGAGGAGCCACATCGAGGAGATCGAGGTGGCGGCCCCGGGGACCTACGCACGCTACACCGGCACCTACGACGGCATCATCTACGGCTACGAGCCGGAGTCGTGGGACTCGATCATCCCCCGCATCGCCTCGATCCAGGACGAGAAGTACATCGACGGGCTCTACTTCGCCGGGGGCTTCTCCTTCAGGGCCCTGGGCTACAGCAGCGCCCTCATGTCGGGGCAGATGACGGCGAACCTCACACTCAGGGAAATGGAGGCGGAACGATGAAATTCAGGGTAAAGGGTAACATCCGCGACATGATCGCCTTCCTGCGGCTTCTGCCGAGACGGAAGAAGATCCTCGCCTCGGCACCGGCGGTGCCGGCGGCGCCGGGAAGGGTGAACCTCCTGGCGGAATCGCTGCACCCGCAGGTCCAGTACCTCCGGGTGACCGCGGTGCGGGACGAGACGCCCAGCACCAGGACCTTCCGGCTGGAGCCGGAGCCGGGCTCGCCGACGAAAGCCCCGGCCTACTTCAGGGCGGGGCAGTACCTCAGCGTGAAGGCCAGGGTGGGCGACTCCTCAGTCTCCCGCCCCTACTCCATCGCCTCGTCCCCCTCGGACGCCCTGAGGGAAAATTTCTACGAGATCACGATACGCAGGAAGGAGCCGGGCTTTCTCACGACCCACATCTGGGAGAACTGGAAGCAGGGGACCACGGTGAAGGCCTCGGGGCCCGAGGGATTCTTCTACATCGACACGATACGGGACTCCCGCGAGATCATCGCCCTGGCCGGCGGCTGCGGCATCACCCCCTTCCGCTCCATGATGCGGGACCTCCTGGAGCGGGACTTTGTCACCCGCTTCACCCTCCTCTACGGGATCACCAGCCCCGCGGAGATCATCTACCGTGACGAGCTGGCCAGGCTTGAACGCGATTCCTCGGGGCGCATCGCGGTCCGCTACATCTGCAGCGACCCGGACGCCTCCTGGAGCGGCGAGACCGGCTTCCTCTCCGCCGCGGCCATCACGCGGCTCGCCGGCGGCGTCACGGGGAAGTCGATCTTCGTCTGCGGCCCCCCGGCGATGTACCGCTTTCTGGAGGGGGAGCTCCAGGGCCTCCGGGTGCCGCACCGCCGCATCAGGAAGGAGGCCTGCGGCGAATCTGCCGACGTCGCCGCGATCCCGGGCTACCCGCAGGGGGCGGAGGGGAAACCCTGCCGGCTCACCGTGCAGATGGGGCCGCTGCGGCGGGAGATCCCGGCGAACACCGGCGAGACGCTCCTGGTGGCCATGGAGCGGGCCGGCATCGAGGCGCCCTCGCGGTGCCGCTCCGGGGAATGCGGCTTCTGCCGCTCGCTCCTGGTGCGGGGAGATGTCTTCGTGGTGCCCGACTCCGACGGCCGGCGGGCGGCGGACCGGGACTACGGCTTCGTTCACCCCTGCGCCACCTATCCGCTGGGGGACGTGGAGCTCAGGGTCCCCCGGGAGGGCTGATGCAGGGATAATCATACCGGGGGCGATGCCGGCAGTTCAGGCCGCCCCGGGCCTTTTCGTGATGCAACGGGGCGTGCAGATGACTGTTTCCCCGGGATCCGGATTGTCATAAAAGGCATTATTCAGCATCGAGCTTTATAATGGTTCCCTGGCCCGAAACCGATTTCATCCCCAGTACGGGATTTCCGAAATAGGAAAAATTGCCTTGGCCGGAAAGTCTCACGTCGAGGGAATCTGCAACCCGCATGACCGCGGAGCCCGACGATGTCAGGTTGACCGATGCCGCCGTTGTGTGAAATTTCTCCCCTCTCACCGTGCCCGAAGATGATGAATCCAGAATGACACGATCCGCTCTTCCGGCAATATCCAGGCAGCCCGAGCTTTCCAGGTCGGCCTCGACTTTTTTCACTTCACAGCTCCCGATCGCGACACTCCCGGAAGATTCGATCAGGATTTTCACGGTGCGTGACACGAGGTCTTTCATGACAATGCTGCCGGACGAGGAGGACCGGACGATCAGGTCATCGGCCCTTATCAGTCCCGCCTCGATATTTCCTGCGCTTGCCGCGTTGATTTGTTTCACATCCTTCATTCCGAGCATGAAGACGGGGACGGCGTTCCTCCCGGTGAATATGCCCCGGTACCCTATGTGCAGGGTACTGCCGCGAACCTCTGTTGTTATTCTGCGGACCATCTCGGGGGGCGCGTCGATGGTCAGGTATTCCCTGTCACCCTGAACGATCGTAAGCCGTCCGACCGTTTCCAGGGAGAGGGCGTTGAAATCACGCACATCTCTCTGATTGGACTCCTCTGCGCCGCCCCGGCATGACGCGATAATTGAAATCAGTAGAAAGCATGCAATCCCGATCACAAAAATGCCTGCATACCCTTTGAAAAACAGTATCATATGGTCCATTGATTATTACTCCCATGTGAACGTAATGAAATCCCGGAAACCGGTATGTGTTCAATATGATGCCCCGGGGAGGTTATTTCATTAACATAGGTTTATGCGCGTTCCCTATATGAACACGCGGAGAGGTTCACGAGACGGGGGGGAAGGATTTCGAGCGGAGGATGGGACTGCTCCCCCGCCTCGATGTACAACTCCCCCCTTTTCATAACGATCGGCACCCCGAAACAATGAAAAAAAAGTACGCGCCCCCCCCGCACATGCCGGTATTCCCCCAGGCACCCCCTCCTTACCAGGTTAATACCACGCTCTAGGTCGAAATAAATTTCCGCGCATCAATCGATTGCCTAAATTTTTTCAAAATATATATTTTTTTCAAAAAATTTTTTATTATATCACCGCCCCGTCAGTTTCTATTATCGAAGCGCCCGCGTTGACGCTTCCATCTTATTAAAGGAGGTTGTTCTATGGCGGTTATCAAGCTGAACGAGATGATCACCGACGTACGCAACAAAAAGGGCACCAACGTCTACTCCCGCTGGAAGGGGCTGAACTACGTTCGCTGCCACAACGGCCAGGTGAAGGACGCCAATACCGAGAGCCAGAGGGCCGTGAGGGCCGCCTTCGCGGCGCTCACCAGGTCCTGGAAGGGACTCGCGGCGGTGATGAAGGAGAGCTGGGAGCATGCGGTCAGGGGCATGAACATGACCGGCTACAACTCCTTCATCGCGTCGAACTTCGGCCGGATGAAGGGTTTTGAGGCGATCACCCTGTCCCGTGGAACGGGCGAGGCGGCGGTTCGCGGCTTCTCAGCGGCCGCAGGCGCACAGGCCGGCGAGATCGCCTGCACCTTCGAGGCCCTTCCGGAGGGGAGGGAGCTCACGGTCTTCGCACAGCGGAAGGGGAACGGCGGCGAGCTCACCTTTCATCGGGGCAACGGGTCGGGATGCTTCACCGTGCAGGGACTGGAACAGGGGGCGGAGTATCATCTCTACGCGGTCGTCTCGGCGGGGGATATCGACACGTCGAAAACCGTGTCGGAGTCGGTCTCGGCATCGGCCAAGGCGGCGTAGGGGACTTTTCAGCAGCGTACAATTGATCATCTCGGAAGGGGGGAGCGCCAGGGCGCTCCCCCCTTTTTTCATCACCCCGTATACACGCGTACGCCGAGTTGGGCGCTGTAACCCTGCGATTTATTTATTCCGATAATGATTCGTATATTTATCAAGAACTGTTTTGATCATGGTTTGGTAAGGTATACCGATTTTTTTAGCTTTTTCTTTAAAGAACTTGATGCTGCTCTTACTCAAGAGGATAGTAATTTTAACATTTTCCTCTTTTTTCAATAATTTCTCAGGTGCAGGCAGGAAATCATCAATGATTTCGGATGAATCAATGGCATCGGAGATAGTACGAGGAGCAGTTCTATAATTTATTCGTTTCTTCATATTTCTTTCTCCCTTCCCGCCAGTAGCCTGCCCCGATTATTCTTATTCTATTATTACGTAACATAAATCGAACCGTTACAATCGAATCATCAACTTTACCGAAGCAGAAATACCGTTTTTCATGATTCGTTGAATGGTTTCCATCAATAGCGATAACCCTTAGAGGATTAAAAAAAAGGCTCCCTGGGCGATATAAATGAAATGCCATGCTTGTTGATATTTTCAAGATTCTTGGATTCGTCCCATTCGAACTCCATACTCAAATATATACATACGACATGCCATATGTCAATACATATACTTCAAATTATAAATAAGGCTATTCAATATTATAGGTATTCCAAAGTAAAGGCGGACAATGTCACCGGTGTACCCGACGGTGCCAAAGGCGCTGTGCCGAAGCCCGCGGCCGCGCTAACTTGAAGCGGCTATTAAGCGGGCGAGGCCGAGGCAGCGCCCTTCTCGCGCCTCCGTG
>JAFGJK010000082.1 GCA_016929135.1 Spirochaetota bacterium | reverse complement strand
GCTCCGTGATCGGCGATGTGCGTGACTTCGACTCGCTCGATGCGGCGCTCAGGGAGGCGAGGCCGGAGCTCGTGTTCCATCTCGCCGCGCAGCCGATAGTCAGGGACTCCTACAGGAATCCGGTTGAGACCTATGACATAAACGTCATGGGCATCGTCCATCTCCTGGAGTCGGTGCGGAGGTACAGGAAGGCCAGGGCCGTGGTGAACGTCACCACCGACAAGTGCTACGAGAACAGGGAATGGTGCTGGGGCTACAGGGAGAACGACGCCCTGAACGGCTTCGATCCCTATTCCAACAGCAAGTCCTGCGCGGAGCTCGTCACCGCATCGTACCGGAACTCCTTCTTCAATCCCGCGACATACGGGAGCCACGGCGTGGCCTTGGCCTCGGCGCGTGCGGGCAACGTGATCGGCGGCGGCGACTGGGCGCAGGACAGGCTGATCCCCGACTGCGTGAACGCACTGTTGAAGGGGGAGGAGATCAGGATACGGAGTCCCTACGCGGTGCGGCCATGGCAGCATGTCCTGGAATCGCTGAGCGGCTACATGCTGCTGGCACAGCGGCTCTACACCGATGGTAGTGATTTCGCCGAGGGGTGGAACTTCGGGCCTGACGACAGCGACGCGAAACCGGTTGAATGGATAGTCAAATGGCTCTGCGATCGATGGGGCGCGGGCGCGTCGTATGCTATCGACGTGGGGGCGCATCCCCATGAGGCGAACTACCTGAAGCTCGATTGCTCCAAGGCGAGGATGAAGCTTGGCTGGCGCCCGCGGTGGAACATCGTCCAGGCGCTGGAAAGGGTTGTGGAATGGGCCCTGGTGTACAGGGAGAGTGGGGATATCCCCGGCATATGCAACGCACAGATCGATGAATACGACAGAACCGGCGAGATATGAAGAGCCCGCCAGAATTTGTCTCGATGATCTCGGGACAGGTTGCGGCCAGTTGGTATTGAAAAATGATAAATATTATGCGAATCGTCCTTTGAAGAGAACCGGGGAGTTGCATTCATGACCACAGTCGCTTCAGATAAGCGATTCTTAAACACGCTGAGGAATCTCATCACCAGGGATGTCTTCTATACCGGCATAAACCAGATGTGGCGGGTCATCTCCGGCCCCCTGACACTCCTGCTCATCCCCCTGTACATCACCTCGGAGGTCCAGGGGTACTGGTTCACCTTCATCAGCCTCTCGGCCCTGACCGTGTTCGCCGATCTCGGTTTCACCAACATTGTAATGATGTTTTCCGCCCACGAGTTCGCCCACCTGCATTTCAGGGATAAATACCGACTGGAGGGGGACGAGGCGTACCTGCAGCGCCTATCATCGCTGCTGATGTTCGTGCTCAAGTGGACCGCCACCGTGGTCGTGCTGGTGTTTCCGATCATATTCGCGGTGGGCTACCTGCTCTTCTCGGACAAGAACGATGGCGTGGAGTGGATGCTGCCGTGGATCCTGTTTCTGATGGGTTCGGCGATAAGCTTCTTCGCCTACGTTATCCTCTCGTTCATCCAGGGATGCTCCCTCGTGGCAGCGTCACAGCGGATCATGCTCTATAACTCCATTATGGCCACCGTAGTTATGCTCTCAATGCTCCTGGGTGGGAGGGGGCTCTATGCCCTGGCCTTTTCATCGATCGCCGGCGCCGCCGTCCTGATAACGGTCATCGGCCTCAAGTTCGGCGGCATGCTGATGCAGCTGCTACGGGTGCACCAGACAACAAGGACAGCCTGGGCGGGCGATTTCCTGCGGCTCCTCTGGAGATACGCTATCAGCTGGTCCAGCGGTTACCTGATATTTCAGATCTACACACCCCTGATGTTTCAGTACCACGGCGCGGTGGAGGCGGGGAGGGTGGGGATCTCCATCGCCATGTGGTCGGCGCTCCACAATATATCCAACACCTGGGTCATCTCCAACGTTCCGAAATTTAACATATCGGTGGCGAAAAAGCAGTGGCACGACCTTGATACGAAGGCGCGGTCCTCCATCATCTACTCCGTCGCCACCTATCTGGCCGGGGTTGCCTCGGTGACCCTGCTGGTACTGTGCCTCTACGGCAGGATCCCGCACTTCGACCGCATCGTGGGGCGATTCCTCAATCTCATCCCCATGGCGATGCTGGCTTCGGCCTGGTTCCTCCAGATCATCATTAACGGACTTGCGGTGTACCTCAGGGCGCACAAGGAGGAGCCCTACGTGATCCCCTCGGTGGTGAGCGGCATCTACATCGCGGCCACCACCTTTCTTTGCGCCAGGTACCTCCCCGCGGAGTATCTGTTCCTCGGCTTTCTCTCCAGCTATATCTGGGGGTTGCCTTGGTGCGCGAAGATATTCAGGGATAAACGAATACTATGGCACGGAGTGTAAGACCGATGAAAAGAGAAAATACGTTGCTTGCCATAGCGATGCCGACCTACAACAGGGCGGCGGTCCTGGAACGGTCGCTGTCGAGTATGATCCCGGTGCTGTCCCGCTTCAATGTTCCCGTCTATATCTCGGACAACCATTCCTCGGATAGCACCGGGCAGGTGGTGGAGGAATTACGCAGGAAATACCCCTTCATTCATTACAGCAGCAACAGGACCAATATCCTGGACCTGAATTACTTCAAGGCACTTTCGCTCCCCCGCACCCGGTACGTCTGGCTTCTGAGCGATAAGTTTACTCTCTATGACGAATCATTCACCTCCATATTTCAGGTTCTGGAGAATAACGATCTTGACGCCTTGATCGTTAACAATTCCGATAGGGTCCGCGGCATTGAATCGCGGTTTTATACGGACAAGAACGAGCTTCTGATGGAGCTCGGCTGGCACACAACGCTCGTCTCGAGTACGATATACAACCGGAGGATGATAAACAGGAGGTACATTGAGAGGTATTTCAAGGCATTCTTCCTTCAGGTCGGTTTACTGTTCGAATACCTCGCATCGAAAAAACAGTGTAACGTTTACTTTGATAATAACAATGCATTCTATTCAGCGACAGACTCGCCCAGCGTATGGCGACACAGGCCCTTCGAGATATTTCTTCAGAATTGGGTGGAGTGCGTGCTCTCCCTTCCCTACACCTACACGCTAAAGTCAAGGCTTTCATGTATCCGGGCGCACAGCAGGAAGAGCGCGCTGTTTTCGAGCGTCTCATTAATCGATTTCCGTCTGCGGGGGTCCGTATCGCTGGGGTCCCTGTTCGAATACAGGAACTATATACGTCTTGCAATGGACAGAGCGGTGCTGGCGAAGGTGATCGCCTACTCGCTGGTGCCGCGGTCAGTCTTCGCGATGTATATGTCGCTGAGGAAATTTGCCAGAGGGCTGCTGGGGTGGTGCTGATGGCGAAGCGCCGGAACCGCCAGCGGCGGACATCACCATACCATAGGTGCAGTGAAATACTGAAGGAGTGTGTGAAGGCATGAAGATCTTCCTGACCGGCGGAAGCGGCTTCATCGGCAGGAACATTCTGGAATCACCCCTTGCCGGGAAGCACTCGATTCTGGCGCCGAGCCATTCGGAGCTAGAGCTCCTCGACGAGGATGCGGTGCGCGGCTATCTGGAGCGCCATTCGGTTGACGTGGTGCTCCACGGTGCGGTGCGGCCGGGCCACAGGAACGCCAAGGACCCCTCAAGGCAGCTGGAGTTCAACACGAGGATGTTCTTTAATATCGTCCGGAATTCACACCTGTTCAAGAAGATGATCGTGCTCGGTTCAGGGCTGGTATATGACCAGCGCCATTACCGTCCGAGGATGATGGAGGGTTACTTCGACGCCCATGTGCCTTCCGATGAGGGCGGGCTGTCAAAGTACGTCATAAACAAGTATATTGAACGGTCTGAGAACATCGTGGACCTCAGGATATTCGGGATATTCGGTCGGTACGAGGATTACTCAATTAGGTTCATCTCCAACATGATCTGCAAAGCGATCCTCGACCTTCCCCTGACGATGCACCAGAACAGGCGTTTCGATTACATTTCCATAGGCGATCTGGTGCCGGTGCTGGGCCATTTCATAGAGAACGATTTCGGTCATTCCTGCTACAATGTTACGCCGGATACATCGGTGGAATTGAAATCCCTGGCCGAGTTGGTGCTCGATATATCGGGTAAGGATATGCCGTTGATGATCGCCCGGCCGGGTATGGGAGTGGAATACAGCGGCGATAATTCCCGGCTGAGGGGAGAGGTGACGGGCCTCTCATTCACCCCGCTGCGGAAAAGCATCGAGGCATTGTATGGATGGTATTTCGAACAACGGGATAGGATTGATCGGGAATCTCTGCTGGTGGACAAGTGACCGTGCAATTGTATTGATATTTTCATTGACATTTTCCAACAAAATGATGATTATTCTGGATAATGATGCTGTATACTTCACACGTTTCTATAAAAGGGATCATGCATGATCAAGGTTACTGATTATCTATTCCAGAGGCTGACCCAGTTCGGAGTGAGGCATATCTTCATGGTCTCCGGCGGCGGTGCCATGCACCTCAACGACTCTATCGGCAAGTGCAGTGACATAGAGTATATCTGCAACCACCACGAGCAGGCCTGTGCCATCGGGGCCGAGGGCTATGCCAGGACCTCCGGCAGGCTGGGCATCGTGTGCGTGACAACGGGTCCCGGCGGGACGAACAGCCTCACCGGGGTCATCGGGCAGTGGCTCGATTCCGTCCCGGTACTCTATCTCTCCGGGCAGGTGAAGTTCGAGACCACCATCGAGTCGTGCCGGGGGCTCGGCCTGCGGCAGGTCGGCGACCAGGAGATTAACATCGTGGACATTGTGCGGCCGGTGACGAAGTACGCGGCGATAGTCCTGGAGCCCCGGAGCATACGGCGGCTACTGGAAAAGGCGATCTACATCGCAACGCACGGAAGGCCGGGTCCGGTGTGGCTCGACGTCCCGCTGAACGTGCAGGGGGCGATGGTTGACGAGGCTGACCTGGAGGCCTACGACGAGCGAGAGGACAGGCGGGACTACGGCGGCGGCGAGGTGCTCCGCGCCGCCGGTAAAACGGCGGCGCTGCTGAAGGGCTCCGCCAGGCCGGTATTCGTCGCCGGGCACGGAATTCGGATCGCCGGTGCCAGGGATGCCTTCCTGCGGTTCGTGGAGCGGCTCGGGATCCCGGTGGTGACCACCTTCAACGGCTTCGACCTGATTTCCACGGACCATCCCCTTTTCATCGGGAGGATAGGCACTATCGGCACAAGGGCGGGGAACTTCGCGCTGCAGAATGCAGACCTTATCCTCAGCGTCGGATCGAGGAACAATATTCGCCAGGTCAGCTACAACTGGGACATGTACGGGCGCGGATCGAAAAAGGTTGTCGTGGATATCGACGAGGCCGAGCTGAAGAAGCCGACCCTGAGGCCGGACATGGCGGTTCATGCAGACGCCGGGGAGTTCCTGGCGCGGCTCAATGAGCTGGCCGGTAAAGATGCCTTTCCCCCCTATGAGGACTGGCTCCGGTGGTGCCAGGAGAGGAGGGAGCGGTACCCGGGTGTTCTCCCGGAGCAGAGGGACGGGAAAAACGGCATCAATCCCTATTTTTTTATTGAAATTATGAATGAACTGTTAGACTCTAATACAGTACTTGTTGCTGGAAACGGAACCGCCTGCGTTGCCGAATTCCAGGCGGGGAGCGTGAAGGAGGGGCAGCGGATATTCTGGAACTCCGGCTGCGCTTCCATGGGATACGACCTTCCCGCCGCCATCGGTGCCTGCGTCGCCAACATGAAAAAGACCGTAGTCTGCCTTGCTGGCGACGGGAGTCTGCAGATGAACATACAGGAGCTGCAGACTGTGCACCATTACAATCTACCGATCAAGCTGTTTTATCTGAACAATGGAGGGTACGTCTCAATCAAGCAGACCCAGGACACCTATTTCGAGGGGAGAAGGGTGGCGTGCGATCCGGCAAGCGGGGTAAGCTTTCCCAATATAATCAAGATAGCGGCGGCATACGGTATCCGCTCCGAGGTGATCGACGGCGTCGCGAATATGAAGGAGAAAATCTACGGTATCCTCTCCAGTCCCGAAGCGGTGATATGCGATGTGAGGCTGGATAGCGAGTATGTATTCATGCCGAAGCTCGCATCGGAGCGTCTTCCGGACGGCAGGCTTATATCGAAGCCGCTCGAGGATATGTCGCCTTTTCTATCCAGGGAGGAGTTCAAGGATAACATCATAAATCCGAAATTATTAATTGAAAATGAATAGTGATACTTTAAAACTGTCATTTTACGACGAGAAAGGAGGTTCCCGTGTCCTCTATGCCGGAATAACCGGAAGCGACCGATCCTATAGGAGAGGATATTACTGAATTCGAATATGTCACGATTTTTCTTCCCGGCGTATGATATTCGAATTTTCAAGTTTAAAACAGCAATATAAAACCAACAAAGGGAGCAGAAGGATGAATTCACTGGAAAAAAGGATGGTTGATGCTCTTAAAGATCTGAGAGAGAACCATCACGTCATCGGTGTGAAGGCCGAATTCGAGGCTGAGGGCACCAGGCTGGAGGAGGCCTTGAGGCTTAAAGAGGTGGTGACAAAGGCGGGGCTCGATTTAACGATAAAGATCGGTGGATGCGAAGCGCTGAAGGACATGTACGATTCCCGCTCCATCGGGGTAAACAGGATCGTGGCTCCGATGATCGAGTCCGCCTATGCCCTGAAGAAATACCTCCAGGCTGCACGGATGGCATACCCCAAGGATGAATGGGGAGAGGTGGATTTGCTGATCAACGTGGAAACCCTGCAGGGATACCAAAACTTCGGCTCCATGCTGGAAATTGAGGAGATCGAGCAGCTGAAGGGGATTGTGCTGGGACGGGTAGACATGACCAGATCGATGGGACTGACGAGGGAGGATATAAACGATGATAGGATTCTCGATATCGCAAAGGACCTTCTCGCGAAGGCCAAAACGCGTTCCCTTGAGTGTGTCATCGGTGGAGGCGTTTCCGCAGCTTCGCTCCCTTTATTTAAACAGCTGCCCGCCGGGATTCTGGACAGGTATGAGACGCGAAAGGTCATTTTCCAATGCCCACAAGCCTTGAATGATAATGCCGATAAAGGAATCCTGAAAGCGGTGGGGTTTGAACTCATGTGGCTGAAGAACAAGCGTGATTTTTATGGAATGATATTCGAGGAGGACCGTCACAGGATCGACATGCTACAGAAGCGCTACGACAAGCTCATCCAGGAAGCCGGGGGGATGTTCGAATAATGAACCGCAGGGCGTTAGTTACCGGCGCATCGCAGGGGATCGGCTTTGTCATCGCGCGCACCTTCCAGCAGCGGGGGTACGATGTGCTTGCTCCCGAGATAAAGGACATGGACCTCCTCTCCGACGAATCCATAGCCGGGTACCTCTCCTCCCTGAAGGAGCCCGTTGACGTGCTGGTCAACAACGCCGGCATCAACCCGATCAACCTGTGCAAGGACATCACCGACGATGCTATTGACGCGACCCTCCAGATCAACATGATTGCGCCGATGAAGCTGATCCGGGGGATTCTTCCGATGATGATCCGGAGGAATTACGGCAGGATCGTCAATATAAGCTCGGTGTGGAGCGTCGTGTCCAAGCCTGGCAGGGTGGTGTATGCCACGAGCAAGTCGGGACTCAACGCGATCACCAGGACAGTGGCGGTGGAACACGCGGTGAATAATATATTGATCAACTCGGTGGCGCCCGGCTTCGTGAACACCGAGATGACCAGTAACAATAACACCGAGGATGAGATCAGCGCGCTCAAGGCGAAGATCCCCATCAACCGTCTCGCGGAACCGGAAGAGATCGCTGAGGTGGTCTTTTTCCTCTGCTCGGACGCCAACACATACATCACGGGTCAGGTCATCACGGTGGACGGCGGCTACACATGCCTGTAGATACGCTGCGTATCAGGTCCAGGATACGGGACTACACAGTCTATTTTTACGAGACCACCGGGTTTTTGTCGGGGCTCGCCTCGATGCCCAATACCGTGTTTGTCGTCGACGAAAATGTATGGAAATTGCACGGGAGCGAGTGCCTTGCACGCCTGACGGACAGGGAGCGTCTCATCCTGCCGATCGCCGAGGAAAGGAAGTCCCTCGTATCGGTGGAAGAGCTCTATGACAGGATCATGGTGAAATCGCCGAAGAAGAACCTGATACTGGTCTCAATCGGTGGAGGGATCACGCAGGATATAACCGGCTATGTCGCATCGACGCTCTATCGGGGTATAAAATGGATATATATTCCCACCACGTTGCTGGCGCAGGCCGACAGCTGCATAGGCGCGAAGACTTCCCTGAATTATAAAAACTACAAAAACCTCATCGGTACGTTTTATCCCCCCCATGAGGTATATATCGTTCCCCATTTCCTCGACTCGCTGGGCGACCTCGATTATTTCAGCGGGATCGGCGAAATAGCCAAGCTGCATATAATCGGGGGAGAGGGGCGGGTGAAGAGTTTTATCGAGGACCTGAAGGGTCTTCGGGACAGGGATGCATTGGCGTTGAACAGGGCAATCCATGCGGCCCTTTCGATCAAAGAGGGTTACATAGAGGATGACGAGTTCGATTCCGGAAGAAGAAACATACTGAATTACGGGCATTGTTTCGGTCACGCGATCGAGTCATCTACGGATTTCGCCGTTCCCCACGGGCAGGCGGTGGTCCTTGGAATGATACTGGCAAATTACGTTGCGCGGAACCGTGGGGTCCTTGCCGCGGAAACAGAGAATCGAATACTGCACGAGGTGTTGCTTCCCGTGCTTTACGTCGATCCCAACAGGGTCAGCATCGACGAGGACAGGATTGTCGAATCGATGAAAAAGGACAAGAAAAGAATCGGCGAGGGATTGCCCCTGGTCATGCCGGAAAGCATAAACAGTATGATAAAGGTGAATGACCTGGCGGAGAGCGAGGCCAGGGAGGCTTTGGGAATGATCAAATCAATGAGAAGTCTTGGGAATACAAACAGCTGAGAGATGAGATGAAAAAAAAGATCAGTATCGTTACAGCCTGTTTCAATGAAGAGGAAAATGTTGAGGATTTTTACGGTGCGGTAAAAAAGGTCTTCGACGGATTAAAGAACTACAGATATGAGCATATTTTCATTGATAACTCTTCAACGGATAACACTGTCGCGATTTTAAAAAAGGTCGCGAAAAAAGACCGAAACCTGAAAATAATCGTGAATTCCAGAAATTTCGGGCATATCCGATCGCCTTTTTACGGACTTCTGCAGATGTCGGGTGACGCCGTAATACTCACCGCTGCGGATTTTCAGGACCCCCCTGAGCTCATCCGCGATTTTTTGAAAAAATGGGAAGAGGGTTATAAGATAGTAATAGGGAAAAAGACAAAAAGCGAGGAGTCCAGGATCTTTTTTATTATAAGGAAACTCTATTATTTTATCGTTAACAGCCTGTCGGAGATCGAGCTCATTAAGAATTTTACCGGTTTCGGGCTCTATGATAAAACTATCATCGATATACTGAAAAGGATCGATGACCCGTATCCCTATTTCAGAGGACTCATATGCGATATCGGATTCGAAAAGGCCACGGTTGAGTTCATACAGCCCAGCAGGAAACGGGGATTCACAAAGAACAACATATATACGCTTTATGACATGGCGATGCTTGGGATAACCAACCATTCGAAGATTCCGTTAAGGATGATGACCATATTCGGGATAATCACGTCGATAATTACCTTTTTGATCGCGTTGGTCTTTCTTATAAGAAAATTGGTATTATGGGATGCCCTGACAGTCGGTATGGCACCGGTATTAATCGGGATACTGTTTCTCGCCTCAATACAGCTGGTGAGTATTGGTCTTATTGCTGAGTATATCGGTTCCATATATACACAGGTTTTAAAGCGGCCGTTGGTTATCGAGAAAGAAAGAGTCAATTTTGAAAAGAAATATAATTGATTTTGTAAAATGGTGTATCTATAACCCATTTATTAGGTTTCTTATCGTAGGAGGTTTTAATACTCTTTTCGGGTACTCGATTTATGCTTTCATTATCTTCATCGGATTGCATTATTCCCTGGCCGCCTTTATAAGCACCGTGCTGGGGATACTGTTCAGCTTTAAAACCACCGGCTTGATCGTTTTTCAGAGTCATAATAATCTTCTGATCTTTAAATACTTTGGAGTCTATGCCGTCAGGTATCTGTTGAATGTTTTAGGGTTGATTATTCTATGTAGCTACCAGATAAACGAGTATGTCGGCGGTGCAGTGTTGATTCTCCCCCTTGGTTATCTCTCTTTCACTTTGAATAAGAGATTCGTATTTAAAACTGAAAAAAGAGTTGGGATAAAACGCATGGCGGATCAATATACGAGAATTGACCGAGTATGACAGGTCAATTCAAATTATCAGTTTAAAATACGCTGGATCCAGCGGAATTTGGTATAAAGTATGAACAGTATTTTAATCACAGGAGCGTCATCAGGTATAGGGAGAGCCCTTGCGGAATTATACGCACGAAAAGGGGCCAGGCTTGGCCTGATGTCGCGTCAGAAGGATAAGATTGAAGAGATCGGAAATCTGCTGAGAGAAGGCGGTACTGATGTATACGCCTACACGGCCGATGTCGGTGATGCAGGGGCGATGAGACGGATCGCCGAGGATTTCATCGACAAAACGAACGGTGTTGATGTCGTTATTGCCAATGCGGGCATACGGATAGAGGAGGATGAGGATTACAGTGACAGCAGCATATCGGAAAAAATCATGAGGACGAATTTTTCCGGCGTTATCAATACCTTCGCTCCCTTTTTGAAAACATTTAAAAGTACAGGAAAGGGGCATCTGGTCGTGATATCGAGTATCGCTTCGTTCAGGGGCACGCAGAATTCCGGTCTCTACTCTGCCTCCAAGGCCGCTGTCAATCTGTGGACCGAAAGCCTGAGGTTGAGGCTGAAGCCTTTCGGCATACCGGTTACCACGGTGTATGTCGGATTCGTGGATACGGATATGACGTCGGACATTAAGTTTCACATGCCGGGTCTCATCTCGGCTGATGAAGCAGCGAGGTCGATCGATTATGCCATCAGGCATAGAATGCGTCATTATACTTTCCCCTGGCAATCGAAGATAATCTGGAACATGCTCAGGATCATCCCGGGTACGCTGTATGACTGGCTTATCACCGTCGCCAAGCGGCATCAGATACGGAGGAGGATATAGTAGCTTACGATGGATTTTCTGGAATACTCGAAGACCTTTCTGCATTTTTACAGCGATGAAGTTCCCGATCTCTTGTCAGAGCACCTTCCTGCTGCGGGAAAAAAAAGTACAGTTGTCGACCTCGGATGCGGGGACGGGGCGTTTTTAATTGCCCTTTTTCAGAAGGGTTATCTTGATAACGCCAGGGCCATCGGCGTCGATCTGTCGAATGAAAGAATAGAGAGGCTGAAGCATATAGATAACATCGAAGCGTATTGCGCCGATGTGAATGATGTAAGGGAGGTACAAGACGGATCTGTTGATTTTATCATTTGCACGCAGGTAATCGAGCACGTGCCGGATGATTCAATTCTGGCGGGAGAGATATTCAGGCAGCTCAAGCCGGGTGGGAGGGCCTATGTCGCTTCGCTGATCAAGAGATGGTACGGCTGGTTTTATTACAGGACCAGGCACGGGAAATGGGCCTTGGATCCGACCCACGAGAGGGAGTACGAATCGGCGGAAGAGCTGGAGAACGTACTGAAAAACGCAGGATTCATCATTCTGGAGACAAAAACTTCTCAGTTGAAATTATCGATACTTGAATTTCTTATAAGGAGAGTTTTAATAAAGTTCATAAGGATCCGTGACACCAATAATTTTTTTGTCAGGCATAGGATTCTGAATTTTATCAGGAATATTCTCATGCTTCCAATTCCCGGGTATTTACTGCTGGAGATAATGGTTGAAAAACCGAAGTAAATCCATGGGTTCAGATACTGATAAAAGGGTCCTCACGTCGGGCGGCATCCTGGTCATTCTTCATTTTCTCGTCAGCACTGTCGGTTTGATGGGAATAGTGGTATCAGTGACATCATGGATAGAGAAAAGGTTTATTCCCGATAGTACCGCCCTTTTTAACGAATGGTTGCTCGGTTTTTTCTATAATCCCCATAAGCCAGCAGAGATTATACAGTATGCCCTTTCATTGATGGCCCTTTTTATCGTATTCATTTTTGTCTATATTATCATTTATCAGCTGGACGACGATTATAAGAGTAAATTTTACATATATGTTACCGCCGGTCCAATCAGGACGTTTTTCTATGGCTCTATGCTTGCTGCCAACCTTGTATTCCTCGTCTTTTCCACGAATCTTTTTTGGGTTATTCTTGCCTGGCTCTTCATCTGGGCTCTCATCGCTTCGCTCCCCTTTTCCTTCCCCCGTATTGTAGACATGTGTCTATCCCTATTTGAGACTGACCTAAGAATACACCGACAAAAATGGTGGATAACGCTTCTATTGCTGCTATCAATAGTACAGTTCATATTTATTATCTACCCCTTTATATTCGAAACCCCCAGAATGATCAATGAGTATTTTGATATACCCGAGCAGACATACCTGCATGATCGGGAAGTTGATAATACCAGGTATATTAACAGTCGAAATTTACTGAATACCTCAAAATACGATATACGGGATAGAGATCGAACAGCCGGCTACGTCAATGAGAATGCCGAAAGAGAAGACCTGCTAAAAAGGCTCAAGGCCGTTGGCAGGAAGGACTATTCAAGGGAAGAGCTGGAGTTTCTTGATGAGAATTATTTTGAGATTAAATGGCAGATTCTCGGTCGATGGGTCATACATCATCACAATTTCGTGTTAGGCCCGGTCAACGAGTATTCGCTGGGAAAAGATATCAATACTATTTATATGCAGTATGGCTGGTTCGTGACCTTTTTCCTCAAGACGATCCTGGAGGCTACGGGGGGGGTCAGCATCCAGAGTTATTTCAAGGCGTTGTATTCAGTTTACTATATCTACTATGCGTTATTCCTTTTTGTCCTTTTTATTATATTCAAAAGGCTTGAATATGTATCTGCTGTATTTATCGCTTCTGTTACTGTATTGAATTATATAGGATACCAGTTCATTTTTCTGGGACCAGGGCTTAATCAGATCAGGCATTTCTTTGATGTATTCCTTGTCGCTCTCTTCTATCTATATCTAGAGCGCGAGAGGGTGATATACTATTATCTGGCCCTTTTGGTGGCGGTGTTCGGTGTCATGGCGAATGCCCAGATCGGTTTCTTCGGGAGCATTTCACTGATAGCCGCATACAGCATCCGGGCCTTCGTTACTCGGAAGATTAATAAAAAAATAGCCATCGAATTGATCGTCAGTGTTCTGGCCCTGGCATTGTCAGTTTATCTTGTCATTTGGGGCAGGTTCGGTCACGATCCCGTATTGAGGTACTATCTCATGGGGGTCTCCGGATTCAGGGTGCAGGCAAGCGTCATTTTTTCATTCGTTACGCTTTTCGGGATGCTCTACTTCTTTTTTCTGTATAGTTATCGGTTCCAGAACACGAAACTGTTTCTTTCCCTTTTTTTATTGTTCTATTCACAGGCGATATTGTTCTATTTCATGTGGGGCGGTACGATATATCATTTTCTTAATTTTGCTCCAATATTCATACTGACCTTATCAGTTTTTGCAAAACTCGTTATTGAAAACAATCTCAGGAGCATGCGTCATGAGAATATGGCCGTGTTCCTTCTGCTCTGCATTTCCATCGTAGTCTATATCCCTTCGGTGTTATATTATTACCATTCAAAGGCGGAATACGAAAGGGTGTTCACGGAACACAAGACATACAACTGGAACTTTGATAGTGCCAGATTTCAATCAACAATGAACCCGGAATATTTCTCCGATGCAGTGGATGTAATACACCGGTATTCCGCTACCAACAAGATATACATGATCTCTAAATATGATAATATCCTGCCGCTTCTATCGAGAAGGTACAACGCCATGCCCTTTATTGAGATCTCGTGGTTCCTGTTGACCAGAAAAGAGATTGATCTGTCAATTGATGCCATCAGGAAGGGAAGGCCGGATTACGTATTTATCGATACCGATATCCATAGATCCTATAATCCTGACTTGATCAACTCGGCATATTCACCTTATGTCATGTTAACAAAGGAGTCTTACTGGAGAATACAACGGCTTGATTTAATGAAAAGGATATATAAAAGTATCGAGAGGGAATATGTCCCTGTAGAGAGGGGCTCTCTGATAACCGCATATAAGAGGGTTTCGAAATAACAGATACATTAGCATTAATGGAAATGTAAAATGAAAAGAATATGCATGATTTTTCTTTCTGGTTTATACTTTGCAGTGATCGTATTATCTGCATTACTGATCATCGGCAATGGCCTTACTGGTGTTCGCCATGCCAAATCAGTCATCCACGATGACATCAATTACAAAGACGTACCGGGGCGGCATGGCGGCATACAGTTTCCCCGCTATTCAGAAACGAGCTCATCGAGCATTAAGGATATTGATATCAGATTCAAGATGAAGGTCAGAATGTTCTCCGATCATGACAATATCTTCCAAACGGCGCCGGAGAATAAAGGAATAAGAATGGAATTTACACGACACGGTCTTCTCATGTTGATAGTGGGGGGTAAAACGCTGTTCGGAACGGGTGTGTATAATATCGCGTCCATCATGCCCGGACGTCTCTATGCCATCGAGATGAAAATTGACAGGGACAACAATCTGACAGCGTTTCTAGACGGGAGGAAGATTCTGGACGGTATACCCAATGATGATTTTGGATATCAGATCAATGATATAATCGTCGGCAGAGGATATGACCAGGAGAGGATTTTTCATGGAGAGATCTCTGATTTTTCCATCCGGTATAATTTATATGACAGAATTCCCATGTTCCCATCACTTTGCAGGTTGTATAGCGCGATTTTTCCCCTCATGATTGTCCTGGCACTGGCGACAATGATCCTTCTACTGTCACTCATGCTGCCGGCGTCGATCACCGGTGGATACAGGGGTTTCTTGGAAAGAAAGTTGGGTGGCAACTACAATCGTATCGTGGCACTCTTGCTATCAGGGATCGTCGTTTTTCTTTTCACCTATTCGTTCACTCACATGCTCGGCAACACTTCTTTTTCTGATATAATTAATCTGTCGTCATTGTTATACCTTGTGGTTATTGCGGTTGTTCTTTTAATGTATAATATTTCAAATAGGATGAATAAAAAAAATGAATATGTAATAATGATCGTGATCCCACTTGTCATCATTGTGTGCGGCAAACTCTACGCATTATTGACATTGGCGTTCCTGTTCGCCGCCTCTTTCGCTTTCGGCATGTACCTATTGAAGAAGGCGATCCCCGGAATTGATACCGCAGAAAGAATTGTAGAAAAATCAGTAATTGCCCTGTTCGTCGGTCTGACGGTGAATGGTATAATAATCTGGGCTGCAATGCATTTCAGGATCAATTACCAGTGGGTCTATATTGTTTTTTATTCCATGCAAATCATCGTCTTCAGGCAATCAATACTGAATGCGGCGGCAAGGATTAAACTGCTGAACGGGTCATGGCAAATAAGCAGGGGGATGATGCTTATCCTCCTCTTCATGATCGTAAATGTGGTATATCCCCTTGTGCCGTTCTATCTTTTTGACGAGTTGGTGACATATTTCTACATGCCGAAATTCGTTGCCATGCACCACTATTTTGATTTTTCACCACATTATCCTCCGGGGATGCACCATGCGGTTGTTCCATTCGGTATATATACTTCCCTCTATTTGATAGGAAACGAATTCGCCCTGCGTCTATTCGTGTATTTCACGTACTTTATAAGCTTCATAATGCTGGAACGATACGCATATCATGAATTCGGGGAGAGGACATCTTTCTTAACGGTAATCGCGTTTATATTCACTCCATTTTTATTGTGGGACATCGCTTCATTCTATTTGGACGTTTTCGGTTTCTTTTCATCAACTGTGCTGTTGGTCTCGTCATTGTACTGCTTTAAGAATATTAATCGCAGAAATGTTATAGCATTGTTCGCACTCTTTGCCTTCGCATATTTCAACAGGATGCAGGCGGCGTTTCTGGTCGTTCCAATCGGTATATGCCTGTGCGTGCTGGTATGGCAAAAAAACCGCAAGGAGCACGAGGGGGGATTACTCGCTTCTCCATTCGTGGGCTTCTTCATGTTCCTGCTCTTGCTGTCGCCATTTCTCATCATAAGTTACGTTACATCAAACAATCCTTTCTTCCCCTTCTTCAATAACATTTTCAAATCAGAGTACATGATGCGAAACAGCAATTCCTTCGGGGTGGGGGCATCGCCGATTGTTTCATTTTCAGCGTTGTATGACATTACCTTTCACGGAAATAACAGATACTATTATCTTTTTGCCGGTCCGTATGCCTTTGGTTTTTTCTATTTTATATTCGGATACCTGTCCCCGATTTTCCTGTTCATAAAGAAAAACAGCAAATTCATATTTATTTTCGTCCTGTTCATCCTGGGCTTCGTCCTATTCTATACGATCCAGCCCCAGATGCGTTATTTTAATTCAATAATGCCGGTGGGTGCCCTGGTAATCGGCTATACAATGGCAGGAGTGTTTGAATACCTGGACGATTCAAGAATATTGAAGACTCTGCTGGCGATACTAATCGTCTGTATCTGCGTGATGAATTTTTCCGTTCAGATTGACGGAAGGATCAGGGGGTTCGGCGGCATGATAGACGCGTTTATTGCGAGACCGTATCCTGTCAGGGAGGCCTTTACTCATGAATACTCAGGTTCCAATATATATAAATGGAACGACCTGAAGCGTTTTTTTAACTATGCATCGGCAAAATTCGGTCCTGATTCCAAAGCTCTCATGCATTATTCACCCGCCCTGTATCTGGCTGATTTCCACATTCGAGTGGCGGACCACTATAATTATTCCCTGGCTAAAGATATTGTTGGGACAAAAACACCTCGGCAAACCTATGACCTGTTATTCAATAAATATAAATTTGATTTTATCATACTGACCATGCCTGATTTTTTTGATTTAAAAGGGGCGGGACTGATAAGGGAGGATTTCTCCTATAAAGGCTATACATTGTATGTCCCGAATGAGTAGTTATTCGTGGAAATGATCGTATGGGGTAAGTGGGGATGAAAATTGCTTGCGCTCACGGCCTGCGAGGAGGAGCCTTGCTGTAACCATACAGCTTTGAGATGGATGTGGCGATACACACGCGCACGGCAAGATCCTGCCGAGAATGATGAGATTTATAAATCATATTGCACGCCTTCATTTTCTGAACCATGGCGGATACATTTCGGTAATGGCAGAACCCTCCACGCTGCCATTTCAACTATTGCATGTATTCATATGTAATTATATCATGCGCCAGTAAATTTATTTTTTTGATACCCTTTTCTGCCGATCAGTATCCCATGAAGATTCCCTTCCACAAACCCTACATCACCGACGACGAGATAGCCGCGGTGACCGACACCCTGAGGAGCGGGTGGACCACCATGGGGTACCGCACCGTGGAGTTCGAGTCGCGCATGCGGGACTACCTTGGTGTCCGCGAGGCGGTGGCGGTCAATTCCTGCACCGCGGCGATCCACTTGGGGCTCATCGCCATGGGGGTGGGGCCGGAGGACGAGGTGATCATGCCGGCGTTGAACTTCGCCTCGGCGGCCGAGGCCTCCTGCTACCTCGGGGCGGTGCCGGTTTTCGCGGACGTGGACCCGGCGACGCACCTGCTGGACCTCGCGGACCTGGAGCGGCGGATCACGGAAAAGACCAGGGTGATCGTCCCGGTCCACTACGGCGGCGTCCCCTGCGATATGGAGCCGATCATGGAGATCGCCCGCGGACGGGGCATCCACGTCCTGGACGACGCCGCGCACGCCCTGCCGGCCTGGTACCGGGGAAGGATCGTGGGGGGGATCGGCGACATCACCTGCTTCAGCTTCTACGTGACCAAGACCATCTCCGCCGGAGAGGGGGGGATGGCGGCCACCGACAACGCCGTGTGGGGCGAGCGGATCCGGCTACTCCGGCTCCATGGCATCAGCCGCGACGCCTGGAAGCGCTATCTTGAGGGGGGGAGCTGGCGGTACGACATCATAGAGCCGGGATACAAGTACAATCCCACGGACATCGCCTCGGCCCTCTGCCTGGCCCAGCTTTCAAAGCTTGAGGCGATGCGCGAGATGAGGGCCCGGATTGCCGAACAATACGACGCGGCATTCCGGGACATCGATGAGCTGGATCCCTACCGCATTCCGGAGGACAGGGTCTCCTCATGGCACCTCTATCCCCTGCGGCTGAACACGGAGGCGCTCTCCATATCCCGCGACCGCTTCATCGAGGAGCTCTCGGAGCGGGGCATCGGTACCAGCGTCCACTACATCCCCCTGTACCGCTTCACCGCCTACCGGGGAATGGCGGCCGGCCCGGAGGACTATCCCGGCACGGAACTGGCCTTCGGCCGCAGTATTTCGCTTCCGATTTACCCCTCCATGACCGATAATGAGACTGCGTACGTGATACAGAGCTGTATCGACATTATCGCACGCTCCAGACGATGAGGTGACATCCAGGCCGAACATTCTGATCGTGGGGGCCGGCGAGGCCGGCAGGGCGCTTCTCTCCGATTATTCCAGGATCGGCAGGGCCCACCGCATCGCGGGCTTCATCGACGACGACCCGGCGAAGGCCGGCACCGCGGTGGACGGGAAACCGGTCCTGGGCACCACTGCGAGCATCACCGCGGCCATCGGCGAGCACGCCGTCGGCCAGGTGATCGTGGCGATCCCCTCGGCGGGGCACCGGTCGGTACGGACGATCGTCTCCGGGATCCTGGATGAACACCCGCACGTATCGATCCACATCATTCCCTCGGCCGAAAGGTTCTTCGACGCGGTGCCCATATCCCCCTCGCTGAAAAAGCTCCCCTTCGGCGAGCTCTTCGAGCGTGACGAGATCACCGTGGACATGGATTCCATCAAGGAGGCCTTCAGCGGCAGAACGGTGCTGGTCACCGGGGCCGGCGGGAGCATCGGCTCCGAGCTGTGCCGCCAGCTCCTGAAGTTCGGTATCGGGAGGCTCGTCGCCGTCGGGAGGGGCGAGCACTCGATCTACTGCCTCATCAAGTCGCTCAGGGAATTCCTGGAGCTCATGGAGCGCCGGCCGCAGGTCTCCTACAGGATCGCCGACGTGCGGGACCTCGACCTGCTGGAGGGGATCGTCGCGGAGTTCAGGCCCGACATCGTCTTTCACGCCGCGGCCCATAAGCACGTCCCCCTCATGGAGTACAACGAGGCCGAGGCGGTGAAGAACAACGTCGGGGGGACCTGGAACGTGCTGGAGCTTGCCGCCCGGTACGGCGTCGGCAGGTTCATCCTGGTCTCCACCGACAAGGCGGTGCATCCGGCGAACGTCATGGGGGCCACGAAGCGGATCGCCGAGATACTCTGCGACCATTACCACCGGAGCCGGGGCCTCAACTGCGCCTCGGTCCGCTTCGGCAACGTCATCGACAGCCGGGGCTCGGTGCTGCCGCTCTTCCGGGAGCAGATCGAGAAGGGGGGGCCGGTCACGGTGACGCATCCGGAGGTGACGCGCTTCTTCATGACGATACCCGAGGCGTCGTTGCTGGTACTGAACGCGGCGGCCTACGCCGCCGGCGGGGAGGTCTTTATCCTGGAGATGGGGAAGCAGCACCGCATCGACGACATCGCCCGGCGGCTCATCGAGTTCTACGGCCTCGTCCCGGACCGGGACATCAGGATCGTCTACACCGGCCTCAGGCCCGGCGAGAAGCTCCACGAGGATCTGCACTATACGCGTGAGGTTCTGACGGCGACGAGGAACGACAAGATCCGCGTCCTGGCGGGGGGGGCGGCCGAGGTGCCGCCGGCAGCGCTGGAGCGCTTCCTGAGGGAGGTGCTTCCCGGTATCACCGCGCGCACCGGCGACGGCGTGCGGGAGGCCATCGCGTCCATCGTGCCCCTCTTCCCCTCGACGCCGCCCAGCGCGGGAGAGAGCAACCGGCTAGTCAATTGATTCCAGCTCCCGTTTCAGCTTTTCCAGGGTGGGTCCGTTTTCGCGCCACACGTGGCAGGTGTTCACCAGGGTGTCCCGGAAGAGCCTGAGGGTCTTCTTCTCATCCGGATCTGCCAGGTTCACCGGCTTCCTCGATTTCGCGGTCCAGTATCCCTGGATGAGGGCCGGCGCCATCTCGATCACCAGCGTCATGACGTGTGTGCAGCCCAGCGCCCCGCCCATGAGCGAGCGGACCTTCATGGTGAAGCCCCTGGCGATGACGAGCCCCTTGATCCTCTGCAGTGATTCGGCCGCCTCGCGGCATATCTCCCGGGGGACCGATTTCATCTCCAGCTCGCAGTCCTCGATGGCCATGCTCTTCGTGTTGACCAGGAGAAGCACCCGCATGTGGTGGATGACGCCGGCCTCGCGCCGCTCGCCGGAGAGCAGGTAGTAGTCGTTCAGGCGGTCGTCGATGAGCTCGCCCTCGCCGAGTACGTGCGAATCGTCCACCTGGTAGGTGGATATCCGGATGGTCCGCTGGTGCGCCCTGTTACCCGCCAGTTCCATCAAGGTCTTCATCACCCTCCTCCTTACCTTCCGTTTCCAGCACCGACCTGAGGGGCCGGTACCGTATCTCGTCGAGGGGGACCTCGATCCGTTCCCTGGATCCGTGCCGGTCTATCGAGGTGGCCGCAAAGAGGTCGGAGATCCGTGCGCCGTCCTTGAGCTCCAGTATCCCGTGTTCCATGAGCCTGGTGAGATAGGTGCGGATCACGCCGAAGGCCATGGCCTGGATCGCCGGGTCGTCGTGATGCTGGTGGTCGTAGTGGCCCAGGTTCACGTCGGCGATGCGGCAGCCCCCCATGCAGGAATCGACGTCGATGCCGGTCTCAACGCCGTACATCTGCCAGAAGTTGACGCCGTTGAAGAATGCCAGGGTGCCCGCCGCCTCCCCCGAGAGGGGGTAGGAGAGCTCCCGCAGCAGATCCAGTTTCGGATGGCTGATGGCGGAGAAGAGGGGCTGCGCCACGAACTTCTTCACGCGCCCCATGGCCCGGTGGAACCCGGCCTTGGCGAAGTCGTACCCCTCCAGCACCGGTCCCGCCAGGCCCAGCACGAAATGGGTGCCGAAATACTCCGTCACCACGTCGGCGTCCAGGAAGACGATCACGATCCTGTCCTCGGATTTCCCCCGGCGGTGGTGTCGGTTGATTCGGTAGAGTGCACGGCGCATGTCCGCCCCCTTGCCGCGCTCGTCCCCCATGTCCGGCACCTTCGTGTCGTGGGCCGGCAGGATCACCGTGCCGTTCCAGGCCTCCAGGGCCCGGCTCTCGGTGAGGTCGCCGTGGCGGGGGTTCCGCCGCCGGTGCGACAGGAATATGCCGTCCAGGCAGCCGTCCAGCTCCCCGCTGAGGAGCGCGATCTTCCGGTTCACCAGGTCGGCCTCCCGCTCCCCGATGGTGGAGAAGACGGCGTACACCGCCCTGTCCCCCTTGAGGGAGAGGAAACGCTCCTTGTCGTACCGGTGGGCCTGCAGGGGCGTGATGGAGCCGGGATCGGGTCTCATCGGGGGACCTCGATGCCGCGCCGCGGGCCGTTGCCTTCGCAGTGTATCTTCATCAATGCCTCGAACGTGATCGGTGGACACACGATGAAATCACACGCCCATGCCCTGATTCTGTCAATTGAATTTCTGTCCCTGCCGCCGCTGCGGCCGGGATGCTACAATACAAATCCCGCGACGATATAGGTGAGCGCGGCGATGACGGCGGCGCAGGGG
>JAFGJK010000081.1 GCA_016929135.1 Spirochaetota bacterium | reverse complement strand
TATGGTTTCCCGAATTCCTTTTCATACCGCAACAACGCGTTATGCCATTGCTTCACGTAATTATCATCTAATATTATATTGTTTTTATCAACATACTCTTTATACCAGCCGATCATTCCATCCCACTCTGTAATGCTCCCCCTGTCATGAACTTTGAATCCTATTTCCTCCAATAAGAAATTCGACTTTATCGAATTCATGAGCATGGAGGTGGTGACGATGTTTTCATCCATGTCCTTGCCGCCGCGTGCTATGGGAAGGACGTGATCGTATGTGGGCATCAATTCCCAGTATGCCACATGGCAATGGTATACTGTTCCCCAAAAGAACTGGACAGGTAATAAGAACAATGATAAGGGGAACGAATTATGGAACAGAAAACACAACGATGGACCGCGCAGCGGAAAGCGGAGCTTGCGCTGCAAATCATTAAGGGAGAGGTCTCCATGGTGGACGCCTGCCGCCAGAACGATCTGAGGCAGTCGGAGGTAGAGGAGTGGATATCGACATTCATTTTTGCCGGCACACAGGGCCTTAAAACGAACAGCAAGGAGCAGCGAAACGAGTACGAGCATCAGATCAAGGAGATGCGTTCGAAGATCGGCGAGCTGGTATTGGAGCTTGATGCCAGAAAAAAGTTGCAGGCCCTGCGCGACCAGGAAGAGACGAACTCCTGAGCGTGCGGGGCGAAATGCAGGAAGAGGGGAAGCGGGTGTCGATATCCCGGTTGTGCCGCTGGTTTGACGTTCCGAGGTCGAGCTTGTATTATCGTAACCGGCCCCGGAAGGAATCTCCGGTGGACCGGGAGTTGGAGTCCTGCATACGTGGAATAATCGATGAGAATCCCACCTACGGGTTGCGGCTCATCACCGCGGTGGTGCGAAATGGCCATGGAATACCGGCGAATCGCAAGAAAATCCACAGGATTATCAAGCGAAACAGCTGGCAGGTGCAGAGGAAGCCCAAGGGACACCGCCCCAGGGCGAAAGGATGGGTATCTCGTGTTGCCACACCGGATACGAGGTGGGCGATCGATGCTACGCATTTATTCTGCGGCCAAGACGGATGGTGCCATCTGACCGCACTGATCGACTGTTGCGATCGTACGATTGTGGGGTGGAGGCTTTCCCGGTCAGGGGTGGCAAAGATCGCTGCAGCGGCGCTGGAAGACGCACTCAGGATGAGAAACATCAAACCGGGGGCTCAGGAGCTTCAACTGCGATCCGATAACGGGCTTGTCTTCGGATCGAAGGTGTTTACGAATGTGGCAAATCGATACAGGATCCATCAGGAGTACATTACTCCGTATACGCCGGAGCAGAATGGCATGATCGAGCGATTTTTCAGGACGATCAAGGAGGAATGCATCTGGTTGAATCGATTTCGAAATGCCGACGAGGCGTTTGAGGCTGTCTCAAGATGGATCGATAAGTATCATACTCAACGGCCTCATTCGGCGTTGAACTATCTTACTCCTGAAGAATTCAGGAGACGTTTAGCGGCATGAACTGTCCAGATAACGGGGGAACAGTACAGGCGATCCTGGTCATGCACCGCTTCATCGAGTCAACCATATTTTCAAGATACCTGATCCAATGAATAATACTTGTTATTTTTCATGTATATCCATAGTATATCTGAATATCACATCAACAAGGGCATGATATGGCGAAAAAAAACAAACCCCCGGGTAAAGGGAAGATACAATCCGCCAAAGAGAAGCACCCGCGCGCAAAAGACGTCAATTCAATAGACACAGCAGCCCCTCCGGAAACGGACACGATAATTGCACCAGAGAAAAACTTCCCCATCGTCGGAATCGGCGCGTCCGCCGGGGGCTTGTCTGCGTTTGAGGCCTTTTTTTCCGGCATGCCCGCGGACAGGGATCCCGGCATGTCCTTTGTGCTGGTGCAGCACCTGGCCCCCGACCACAAGAGCATCCTCACCGACCTGGTGAAGCGATATACACGCATGCAGGTGTACGAGGTCGAGGACGGTATGGATGTCCTGATCAACTGTACCTATATTATCCCGCCCAACAGGGACATGGCCTTCCTGAACGGTAGACTGCAGCTGCTGGAGCCTGCGACGCCGCGGGGGATGCGACTTCCCATTGACTTTTTTTTCCGGTCATTGGCGCAGGACCAGCGTGAGCGGGCCATCTGCATCGTGTTGTCCGGCACCGGAAGCGACGGCACCCTGGGAGTGCGGGCGATCAAGGGCGAGGGGGGGATGGTCATGGTTCAGAACACCGAGTCCACCGAGTACGACGGCATGCCGAGAAGCGCCATCGCCACGGGACTCGTGGACTTTGTGCTGCCCCCGGCCGAGATGCCGGACCAGCTCATCGAATACGCCGCACATGCCTTTGGAAAAACATCCCATACGATATCAATTCCTCCTCGCAGTGAAGAAAACGCGCTCAAAAAAATTATGATCCTGCTTCGCGCCCAGACAGGTCACGATTTATCCCTGTATAAACAGAACACCATCATGCGTCGCGTCGAACGGCGCATGGCCGTCAATCAGATTGATATGATCAGCGAATATATCGGCCATTTGCGGAAAAACACGGAAGAGGTTGATGCCCTTTTTCGTGATATGCTGATCGGCGTCACCAGTTTTTTTCGCGACCAGGAGGCATTCGCCATTTTATATGAACATATCATCCCGCGACTTTTCGCAGGAAAACCGGGGGGAACGGCGGTGCGCATATGGACAGCCGGCTGTTCCACCGGCGAGGAAGCCTATTCCATCGCCATCCTTATCCAGGAGTATCTGGAGTCGATGAAACGGAATCTCCCCGTGCAGGTTTTCGCCACCGACATCGACAGCCGGGCGATCGAGATCGCCCGCGCCGGCGTTTACCCCGCAAGCATCGCTGCCGACATATCCTCGGAACGGCTGACGCGTTTTTTCGCCATGGATCAGGAGAGCGGAACATACCGTATACAGAAAAACATCCGTGATATGATTGTTTTTTCCGAACAGGACATAACGAAGGACCCGCCGTTTTCAAAGATCGATCTGATCAGCTGCCGTAATCTCCTGATATACATGAGCGGCGAACTGCAGAAGAAGCTCATTCCACTGTTCCATTACGCGTTAAATCCAGAAGGTGTTCTTTTCCTCGGAAATTCCGAGACCGTGGGCGAGTTTATCGATCTCTTTTACCCGATTGACCGCAAGTGGAAAATGTACCAATGCAAAGAGGGCGCAAGAGACGCGATACGCACAACCCCGGGGACAATTCTTCCTCCACTGACGGATGAGGGTGCAGTACCGCGGCAGTATGGGAAAAACCGGAATGAAGCGAAGGTCCCTGTCCGCGAGCTGGCAGAACGGGAACTGCTTTGCCAATATGCCCCTGCAGCGGTGGTCGTCAACGGCCGGGGTGATATTGTATTCATATATGGCCGCACCGGCAATTACCTGGAGCCCGCGCCGGGCGATGCCGATATGAATGTCGTCCGCATGGCCCGGGAAGGATTGCGGCGCGAATTAACTTCCGCCCTTCACAAAGTGACGGCCCTCAAGGAGCCAGTGTGTAATAAGAATTTGCGGGTGCAAACGAACGGTAATTCTATCACCGTCAATCTGACCGTGCGGCCCATGCCAATGGACCCGGAAGCGGGAGTCAACGCCGAACTCTACATGGTCATTTTTGAGGATGCGCCGTCGGCCGACCCCGCCCCTCCATTGCCTCCGATAACGGAGGGCGGGGAGGCGACGGAGTGCGATGCCCGGATAGCGGCGCTGGAACGGGAGCTTCGGACAAAGGAGGAATATCTCCAGACAACCCTTGAGGAAATGGAAACCTCAAACGAGGAGCTTAAATCGACCAACGAGGAGCTCCAGTCCGTAAACGAGGAACTGCAGTCCACCAACGAGGAGCTTGAAACCTCGAAAGAGGAACTGCAATCGGTCAACGAAGAGCTGGCCACGGTGAACGCCGAACTGCAGCAGAAAGTGATCGATCTGTCCCGGTCCAACAACGACATGAACAACCTGCTGGCCGGCACCGGGGTGGGCACCGTGTTCGTGGACCATCAACTGCGCATTCAGCGCTTTACCCCCTCCGTTTCCTCTATCATCAATCTGATTAAGACCGACCTGGGACGGCCACTGGGCCATCTCGTTGCCAACATCGTGGGCTATGACCGCCTTGTGGAGGACGTAAAGGCGGTGCTGGACAGCCTCATACCGATAGAGATCGAAGTACAGACCGTGGCCGGTTCGTGGTATATGCTGCGCATCCTTCCCTATCGAACGCTCGATAACGTCATCGAGGGGGCCGTGATCACCTTTATAGATATTACGGAGATAAAGAAGGCACGGGAAATATTCATGGAGGTCGAGACAATTCGCCGCCTTGCCATGGTGGTGCGCGACGCGAGTGATGCCATAATAGTCCAGAATTTCGACGGCTGTATCCTCGCCTGGAACCCGGAGGCGGAACGAATGTACGGCTGGAGCGAGGCCGAGGCCCTGGCGATGAATGTTCACAACCTGATACCTAAAGAGTTACTCGAAGAAACATTGGGAACTGTACGGCGGCTGGGTCGATCCGAGTTTATTGAACCGTATCGCACGAAACGGATCGCCAGGAACGGGCGGATCATGGAGGTATGGATAACAACCACGGTGCTGATCGATGAGGCCGGAGAACCCTATGCCATCACCACCACAGAAAAGCCGGCGGTATCAGAAAAATCGGGCGCAGGGGCTTTATGAAAAAAAAAGAGAGAAGCCACAGCAGGGAGAACGATTTACGGAAACGGGCCGAGGAATCGTACCGTAAAAAATCATCCTTGGCGCCGGACAAGCAGGAAAGTAGCAATCCCGGGGAGTTACAGCAGATTCTTTACGAACTGAGAGTCCACCAGATCGAGCTGGAGATGCAGAACGATGAGCTGCGCCGGGCGCAGGGAGAACTGGAAGCGTCTCGGGCGCGATATTTTGACCTTTACGATCTGGCCCCGGTGGGCTACCTCTCCCTCAACGAAAATGGTCTAATAACAGAGATCAATCTCACCGCAGCGACGCTGCTGGGCATGGCCCGCGGCGAATTGATCAAACAGCCTGTATCACGGTTCATACACAAGGAGGACCAGGATATTTATTATCGGCACCGCAAAGAGCTAATGGAAACCGGCACGCTGCAGGTGTACGAATTGAGGATGACGCGAAATGACGGCACCACATTCTGGGTGCAGGTACAGGCCGTTACGGCGCACGATGCTGAAGGTCTGCGTGTCTATCGCGTAGTGGTGATCGATATTGACGAACGGAAACTGCTGGAGGAGGCACTCGACGAGAGCCAGCGGCAAATCACGCTGATGGCGGACCTGCTGGACCATTCCTCGCAGGCCTTCAGCATCTTCTATCCCGACGGCCGGCTTGGAAGATGCAACGAGGCCTTCCCCCGCATGATGGGTTATACAAAAGAAGAGTTGTCGGCCCTCGACTGGATTCGGGATATCACCTCGCCTGAATGGCTGGAGTTGGAGCGGCTGGAGCTTGAGCGGCTGCAACGCACGGGTCTGCCCGTTCGTTACGAGAAGGAGTATATACGGAAGGATGGTACGCGCGTACCGGCGGAGCTGTTAGTGCACATGATAAGGGATGAGCAGGACCGCCTCCTCTACTACTATGGTTTCGCCACCGACATCACCGAGCGCAAGCTCGCCGAGGATAAAATCCTGCAGCTCCTTTCGGAAAAGGAACTTCTCCTTCGTGAGGTGCACCACCGCATCAAGAACAACATGTACAACATCTCAACCCTTTTAGACCTTCAAGCGGACCTGATAAAGAACACTTCCGCCGTAGTAGCCTTGCGGGACGCGAAGAGCCGTGTGCGGAGCATGATGGTGCTGTATGATAAAGTTTATCGATCCACCAATTTAGAAAAGATAGCAATCGGAGATTATCTCCCGTCTCTTGTGGACGATATCATCACAAGCTATTCCAACAAGAACCTGTTGACAGTGGAAACCCATATCGGTGCCTTCACGCTCGACGTGGACAGGGCGTTTCCGCTGGGGATGATCCTGAACGAGCTTCTTATAAACGCGCTGAAGCACGCCTTCGTCGGCAGGGACGACGGCATGATAATCGTCTCCGCCTCGCTGACGGGTAATCGAGCGGCTTTCATTATCGAGGACAACGGAGTCGGAATGCCCGAATCGATTGACATCGAAACCTCCACAGGTTTTGGCATGCATCTCGTGAATGCGCTGGTGAAACAGCTTGGCGGGAATATCAGAATCGAACGTGGCAAGGGGACGAGGCTTGTATTGGAATTTGATGCATTATGAACGCACCAGTTACATCATTGGATGCCAGTCATTATATCGCATGTCTTCAAACGAGGGCGTCGAAATCTTCGCGCACATGGCATTGATCACAAAGGCTCTCCCTCCCAGAAATAAATCGCGAGCCGGTTCAGGGCGGCCCACCACTGCCAAATCGTCATCCGGCACATCCCGCACCAGTCTCCGCACCACTCACCCCCAGAAACTGGCGTAATCGTCGGCGTCCACGATATCGAGGAACTCCTCGAGGGTGTCCACCTCGGGATCGGGCTCGTACCTGTGCCATTTGAGGTCGCGCCTCTGCCAGTAGATC
>JAFGJK010000080.1 GCA_016929135.1 Spirochaetota bacterium | reverse complement strand
CCATGTGCCGCAGGCTCGGCACCGTCTCCTGGAAACCCCGCGTCTTCAGGCCGCAGTCGGGATTCACCCAGAGCGACGCGGGATCGAACTTCTCCTTCATGATGCGGATCATCCCCTCGATCTCCTCCCTCCCGGGTACCCGCGGCGAATGGATATCGTAGACGCCGGGGCCCACGTCCTTGTCGTAGCGGTGTTCCCGGAGCGAATCGAGGACCGAGAAATCCGACTTCGCCGCCTCGATGAGGAGCACGTCCGCGTCCATCTCCTTTATCTCCTCCATGATGTCCGAGAACTCGCTGTAGCACATGTGGGTCTGGATCTGCGTTTCGTCCGTCACCGGGGAGCTGGCCAGCCGGAATGCCCTGATCGCCCAGTCCAGGTAGTCGCGGCGCCAGTGGGCCCGCCGCATGGGGAGTTTCTCCCGGAGCGCCGCCTCGTCCACCTGTATGATGCCGATGCCCGCCCTCTCCAGGTCCGCCACCTCGTCCCGTATCGCCAGGGCGATCTGGAGCGCGATGTCCCGGAGCGGCAGGTCCTCCCGGGGGAAGGACCAGTTGAGGATCGTCACCGGCCCGGTGAGCATCCCCTTCACCGGCTTTGCCGTCAGGGACTGGGCGTAGGAGATCCAGGGGACGGTGATGGGCCCGGGCCTCGATACGTCGCCGAAGATGATCGGCGGCTTCACCCCCCTGGTTCCGTAGGACTGCACCCAGCCGTTTTCGGTGAAGAGGAAGCCGGAGAGGTGTTCGCCGAAATACTCCACCATGTCGCTCCGCTCGAACTCGCCGTGCACCAGCACGTCGATGCCGATCTCCTCCTGGAGTGCGATAACGTCCCGGATCATTTTTTTCAGCCGTTCATCGTACTCCTCTTCGGTAATGGTCCCCTTCCTGAGATCGTTCCGCAGGGCACGCACCTCCGGCGTCTGGGGGAACGACCCGATGGTGGTGGTGGGGAGCGGCGGGAGATTCAGCCTGCGGCGCTGCAGCGCCGTGCGCTCGACGAATGGCGATCTCCGCCTGAAGTCCTCCTCGGTGAGAGACGCCACCCTGCGCCGCACCTCCGGCGAACGGAATTCCGGGAGGTCTCTCTTTTCCCCGATGAGCGTCTGGTTTTCCCTGAAGGCCGGGTCGCTGCGGCAGTCGTCCCTGCGGAAGAGGGAGGCCAGTGTTGTGAGCTCCGAGAGCTTCTCCTCGGCGAAGGCCAGGTGGCGGCGGTAGCGCTCCGGCATCCGCACCTCGTGTCTGGTGCTGTAGGGGACGTGCAGGAGAGAGCAGGAGGTGCCGATGACGATGTTCCCGGCGGGGACGTGGGATTCCAGCGCTTCCAGCAGGGAGAGGCTTTGCGAATAATCGTTGCGCCAGACGTTCTTGCCGTTCACCAGTCCCGCCACGAGGGTGCGCCCCCTCGGCCATCCCCGCTCCCTCAGCAGGTCCAGATTGCCGGCCCCCTCCACGAAGTCGAGCCCCACGGCGTCGAAGTCGAGGCGCATCGCCGCGTCGTAGGCATCGCCGATGTCGCCGAAATAGGTCTGCAGCAGCGCCTTCAGGGGTCCCCTGTCCCGGAGTATCGTTCCGTAAAGGGAGGAGAAGAGCTCCAGGTCGCCGGCGTCCAGGTCGGTCACCAGGGACGGCTCGTCGAAGCGGACCGTTCCGCTCCGCACCGACGCCAGGCGCCGCAGCGTCTCCCGGTACACGCCGGCGATCCCCTCCCGCATGCGGGACGTGAGGGCACCCCTTATCCTGGAGAGCTTCAGGAAGGTGAAGGGACCGATGAGGGCCGGTAGTGTCTCCACGCCGGCGGCGCGCGCCTCGGTGAACTCGGCGAAGGCCTTGTCTCCCCGGAGCAGGAACTCCATCCCCTCATCGAGCTCCGGCACCACGTAGTGGTAGTTGGTGTTGAACCACTTCTTCATGTCCAGGGCCTTCAGGTCCACCGTCCCCTTCTGGTATCCCTTGGCCATGGCGAAGCAGGTATCGGCGTCGGAGAGTCCGGCCTGGGCGAAGCGCTTCGGGATGGCGTTCAGCATGAAGGCGGCATCCAGAACGGTGTCGTACAGCGAGAAATCGTTGGAGGTGATGAGATCGATCCCCTTCTCCTTCTGGAGGAGCCAGTGGCGTCTTCTCAGCCCTGCCCCCTCCCGGGCCAGGCGCTCGTAGTCCAGGTTCCCGGCGAAGTAGTCCTCCGTGGCCCGCTTCAGTTCCCTCTTCTCCCCGATTCTGGGGAAACCGATCACCGATGTGCCGCTCATGCCCCGCTCCTTTTCCATGGTGTTATTCCAATATACTGCGGTGCGGGGGCATCACCGCATATTTTTTTTCCTCCTCACGGAAAAACCGAAGCGCCCGATCTCGCGCCCCAGCTGGTAGTATCTGCCGTGGGAGTAGCAGATGGGCTCCGCCGCCTGCAGGTTGAAGGTCCCCTTACGGTCCAGGTAGCGCGGGTCGGCGCTCACACCCATCACCCTGGCGATGAACAGGTGGTGCGACCCCAGTGGGCGCATCTCGGTGACCCGGCACTCGAGGTTCACCGGGCTCTCCGCCAGCGACGGGACGGCCACGTGCTCCGAGGGGATCAGGTGGAGGCCCAGATGGGCGATCTTGTCGATCTCGCGGCCCGATTTCACCCCACAGAAGTCCGCGGCGCGCGCCAGGGCCCGCGTGGTGAGATTGATCACGAATTCCCGGGATTCGTTGATGATCCCGTGGCTGTGGCGCTCGGGCCTGAGGGAGATGTAGGTCATGGCCGGGTCGGTGCATATGGTGCCGGTCCAGGAGACGGTGCAGACGTTGCATCGCTCCATGGTGCCGCTGGTCACCAGTACCGCCGGCACCGGGTAGAGCATGGTGCCCGGCTTCCACCGGACCCGCGCCTCGCCTCCCGGTGCGGTCTTTTTCTCTCTGCGCTGTTCCCCTTTCATGTGTTCCCCCTTCCCGGTGTGGTGTGCGCGCTCCACGGCGCCTCCATGGCCGGCGGGCTCCGGCTCCTGTCGGCAACAATGCCCGGCCTGGACCGATAGTTATCGGTACCACCGATAACTATCGGAATCCCCCGGCGATAGCAACCAGAATTCCGAAAAACCGGGGAAATCGCTGCGGAAAAAGCGGCCGTTCCGGGTCCGGGAAATTTGTTCTTGCCCGTCCTCTTTTTTGATGGTAGCCTGCGCAGAAACGCCGCCGGGATACTGCTGGTGGCGGCGGAACGGAGGAGAGATGAAACAGCTGATGCTCATGATTCTGGCCGTCCTGGCGCTGAACGGGTGCATCACCAGATCCTACTACAGGTCCAATGAACAATTACGCAATCCCGCGAGGGAGTTCGATTCCGGCTTCGGCCCCTCCTTCCGGGTCTTCAAGGGGGTCAATGCCGGGGTGCGCGAAATCGGCGGGGAGCGGTTTCACGTCCTGGGCTTCAGCGGTCCCCTGAAGGGGGAGAATCGCTTTCTGAGGGTGATGGTGCCGGTGAAGGGGAGGCTCTCGCCGGCGGCGGAGGTCGCCGCCGGGGGAATGGTGAAGGAATCGAAACGCCTGATACAAAGGCCCGGCAATATCATCATCACGGAGGAGGGTAAGGAGGAGGGTGATGCCCCGGCGTACCTGCTCGTCAGGTTCGCCGTGAACCTGAAGGGACAACAGCGCAATCCCTTCCATTACCTCAAGGCAGGGGAGATCTCCGATCCCGGCGAGGTGTTCCGCTACTTCGGAATCCAGGAGACGGACATCCGTTATCCCCTGGCGATGGTGGAGCTGGATTTCTCCAACACCATGAAGTACATCGCCCGCGCCGCGGTATGGGAGCGGGGACCCGGCGAGATGGGCACGGTGAGATCCCTGGGGGTCGACATCGACAGCTTCGACGGTCCCCGCCTGAAGGTCCAGTGGCAGGAGAGGAGCAGGCTCGTCTACGGGCTTCGCCAGGCGGGGTATGCGGGGACCGTCATCGCCGACGCGGTCACCGCACCTGTGCAGCTGGTGATGCTTCTGATCTACGGTCTCTCCGGACCGGTGCGGTAGGCCGGCCCTTCATCCCGAACAAAAACCTGAGGGGAGGCACCCGGCGCACCGCCAGTTCGTAGAGAGCGGCGGTCATGACGAAGGATGCCGCCGTGATGGCCAGGTACTTCACCGGTAAGGGCAGGACCGTCTGGACGACGTAGAATCCGGCGATGATCACCGCGGTCTGATGGATGACGTAGAAGGGGAGGGCCGCTTCCCGGGCGTACCGGAGCAGCGCCCCGCCGCGGTTCAGAAATTTCCTGCCGAGACCCAGGATTCCCAGGATGCAGAGCCAGTTCGCGGCGGCCCGGCAGCACATGGCCAGGACGTAGAGGGCCGGGGTGGGAGCGCCGGCACCGGCGAGGCGGTGGCCCGCTACAAGCGCCAAGTCCAGAAGGATTCCCGCGGCCAGGTATCGCCCCCATGCCCTGTCCACCGCGTCGGTGAAGCGCCGGTCCGCCATTATGATAAAGCCGTAGACGAATATGGTGCAGAAGGTGAGGAAGTTCGCCCAGTCGGCCACCAGATTCTGCAGTCCCGGAAACCGCCACCGCAGGGCGACCTCGAAGAGGGCGATGGGGAGGGCGAAGAGGAGGATTCCGTGCCGCTTCTCCGCGATGCCGGCCAGGCGCTCCACCACGCGTGCCCCGCCCGGCCTTCGCAGGTACAGGAAGAGGGGGAGGGCCAGGAGGGAGAAGGTGAAGAGGTACGCCAGGAACCAGAGATGGCCCCACTCGAAGTTGCCGTGAGGAAAGATGCCGTTGAAGAAGCGCGGGTAGAACCGGAAGAAATTCTCCGCGTACCCGGGGCCCGGGGCGTTGCCGGCGAATCCCCGCGGCCATACCCGGACGGGATCGCCGAACATACGCAGGTACGCCTGGGGCGGGATTATGACAAAGGTGCCGAAGACCAGCGGCACCAGGAGCCGCTTCACCCGCTCCAGAAGATACTCCCCGCTGCTGCGGAACCTGAGGGCGAAGTGGGTGCTGATCCCCGCCAGGAACATGAAGAGCGGCATGTGCCAGTGGTATATGAATGAATTTACGAACCTGACCGCCGTGCTGACGGTCTGGTCCTTTACATAAAAGGCGTTGGGCGTGAATATCTCGCCAGCGTGAAAGGGGAAGAGGAGCAGGACCGCCGCGACGCGCAGCCAGTCCACGTAGTTGAGCCTCTGTGTTGCAGCGTCTGTGTGTGTCTTCATCTTATTGCCCCTGGCGATTATGGAATAGTATTACTGATTACCGGAGACGCATATATGCGTGACATCCCTGTGACGTTATGGGCCCACCATGTGCAAGCTGTTTTTTGGTGTAATGGACTCTTGCGCACTTTGAACGCCGGCCTTTTTCGCCAGCAGGATGACGATGTACGTCACCGGGATAGAAATAAGGTTTATTGATGAAAGGACCATGGCATACATCGGGACGTACCTTCCCGAAGGCAAGAGTATGCCATAATACAAATATAGAAGCGGCAGCGGCGCCAGAACCATCGTACAAAAACCGTAGAGCATTGATTTCCACAATCCTTTCTTTACAGTAGATACAACCACGATTGATGCAGTGCCGTACATCAGCAGTGGAAGGCACAGGCGAATCAGGATGCCGTCGGGACTACCCGAGATATGGTAAAATACCGTCGATCCCAGCAGCAGGCCAAGAAAGGATACTGAAAGTGCGTCCGTTGGCCTGCATAACGCCCCCACAATGAAGACCATAGCCCCGGCAAAGGAAATATAGATCGTTACGGTGACGAGATTCGGGATGGGCACGACCTGGATCGGTATCCGTACGAAAAAGCCCAGCGCCGCGAAAAGAATTCCCCCTGCCAAAGCAATGACGATTTTTGTAAAGACCTTCCTCTTTTCCCGGAATGCTTTCCACCCGGTCAGAGCGAGCACAATAATTATCGCAAAGAGGGTCGGGATCAACTGAAATATTTCATAATGCCCGTGGGTTTGCCCGGCAAAGAGGCGGGCGATGTCATACTCATGCCTGCCTTTTGCAATCTCCGCCGTCATGTCCAATATGACCTTTCTGCTGAAATCGCCCGCATGATAGAGGTCGGTGCGACCCGTCTCAAGCTCCACGACGTAGGAATACACGGTGCCGGGGAGCCTGACGGCCTCGAGTACTCCCGCAGCCCTTGCGGCAGATATCGCCCCTTTTGAAGGGATGCTCCCGGCCGCCTTGTCGTAACGCCAGTCGTCGTTGCGCCCCGGGGCATCTTCATGAAAGGCACGATTCCAGTTTACCGAGATCAGGTGGTTGCCTGTTTTGCGGGTTACATGCAAGTCCCCCTTCGGATCGATACCGAGGACTATGGCATCACCATGGCGGTCTGCCCAGTGGGCCTGTTGGGTCGTTAAAAGCGGCAGGTCTTTGCCGCGCACCCATGCCTCGACGTCTCCCACCGTTGCCGCGGTCTCCAGTATTTCATTGAAGAACGAACCCTGTATGAGCTGATTGCCCGACCCCTGCCGCAGGGGTGCCTCAGGGACGGCATTCATGTCGAAGACAAGCCCTTGGTCGTTGATGCCGCCGATGGGTATGTCGCCGATGTTCATCACCCGGTAGCCGAAGAGGGCGTATCCGTGCCTCCTCTCCGCTGCGGGTTTGAACCATATTCGCCCGCCTCTGGTGTCGGAATTGTCTTCATTGTTTGAAAAAAAGGCATGATGCCCGTCTGACATCGTCACGATGCTGCATGACTGCCTGTAATGATCAGATAATGTCATGAATGCCATGCAACGGTAAATGACCAAGGGGGGGAAAAGGATCAGTATTGAAAGAAATGCTGTTTGAATGCGGTTGTTCAATTTAACCTTCGATACCGATCCCGCCGTTGTTGTTTCGGATGAATTCATGACGTTATCGTGGGAACCTTCGATCTCTCGTTTCGCGCGACGATGACCGTCGCAATGGAAAAAAGTATTATCATGCACCCGCTTCCCACATACGGACCGGTGGAATCGAATATCCCTGGAATGACGGTATTCAACGCCATCAAGGAAAGCGTGGGGAATATGGGGATAAATACAAGGATCCATCGGGGGAACACGGTCTTCCCCATGGCGATCGGGATCGTCATCCAGACACAAACGATTATTTCGAGAAGGGGCTGGATTACCCGGAGAAGGACGCCGGAATATTGAAGCGCCGTCATTTCCGCGATCTCAGCGGCCCTGACAACCTCGGCATTATCGGCGAGCTTCAGCGATTTGAAAGCCGCCCAGTAGGGATACGAGGCGTGGCCGGAAACATTGACCGTTGAAACCAGATAGGCAAACAGCACGCACGGCAGAAATGACCATACCGGTCCCGCCTGTCGTAATCCCCTGTATATGACCCATATCCCTCCCCACCACAAGGGGAAAGAGAAAACCCCCAGATACGTCGTGAAGTATAGATTGACCCCGAATCGATCGCCGCCCCCCAGGTTGTACATCAGGTCACTCGCAAGGATTAGCAGCGCGCCGAGAATACCCAATCCTCCAAGGATCCTGATCCGGGTTGTTGCATCACAACCGTCTTCTTTCATTTAGTCACTTCCTGTGTAAGATAAAAAATAGTCATCGATTGTATATGCGCTGGACTGCATTTTACCGGGGCAGTTTTCCCCATCTCTCCAGGGTCGCAACTGACCAGGGATCCAGCAGGCGTGTCGGCGCCCCGCTTTTGAACCGGAAATCACAGTGATCGGAACCTGATGCGATCGTCATCATCCGCGTGAGGCCCGCCCCGGCCTTGGAAAAGGTCGGCAGATCCATGAGACAGCAATAGGGTGTCAGCTCGGGCGCCTCCTGTTGCCGCAGATACTTGACGATGCCGCATTCCAGGTGATCAATCCCCCAGTCACAGTCGTTTCCGCTCCCCTCGACATAGCGTGAAACCCAGTCGCCCGGAAATCGGCGCTGCTGGGAAACGGCAGCGGCTTCCCTGTTGTTCCGTCTCCCGGACCAGGACCATCCCAGCCGGAACAGGAACCCGGGATACTCGCCGAGCAAACGCTCGTATGCCTCGAAGACAAGCCTCCCGACTTCATCGAGGGGGCGCCGTCGACGCCGCATTACCCGGTAAAACGACAGCACCATGGCGGCCTGGACGAGGTCCTCGGTCAGCCCGTTCTCGTCGCCTCCGATAAAGGGAATACCGGTAAGAAGTCCCCGGAATTCAGCCCGGGTCTCCCGAATGACGGATTCCCCGAATCGCCCGCCGTAGTGCGGGAGCAGAAGCGATTCCATATGGGGAGAAAATGAGTCGAGGGTCTCGAGGAATGTCGATTGTCGCGAGAGATAGTACGTCCCCGGATCACCGTGGCTCTCCGTGCGTGCGCATCCCGTGAGGGGCGACAGCGCCAGCAGGGAGAGTGCGGAGATGCGGCAGAATGCGCGCCGCGTGATCGTCCTCTCCGTGGGAATGGCACCCTTCGGGTCCGGTGCGACAGATTGATGCGCCTTCATATCTCCTCCTCTGCTTCCGTTGGCGTCAACCGGCCCGGTGCATTGCAACAGCGCACCGGCATAACGCAAATGGTGCCGTTGCGCCGGTATGTGTACTGCAACTATAAGGGAACGTTGGGTGTTGATCGACCGGATTTATAGATCAGGACACGGTGGAGTTATCTTTTTTACCGATCCGGAAAAGGTAGCCGGCCTTCACGCTTCCGTTCCGCCTCCCTCCAGCCGTTTCCTGTATTCGGCCGGAGAGATGCCGGTGGCCTTCCTGAAGGAGGAGTAAAACACCGATTTCGAGTTGAATCCCGCCGCGTAGGCGATGGAGAGGATCGACCGTTCCGGCTCCCGCTCCAGGAGCTCCTTCGCCTCTTGTATCCTGTAAGCGTTCACGTAGCCGTTGAAATTGACCCTGAGCCTGCTGTTCAGGAGCTCCGAGAGCTGATGCGGCGACAGGGAGAGGTGCACCGCCGTGCGGTGCAGCGTCAGGTCCTCGTCGCAGTAGAGCCTCTCGTCCACCATGAGCTCCTTCAATCTTCGGAGGATGTCGTCGGTGTTGAGGCCTTCTATGAGGGAACGCTCGTAACGGGTTCTCCGTATCTCCCGGCTGAAGCGCTGTATGAATTCCGGGTATCGCTGGCCCAGGAGGAAGATGACGATCATCAGGAGACTCACCATGGCGACGCCTGCCGATTCGAACCTGATAGAGCCGACGGCGGTGAAGACGGTGACGGGGAGAAGCATGACGATTACCAGTATTGATACCAGCGTCGCGATGGAGAAGGTACGATCGCCCCTCGCCATGTGCAGCTTCGTGATCCGGACCTTCTTCAGGGCGGCCGTGATGTAGCCGATCATGTGGAAGAAGCTCAGCACCAGGATTATATCGGTCATGACGTAGATCCCCCGAACGGCGCCGGTGGGAGGGGGCGATATACAGAAGATCGTGACCGCAGCTGCCAGCGCAAGGGCCTGGGGGGTGAAGTGAAACAGGTACCTCCCCCGCAGGCTGAAATCGCCGTCAAGGAGGGACAGGATGTAGAGGTAGAAGAGGGGGCCCACCAGGTATTTCAGAAACCGCACCTGTAGCTGTATCCCCCAAGCAACTGAATTGCGTGTGATGACGGCGAGCGCGCCCGCGTACATGACCGCATAGTGATCGAAGAGCAGGATCGCCGTGACCAGGTAGAGCGCCGACAGGAACCCGTAGCCCTTCCGGCGGTTCGGCATGAGCGCCTGCGAGAGGGCCATCAGCAGCGAGAGGCCGCCGCCGAAAAAGATCAGTAATCCCGTGGCGTGTTCCAGCATGGTTCGGTACCGCAGCGGGAAATGATGCGCCGTCGTGCGGCCCTGTCAAGAAAATATCGCACCGCGCCCGCCGGCTGGCCCGCTACGGCGCCGTACAGCGACATCAGGAGGAGTGCCGGTGAGATGACGCCCGCAGCGGGATGCATAAGCCGTATTCCGGCACGGGCATGGCAGGGGGGCGCAGGATAATCATACACATACACGAAAGTCCATGGGACTGAATGGATTGTATCGGCAGCGACTCCATGATTGAAGAGCCCCACAGTGCCGGTCACGATCCCCTCTTGAATTTCCCCCGTCACCGGCATTCGTTCAGGTAATACATGGGAGGACACGGCCCGCCGGGCACGATGATCCCGGTCAGTGTCGATCCGACCGTATATCCCCTGCCGGCGATGCATTTCCCGTATTCCTCCGGCGTGAGATATAGATCCCTGGTAAACATACCCTGTACCGACAGTTTCATCAGCTCGCGGTTGCCGTCCTGAATTTTTTCGATCGCCCTTATGGTCACAATTCCCTCCCTCACGGGGATCTTTCCGTAGCGGCACTGTCCGACGGGGCAGCCGGAAAGCACGAAGCACGATGCGACCGCGGCGAGTACTGACAGTGCGATGGTCCTGTTCATGCGATCCTCCTCTCTGGATGATAACTGTATTCTATGCCAGGAAGATTCAGTGTCAATAATTAATGGCAGCTTCACCCGCAAGCTTTCTCGGCGCAGCGGACGCCTTTACGCAGTGACAATGACAATTGGGAATCTGGTATATAGTCGCATACGGGAGAGTCCACGGAACAGAATGGATCGTATCGGACGCGACTCACTTACGGCGGGTCGGCGAAAAAAGGCTGTGCCGAGCGCGAGCCGGGCCGCTCATCGCCCTCCGTGACACCGCGGGAGCGGACGTGCGCCTGTGAGCGCGAGCCAGGTCGCTCTCGGACGTCTATTATATATTACATTGAATATGGAAGGGGTATTGATTTTGGAGAATATTGATAGTGGGGAGAGCTAAGGACGTCCCGTCAGCAGAATG
>JAFGJK010000079.1 GCA_016929135.1 Spirochaetota bacterium | reverse complement strand
TGCCCGATGTGCAGATAGAGGCAGATTCGATGGTGCAGGTTCTCATCAACCTGATCCAGAACGCCATCGACGCGATCGGCGACAGGGGGAACATCTACATATCCACGGAGTCGATGGACACGGCCGGCGAATCCTGCATACAGATCAGGATCAGGGACGAGGGGGGCGGGATACGGGAGGAGGACCTGGAGAATATCTTCAGCCCCGGCTTCTCTACGAAGCCGCAGGGAACCGGACTGGGACTGGCGATCGTGGAGAAGATACTGATGGAGCACGGGGGGCGGATCCTCTGCGAGTCGAAACCGGGGTCTGGCACCGAGTTCATCATGGAGGTGCCGGTGAAAACAGAGAGGGATTATCGCGATGGCAAGGATTCTTCTGGTAGATGACGAGGTGAACATCATCAAGACGATCAGCTCGATCCTTCAGGACGAGGGGCACGTCGTCTTTTCAAGCGGCAGGGGGGGGGAAGCGCTGGAGTTTCTTCGCAAGAATGAGGTTGACCTGGCGCTGCTGGATATCTGGCTCCCCGACTACAACGGCATTGACCTCCTCGAACAGATCAAGGGCCTCTATCCGGAGACCGCCATCATCATGATCTCCGGGCACGGTTCCATCGACATCGCCGTCAGGTCCACGAAGATGGGGGCCTTCGACTTCCTCCAGAAGCCGATGGAGATGGAGCGCGTGATCACCTCGGTGAACAACGCGCTGGAGCAGGCGCGCCTGCGGAAGGAGAACCTGAATTTGAAGCGGGGCGTCTATACCGATGACGAAATGATCGGCACCTCCGCCGGCATCTCGGAGATCAAGGGGATCATCGACACGGCAGCCTCCACCAACGCCCGCGTGTTCATCACCGGCGAGAGCGGCACCGGCAAGGAGCTGGTGGCGCGGGCCATCTACCGCCGCTCGAAACGGAGCGACAGGCCCTTCGTCAAGGTGAACTGTGCGGCAATCCCCAATGAGCTGATCGAGAGCGAGCTCTTCGGGCACGAGAAGGGGTCCTTCACCGGCGCCCTGTCGAGGCGGCTGGGAAAGTTCGAGCTGGCCAACAAGGGGACCCTCTTCCTCGACGAGGTCTGCACCATGAGCCTCTCGGCCCAGGCGAAGGTACTCCGGTCCCTGCAGGAGCAGCAGTTCGAGCGGGTCGGGGGGAACGAGACCATATCGGTGGACGTGCGGGTCATCTCGGCGACGAACCTGGACGCCAAGAAGGCCATCGAGGACGGGGTATTCCGTGAGGATCTCTACTACCGGCTGAACGTGATCCCCATCGTGGTGCCCCCGCTCTCGGAGCGGAAGGAGGACATCCCACAGCTGGCGGAGTATTTTCTCCGGAGGTTTTCGAACGAGCACGGCGTCGGGGAGAAGGAGATAACGGATGACGGCATCGGGATGCTGGCGGAGCATCCCTGGCCGGGCAATGTCCGGGAACTGAAGAACGTGATTGAGCGGCTGGTGATCATGGTGCCCCGTGACACCATCACGGCCCAGGACGTGCAGAACCACCTGGAGCACGATGCCGCGGAAAAGGCATCCCGCGGGGAGGTATCACCCCTGAAGAAGGCCAGGGAGGAGTTCGAGCGCCAGTACATCATCGAGGCCCTCCAGCAGGCGGGGAAGAACGTCTCCGAGGCGTCAAAGAAGCTGGGGATCGAGAGGACCAACCTCTACAGGAAGATGAAGCAGTACGGAATCAATCCGGAGGATCTGTAAAACAGGGCTCCCGTACCGGAGCGGCGCGGGAGCCTGCGGCGCGCCGAAGCTGGCGCGCGGGGACGACCGACTGGAGTGATTGGCTAACGCAGCGCGTTTACGTTGTTGATCCACCCCTGCCGGCGTGATTTCCAGTTCGGCGTCTGCGCCTCGTATTTGATGGAAGCCTCGACGGTGAGCAGCGTGTGCGCCAACTGAGACTGTGTCTGTGCCCTGTTCACTGTCTGCATCCAGCCGTTTCTCTGGTTCTTCCACTGGGGATACTGGGCGTCCCATTTGATCTGCTGTTCAAACTCCAGCAACAGGCCCCTCATCTGCCCTACGTTGTCGGCGGCCTTGACCTGGTGTATCCAGGCGGTCCTCCTGTTTCTCCACTGCTGGGTCTGGGCGTTCCACTTCACGCTCGTCTCGAGCTCGATGAGGAGCTGGCCGAAGCGTGAGTTTGCGGGGAGAAGGTCGGTCCCTGCGATGACGACGAGAAAAAGACTCCCCAGAAGAGATACAGCGATCTTTTTCATTGAAATCCTCCTATCTTTTCTTTAATGAATATAATAGCGATTTGAAAGGGGATAGCAAGTTTTTTTTTCAAAAATAAACCATCGCACCCCTCCCCTTTTATAATTGACATGACGGTCTCCTGGGGCTATCCTCAACGCACCATGCGATAAGGAGGAAACCATGACAACACAGCTGGATGTGCTCATATACGGGCTCGTCTACGTGGCCGTGTCCCTGGTCATGGGGACGCTGACGCTCTTCGTTTTTTTCAAGGCCTTCAATGCACTCACCAGGGGGATCAACGATATACAGGAGATCAGGGAGAACAACGTCTCGGTGGCGCTGGTCAATGCCGCCATGGTCTTCTCCGTGGCTCTCTTCATCTCCGAGGCCGCAGAGGCCGCCATGGAGGCATTCAAGAACACCATCTTCAATTACGCAGTGGTCATCTCATTCCCGGGAAAGCTCGCCATATACGGCATCATGCTGGCGCATTTCGTTCTGGCGGCCGCGATATCCTTTGTGATACTCTGGATCTCCATCGTGATGTTCCTGCGGCTCACCAGGACGATCGATGAGTTCGCCGAGATCAAGAAGAACAATCAGGCGGTGGGAATCTTCCTCTCGGTCTTCATAATCTCTATGGCGCTGATCCTGAAGCCCGGCGTCGGGAAGGTGCTCCGGGGGCTGATACCGTTCCCGCAGGTCTCGAGCTCACCCCGGGTCTCGTTCCATCTGGACGGCGCAAAGGAAAAGAAAGCGATCCTGCGGGGCGTCGAAAGGGACGTGCGGCTCTGAGGGGAGTGGAATCCGTGAAGCACGCACTGATCGGCATCATACCCCCCCTCCTGGCGGCGATACTCGCGGCGGCGTGCCTGCGGAGCGACCCCACGGGGGGGACCGTGCTCCCGGTGGCACCCCAGGAGGACAGGGAGGCGAGGTTTCACGACGGTGCTGACAGCGGCACCAGGTACTACACCTTTCTGGTGGACCGGCCCTACAGGATAGAGTTCCAGGTGGACAAGGCGGATGTGGACGCCGCGGAGCGGCTCCTGAAGGAGATCGACCTGGAGGCTGCGACCGGAAGCCAGGGGGGTATGTTCGGCCTCCATCGTGGTGATGCCGATTTCAACCTGCGCTACTGGCGCGCCATTTATAACAGGGTCTACCAGCGGTCCAGGGGGACAGTGGAGCGGCTCGCCGGCATCTTCAGGAGGATCAAGAGCGAGAACGGCCTGAACGACCAGCAGACCATGTATGTCATCGCGCGTTTCGTCCAGTTCATGAAGTATGATCTACCCCCGGGAGTGGGGATATATTCGCCGGTGCGGACTCTCTACGAACCGGGCAAGGGGACGTTCACCGAGCCGCCTGGCGGCCGGGGAAGCGGCTGGCACGGCGCCGGCGACTGCGATACAAAGTCGCTGCTCATGGCGATGCTCTTCCAGGCCTGCGGCTATCGCGCGGTGGTATTCGATTCCTACCGCTACCAGCACGCCATGACCGGCGTCGACTGTCCCGGGGCTGACGGCGTCTCCCTGGAGTACCGGGGTGTCCGTTATTTCTTCGTCGAATCCACCTATCCCAACTGGAACATCGGACAGATGCCGCCGCAGTACAACGACCTTACCTTCTTCCATCCCATCGATCCCCGGGAGGACCAGCGGGGATTGATGAGCGTTTCGGAGGGGCAGGCTCCGGACGGCGGCCCCCCGGTGACCGGACAGGGACCCTCGGAGCGTGAGCCCAACAACGATATGGCCTCGGCTGACGTGATCCCCTCGGTGGTGATCGGCGGGGCGCTGGACGAAAACGATACCACGGACTGGTACCGGCTTACCGGGCAGGAGAGTACCTTCGCCACCTTCACCCTGGTCCACGGAAGCGGCGATGACTTCGGGATGGAGATATACAATGACGGGACCCTCGTCTCGTCTGCCGGCAGCAGCAGGTCCCTGAGCGCATCCCTGCCGGGGCAGTGTCACGTGAGGGTCTACCGCACCGGCGGCGGCGGAAGGTACATGCTCTTCGTCACCCCCGGTGGCCCCGGCGAGAAGGAGCCGAACGATTCCAGGGAGGCCGCCAGCAGCACTTCCACGATGACGATTCTCGGCGAGCTGGCCGATACCGGCGACGTTGACTGGTACGCCCTTGCCGGGCAGGAGGGATACAACGCCACCTACACTGTCTACTCGGCCGCCGGCGCCAACCTCAGTATCGAGGTGTTTAACGACGGGCGGAGCGTCGGCCGTGCCCGCGGCGGCGTAACCGCCGAACACCCCGGACGGGTGGAAGTGTGCGTCCGCTCGGAGGGGGGAGGCTCAGGGTGGTATCTCATAACGATTGAAAGGAACAGGTGACTGTATCATGGAACGCAATGACCGCCTCCACGGGCTGATTTCGGGAATGCTGCGGAACCGCCTCTTCGCCGGAAGGATCGTCCTCACCAGGAACGATGAGGAACGGCAGTTCCTGGAGGGGTGGCTCGCGAAGCGAGGGGGGGAGGAAACGCCTCACGGAGAGCCGGTACGGCGTGTGATCGAGGAATGCCGCCGGTGCGGCGAAATCGAATTGAAAAAGATGCCCGCGGGTTCGGGAGCAAACGGCGTTATGCTGATCCTCAACGCGCCCCGTCTGGTCAACAAGGCGGAGAAGCTTCTTTTAAAGAACGAGGCGGGGGAGATGCTGAAAAGGATCGTCTCCTCCATGAACCTGGTCCTCGAGGAATGCTATATCACCAACGTGATAAAATGCGATGTGAAGAATCCGCTGGCCAAGCCGAGCACCCTGCTGGCGAAATGCAATGCGATTCTGAAAATGGAGGTTGAAACGGTGAAGCCCCGAATGGCTGTCGTCTTCGGCGACATCATTCCCCTGCAGAAGCTAATCAAGGAGAGCCGGGGGGTGCAGTGGTTCAACGTGGAGCACCCCATCACGCTCATCAAGAATCCGGAGTTGAAGCGCGGAGCATGGAGCACGCTGAAGCTGGCGATGCAGGAGATCGTCCCCGACCGCTGAGGGGAACGCCTATATATCCAGGTACATTCCCACACCCAGGGAGAGAGAGACCTGGACGCTCTCGATTTTGTTGTTGATCGTGCCGATGGGTCCCGGGGGGCCCTCCAATGTGGTGGCGTAGCGCACCTGCCGCTGCTCCCCCTCGAGGAAGACGGCGTTGACTCCGCACTCGCCCGTGAGGAAGAGCCGCCACATGAACCTCCACCGGAAGGACACCGCCACCATTGCCGCGATGCCGGTGGCCTCGCCTTCGCTCAGCTTGGCGCGCAGCACGTGATCGTCGTGGTCGCGGCCGATGGCGTAGGGCGAGATGGCGACCTTCAGCAGGCAATCGATGCTCTGTCCGATGGAGAACTGGGGATAGAGGACGATGTAGGGGAGATAGTAGCTTATGTCATAGGTCAGGACAAGGCCGCTCACCGCGGTGAAGTCCGGCGGGAGGCCGGACAATATGTCTCCCTGCACCAGATCCTTGATGTCGAAATCAATATACTGATAGGTAAAGCCGATCCCCATGGAGAGGGAGAAAAACGAGATTCTGAAGAGCCTGTAGGCTATGACCGAGTCCGAAGAGATGAATTTTACGCTGTAGGCCCCGCTCTCGGAATAGATAACCTTGAGGCCCGTCGTGTTCCAGTCGGAGTCCTCCATCTTCCCTGTATAGATGGATTCGGACAGGCTCATGTTGATTCTCCCGCGTATGATGAAGCGGTCGGCGATCTCCACGTTGAGGTTTGCGTATCCCGCAAACATGTCCAGCGGGAAGACGAGCTCGCTCAGGGGGGAGGCAGCGTAGGAGACCGTGCCGTCAGGATTGACGATCCTTTCTCCGATCTGGTACTGCGAGTAGGAGAAGTATCGGGTGGCCCCCAGGTCAAAGTCGAAATGGAAGGGGACCGCACGGGCTGTTGCGCCCGCCATCACCATCACCGCCGCGATTATGATCCTCCCGGTTGTCTTCACCCTTGGTCTGCGCATTACCCCCACCGGTTCCGTCCGGAGTCACCCAGGAAAATAAAATTGCTCCGGGTTTGTGAGTCCCCGGAGCAATTTGTGTGATTCTTGCATTAGTGTTTTTGTTTATCCGAACATTCCGTGTCTTTCAGGTAGTTGGATACCCGTAACTACGGACGGATCGTGACTGAGTAGCTGCCGCTACCCTGATGAGACCATACTTTTACGCGAACGCTACCGGGTGTGCGGGCGCTGCAGCAGGAGTAGGTATCCAGGCCGACATTGCTGCACACCTGTGCGCCGTCATTGAATACTGCGATGTCGAAATCAACACCGCCGCCATGGCTGAGGCATATTGTCGGGTTGACGCCTTCCTGGCCCTGGAGCTGCAGCCAGTCGGTGTCGCCGGTACCTACCATCACGCCATTAAAGGACAGACCGTTAACCGTGTAGTTCGCTGCGAAAGCAACGAGGCCCGCTGCCAGAAGCAGGGATGCGATAACGGAAAGCCTTACGATTTTTTTAGACATTTGAGATCCTCCTTACCAATGTCTTTATTTTATTCCACATAAATGTACGTGAACAAAAAGTAAATGTCAATATTAATTATTCGGTTACCTGTCGAAATACGCCCCTCGAAGGGGTATAAACATATACAGAACGTGAAATCTGTAATGAAAAAACTGTTCAATGATGCGTTGGAAAATCATGCCGAAAAGGGGGATCCACTGTTTCGATGGAATTGTCCACGGTTGTTCGGGCAGGAGAAAGTGAAGGCATGGTACCGCTGAGGCTGATAATGACGGGAAAATCTGGGTGGTCATCGCAATACTCCGGCAGCCGTAACTGCCGGAGTATCAATACTTGTTCAATGGCGCTCTCAGCATACGCCGGAGCACCGTTCTATGGCACCCGCGGTGGATTACGGTCGGATCGTAACGGTGTAGCTGCCGCTACCCCGATGGGACCATACCTTCACACGGACACTGCCGGGGGTATTGGCGCTGCAGCAAGAATGCCGGTTCATGCCAACATTGCTGCACACCTGTGCGCCGTTGTTGAATACGGCGAAGTCGAAATCAACACCGCCGCCATGGCTGAGGCATACCGTCGGGTGGACCCCCTCCTGACCCTGGAGCTGTAGCCAGTCGGTATCACCGTTGCCCACCATTACGCCTCTGAATGTGAGGCCTCTCACCGTGTAGTTCGCCGCGAAGGCGGTGAGACCAGCGGCCAGAATCAGGGACGCGATTACAGAAAACCTGAGTAAAGTCCTGGACATTCTTTCCTCCTTGTATATGTATTTTTGATGAATTCTCATCATGCATGAATGTGGTGGTGATGTCAATATAAAAAAGGGATTGTTCGCCGATGATCATTTTTCGTGCTGAGACACTCCCGGTGCGGGGAACAGGCCCAAAAAAAACTCCGGCTGTGACGCCGGAGTACCGGTACAGTACGATGCCCCGATACTCGGATGACGACCGGGTGCCGGGGTATCGCCCTTACAGTCTATTACGGACGGATGGTGACGGAGTAGCTACCGCTCCCTCTGACAGACCAAACCTTGACCCGTACGCTTCCCGGGGTATTGGCGGTGCAGCAGGAACGAGAATTCAGCCCGACATTGCTGCACACCTGCGCGCCGTCGTTGAACACAGCGATGTCGAAGTCAACGCCGGAACCATGGCTGAGGCATACCGTAGGATTGGTGCCTTCCTGACCCTGGAGCTGCAGCCAGTCGGTGTCACCGTTGCCCACCATCACGCCGTTGAAAGAGAGGCCGTTCACCGTATAGTTCGCCGCGAAGGCAGCGAGGCCGGCGACCAGCATCAGAGACGCGATCACAGAAAGCCTGAAAATCTTTTTGGTCATGAATTCCTCCTGGGAATTTTTTTTAAGACCCCGATCACATTATGCTGATGGGGATGTGTCAATACCATTTTAACAATCAAAATGTAATTTTTTCTTAAAGCGGCGTAGAGATGCTTGTAATGGAGGTTTAATAAATATTAAATTCAATAAAAGTGCTTGCCGGATCATCCCGGCACAGGGAGTTCGTAAAAAGGGATTGCAATCGGCATCGACGGACCACAGATGGTATCGATCGCACCAGGGAATCATCCCGTCACGATGCGTGGTGCCGCTGATCTGGATCACCGGGTGGTGGTACCCCAGCGGTGCAGAGTATGCTGGAGGTAATGTGTACGCGGACGTGTTCATAGGGTATCCGCTGGACGAGCGGTTCACCTACCGGATCCCGGAGGGGAGTGCCGTGGCGCCGGGGATGCGGGTCATGGTGGATTTTCGACGGCGGACGCTCATGGCCTACGTGGAGCGGGTCCACGACACCGAGCCGCAGGGCTTCCAGGTGAAGGACATCATCAGTGCGATCGATCCCGAACCGATCTTCGACGCCCGTCTACTGGAACTGGCGCGCTTCGTGGCCGGCACCTACCTCGGCACGGTCGGGGAGGCCCTGGCCATGGCGCTCCCCTCGGGAAAGTCGGAGCCGAAGAGGATTCGCCCCATCAATGCAGCGACCCCCTCCCAGGGCCCCCGGCTCAACGACGAGCAGGAGGGGGTCTACCGGGCGATCCTGGCCTCCTTGGCGGAGGGGCGCCGGCGTCATCTGATCTTCGGCGTCACCGGAAGCGGCAAGACAGAGATATACATCAAGCTGGCGATGCATTTCATCGCGCAGGGGAAATCCGTCCTCTACCTGGTCCCGGAGATATCCATATCATCGCAGATTTACGACCGGCTGCACCGGGTCTTCGGGGACGACCTGGTGCTGTACCACAGCAATCTCTCCCAGGGCGAGCGCCTTCGATCCTGGAACAGGTTCTACCGCGGCGAGGCGACAATCGCCGTGGGTACCAGGTCCGCGGTGTTCCTCCAGTGCCCGGATCTGGGCATGATAGCCATAGACGAGGAACATGACGGCTCCTATAAAGAGCACAGCTCGCCACGGTATAATGCCAGGAGGCTCGCCTTCCGCCGGAGCGCCGACGAGGGGGCGTTGCTGGTGCTTGGATCCGCCACGCCCTCCATGGAGTCCTTCACCGCTGCGGAGCGGGGCGTCATCGGGATTCACCTGCTGCAGAGGAGGTACGGTGGCGCGCGTCTTCCGGAGATCGAGGTGCTGGAGATCGAGGGGGGGAGACCGGAGGATATCATCACGCCGCGCCTGAAGCTCTACACGAAACAGGCCGTGGAGCGGGGGGAGCAGGCCATCTATCTGCTGAACCGTCGTGGCTTCTCCCCCGTCATCCGGTGCGGCGCCTGCGGTCACGTGGTGACCTGCCCGCACTGCGACATCAGCCTGAACGGCCACAGCGGCGGCATGATGGAGTGCCATTACTGCGGCTTCCGCCGGCGCGAGCCGGAGTGTTGTGACAGCTGCGGCGAGAAGACCCTGGCACGGCTCGGCGCGGGGACGCAGCGGATCGAGGAGATCATCGCGTCCCAGTTCAGGGGGATGAGGGTTTTCAGGATGGACCAGGACAGCATGAGGAGAAAGGGGGAGGCGGATCGCATGATGGGGATGATGCGCCGCGGCGAGATCGACATCCTCCTGGGCACACAGATGGTGGCCAAGGGCTTCGACTTTCCCCGGGTGACCCTGGTGGGGGTGCTCATGGCGGACATCGGCCTCAACATACCGGATTTCAGGGCCACGGAGAAGATATTCTCGCTGCTGATGCAGGTGGCGGGGAGGTCGGGCCGGGGCGAACAGCCGGGCCGGGTGGTGGTGCAGACCCTCTCCGGCGACAATCCCCTGTTCAATTTCTTCCGGCGCCACGATTATGACGGCTTTTACCGGCACGAGAAGAGGCTGCGGGAGGATCTGGGGTATCCCCCCTTCACCAGGATGGCCAGGCTCCTCCTGCGCGGCACCGACGAGGGACGGGTGGCCGGTGCCGCGGCGGAGGTGCGGAGGGCCCTGGATGCCGCCGTCTCCGCTCTGAAGAGCGGCGTCCGAGTTCTGGGCCCCACCTCGGCCCCCCTAGTGAAGATCGGCGGCAACTACCGCCACCACCTGCTGCTGAAATCGGAATCGGTGGATGAGCTGCGGAGGGTGATCGAGGCGGCGCGCGAAACCGCCAGGCTCGGCGGCGTCTACCTGGAGATCGATATCGATCCCGTGGAGATCATGTAGGGCCCTATCGCTTCCCCTCGCTTTTCAGAATCTCGCTCAGTACGATCGCCTCGATGAGCTGCCGCGGGTTCTGCTGTGGTATCCCCACGAGCCTTCTGCCGGCGATGAAGAAGGTGGGGGTGGCGTCGATTCTGTTTTTCGCCGAGATGCCGATATGCTCCTGCAGCGCCGCCTCAATCTCCGGCGATTTGGCAAGGGCGGCGAACTGGGGTGCCAGGGTTCCGTGCCCGATGCGCTGCAGGTTCGCCAGGGCCGCCGCCGGCGGATATCCGTGCCTGTGCTGGGGATAGCGCTTGAAGTGCTGCACCACGAATTCCTCCATGATGCCGAGCTTCGAGGCCGCCAGGACCGCCCTGGAGGAGTTGCAGGAATCCCGGTACAGGGTGCGCTTTATGGATCTGTTGCACTGGACGTCCAGCGGAAAGATGTAGTTCACCATCTTCACCCTGTCACGGTATTTCGAGAGGAGGAACCGCTCGATCTTGTAGAACTCGTAGCAGGCGCTGCAGAGGTAATCGGAAAAGATCACGATGGTGACCTTCGCTTTCGGATTCCCCGTCACCAGGCCGTTTCCGGGAAGGTCCAGCCTCTCCTGGGGAAGCTTGTAGAACTCCTGAATGAAGCCCCTGAGCTCGGCGGCGGAGAAGTCGTGCTGGCGCGGCCGGATCCTTATCGATGCCACCGCCACCACGCAGAAGAGGAGGATCATCGCCAGGGCAAAGGTGGAGACCGAGGCCCTGCGGTAGGGGTTCCCGTTTCTCTTCCAGAGGTATTCCCCGTAGAAGGCCCGGAGGCCCATTCCCGATTCCCTCTTCACCCTGACGAACCATGCGGCAACCGCGGCGCAGAGGAGCAGGTTGATCCCGTAGGTGATGATGCAATTTCTGCAGTAGGCATCAATGGCGACGAGCCTGGAGAGGAGGAACAGGTCGATGAGCAGCGAGAGGAGGATGAAGGGGAGCAGGATCCCCGCAGCGGTGCGGTACAGGTCTCCCTTGGCGTCCTCGACGATGAGCACGGTGAAGAAGATGAACAGGTAGAAGAAGATTCCCAGGGCTGCCGTGGGTATGCCGAGGACCTCCGCCCAGGGGGAGCTGCTCACGGCGATACAGGGATTCTCCAGGGTGGTGCTGCATGAGAGGAATCCCAGGTTCACATCGGGGTTGTAATGCTCCAGCAGGAGCAGCACCGAGAAAAAGACCCCCGCTGCCGCCAGAACGATGATGGGATAGATGATTTTTTTCATGGTCACTCTTCTTTTTTCAGGTAGATTCGCTTTCCGCAGAGTGTCAGATAGTATCTCCCTCCGCTTTCGTCAAGCCTTTCCAGTATATGGAACGACGGTGAACGCCGAAATTTTGCCGTCAGGCTCCCCTGGCGGACCCTGCAGTACAGGGCGTTGTTTTTCCTGTAGATCAGCGTCTGTATGTCCAGCTCCTCCTCCTCGCCGGTGCTGAGGTTGATGAATACCCTCTCGAAGGCCGCGAAGCCCTCAAAACGGACGCCGGTGACGAACACCGGGGCGTCCTCCACATCGATGGGATAGACGTGCTCGCCGTAGTGGATCACGTAGGTCCCCTCTGCGGTCCTGGACACGGACCTGTTGAAGAGGGCCACGATCCGCTCGTGCCGGATCGGCTCGCCGTTGTGGAACCAGTTCCCCTCCCTGTCCAGAAGGATGGTGTCGATAAGCTCACCCCGCTGGAGGGGCCCCTTCAGGTATTCCGGCAGTTCCGGGAGGTTCTGTTCCATGGGCCGTCCCTATACCCGTATCATGGGATCGGTGAGCTTCAGGTGCTCCTCCAGGGCGTAGCGGTCCGTCATCCCGGCGATGTAGTCCGTTGCGGTGAGCTGCACGCCGTCCCTGGGTATCCGCTCCTGGTAGCTGTCCGGCAGGGTGTCCGGGTGGGTGGTGTAGATGGCGAAGAGCTCGCGCACCACCCGCTGCGCCTTTATGGTCATCCTGGCCACCCTGTAGTGGTTGTAGAGCTTTGCCCTGAGAAATGCCTTCAGCTCGTCGTTCATCCCCCGTACCGGGGCGCTGAAGCCGGTCAGCTTCTCCCCGGCCCCGGTCACGTCGCCGTAGTTTTTCACCCCCCGCTCCCTGATGCGGGTGGAGGTGTAGTCGATGAAGTCCGAGACCAGGAGGTTGATGATCCTCCGTATCATCTCGTTCACCATCATCTTTCTGTCGCCGCACTCCTCGATGCCGGAATGCTTTCCAGCCATGATCCATATCCCCAGGGCCTCCACCTCCTCCATCTGCAGGAGTCCCGACGAGAGACCGTCGTCCAGATCGTGGTTGTTGTAGGCGATCTCGTCGGCATAGTCGATGATCTGCGCCTCCAGCGACGGCTGCAGCTCAGGCGAGTAGAGGCCGGCCTCAGGGGTGTCATAGGAGGTGGAGTGCTTGATGATCCCCTCCCTGGTCTCCCAGGTGAGGTTGAGGCCGTTGAAACGGCTGTACCGCTTTTCCAGCTCCTCCACGATCCGGAGGCTCTGGCGATTGTGCTCGAAACCGCCGTGGTCCCGGAGCAGGGTGTTCAGCTCCGCCTCTCCGGCATGGCCGAAGGGGGTGTGCCCCAGGTCGTGCGCCAGGGCGACGCTCTCCGCCAGGTCCTCGTTGAGCCTGAGGGCCCGTGCGATGCTTCTGGCGATCTGCGCCACCTCGATGGTGTGGGTGAGCCTGGTGCGGTAATGGTCCCCCTCGTGGTTGATGAAGACCTGGGTCTTGTACTCCAGCCTGCGGAAGGCGCGGCTGTGGATGATCCGTTCCCGGTCGCGCTGGTACTCGGTCCTGTAGGGATGGGGCGCCTCCTGGTATTTCCTTCCCCGGGAGGCTGCGGAGCGGGCCGCGTAGGGGGCCAGGCGCTTGTCCTCGCTCTCCGCGAGGTATCTGCGGTCGACGGTGATCATCGTTCCCGCGCGATCGCCGCTTCGTAAGCCTGCTGGGCCACCTTCCGGTTCAGGCGGATCTCCTCGTTCATGGGGTCCTCCTCGACGCCCCGGGAAAAGGCCTGGAGGGCCTTGCGGTAGTTTTTCTGCTTGTAGTAGCACCGCCCCAGGTGGTTGTAGGTGTCACCCAGGACCTTGCTGTCCGTGGCGGCCCGTATCACCAGGTAGTAGGTGTCGATGGCCTTGTCGCACATGGCCTTTCGCTCGTAGAGCAGTCCCAGCGAAAAGAGAGCCTCGGGATCTCCGGGCTTCATCAGCAGGGCCTTCTGGAGAATGTTCACCGACTTGTCCAGGGAGCCCTCGTCCTTGTGCACCCTGGAATAGAGGAGGGCGCTGTTGATGTAGGCGACGCGCGCCATCTCGCCGGTCTCGTTGATGTCGGTCACCCGGTTGTACGCCTTCAGCGCCGAGGCGTAGTTGCCGCGCTTGTAGTAGATCGTGGCCAGCTTGAAATGCCCCTCCTGTTCGTTGGGCCATCGGTTTACCACGGTCTGGTATTCCTGTTCCGCAAGGTCGTAGAATCTCTTTTCGTAGTAGAGGTTCGCCACGGCCAGGAGGAATTTCGGATCCCGCTCGTTCAGCCGCCCGCCGCGTCTCCATGCGTCCACCGCCTTCTCCGGCTTCCCCGCGTGCACGTAGGCCAGGCCCAGGTTGTAATAGGTGGCGTCATCCTTGGGGCTTATGGTGAGCGCCTTCTCGTACATCATGATTGCCTCGTCGTACCGCTGGGCGTCGTCCAGTATGTTCCCCATGTTCATGTAGGCCACCCGGGCGTTCTCGGTGAGGGGGTCTATCTCGGTGATCCTGCTGAACATCTGCATCGCCCTGTCGAGCTCCCCCTTTTCGTAATAGAGCTCGCCGATCTTCGAGAGGATGCGCACGTTCCGGGAATCGATCCTGGATACGCGGTTGTACATCTCAAGGCTGCGGTCGTAATCCTTGAGGGAGAGGTAGGCCTCGCCCAGGTTCTCCAGCATCGCCGCGTTCTCCTCGCCCATCTGTTCCGCCAGCCGGAACTCGTCCATGGCCTCCTTGTTCCGCTTCTGCCGGAGGTAGACGATGCCCAGGTTGTAGTGGTTCAGGGAGTTCTGCGGCCGGATGGCCACCGCCTTTTTCAGGTACTCCTCGGCGCTGTCGTAGATGTTCCGCTGGGTGTAGAGCACCCCGAGCCTGGAATAGGCCTTGTGCGCCACCTCGCCGATCCTGTCGAAGGTGCCGGCCTTCTGGAAGTACTCCATGGCGGCGAACTCGTCCCCCATCTTCAGGAGCGCCGAGGCCTTGTTGTAGAGCACCGCCGGCTTTTCCGGTGCGACGCGAAGCGCCTCGTCGTACTGCGCCACCGCCTCGCGGTACTTCCCCTGCTCGTAGTAGATGTTCCCCAGCAGGATCCTGGAGTTTGCATCCTTGTCCTGCAGGGCCAGGGATTTCTCCGCGCTCTCCATGGCGCCGTCGTAGTCCTTGTTGTGGCGGTACGCCTGGGAGAGGTTCCGGTATATCTCCGGGTTGTCCTTGTCGTACCGCAGGGCCCGCTGGTAGAGATCGATGGCCTCCTTGTACTTTCCCTTGTTGTCCTCGATAATGCCCAGGTAGAGGAGGGCGATGGCCTTGTCGCGGTCCGGTGCGTCGGACTCTACGGCTGCGGTGAACTCGGTAATGGCATCGCTGGTATATCCCTTCTCATAGCTCTCGATGCCGCGCTTGATGTGGATGTTGTCGCTCCGGATCCCCTTTTCCCGTTCGAAGGCGTCGAAGGGGAGGAGCTGGATGCGCGACGAGGGGGAGATGAAATCGGGTCGCTTCAGCACGAAGGTGGTGACCACCAGCAGCCCCGCCACAAGAACGCCGGCGATAATCAGGAGCACCGCCGCCGGCTTCAGCGTGCGCCTGGGGCGCGCCTCCTCGGCCTCGATGGAGCTTATCCTGTTGGTCTTCAGGTCGAACCCGTCGTCCGCGGGACGCTCCGATTCCCGCTTTCTGCCCATAGTGAATCTCATGACATCAGCCCTCTCCGTCCGGTAGGGATTTCCTGACGGCATCGAGGATGCCGTTGATGAACTGACCCGAATTCTCGCCTCCGTAGATTTTCCCCAGCTCGATCCCCTCGTCGATGGTGACCGCCCTGGGGATGTCCGGAAGGTGGAGCAGCGCATAAATCGAAAGGCGGAGGATCGACTTGTCCACCGCGCTGAGCCGCTCGAGCTTCCAGTTCCTGGAATGGGATTTTATACAGTCGTCGATCTCGTTGATATGGTCGATCGAGCCGGTGATGAGCGTTGCGGCGAACAGCCGTATGTCCTCCGGAATCTCCTTGTCCACCCAGTCGAGCGCGACGATATCGTCCACCGGCCTGCTGGCAATCTCGAACATGTACAGTCCCTGCAGGGCGTACTCGCGTGCTTTCCGTCTATGGCCCATGGTCAGATCTGTCTGAAGATGTTGACCATCTCGATTGCCGACATGGCGGCGTCGAATCCCTTGTTGCCTGACTTGGTTCCCGCACGCTCGATGGCCTGCTCGATGCTGTCGGTGGTGAGGACTCCGTAGATCACCGGCACCGGGGCCTTCAGCCCCACCTGGGCCACCCCCTTGGAGACCTCGGCCGCGACGTAGTCGAAGTGCGGGGTTGAGCCGCGGATCACCGCACCAAGGCATATCACCGCATCGTAGTTGCCCGATTCCGCCAGCCTCTGGGTCACCGACGGGATCTCGAAGGCCCCGGGGACCCACGCCACGGTGATGTCCTTGTCGTCGGCGTTGTTGCGCTTCAGGCAGTCCAGGGCACCTCCCAGGAGCTTGTTGGTGATGAACTCGTTGAACCTCGATACGACGATGGCGACGCGTAGCCCAGTGGCGTCTATTTTTCCTTCCAGTGTTTTCATGTTGTCAGCCTTTTCCGGTGTGTTTCAGTTTATGATACCGGGATATACGGCCGGTCCGGCATCATCCCTTAGCCAACACGGGTGAGTCGCGTCCGTCAAGCCTTTTTTACCAGCCGGCCGCGGTCATCACCATGAAGGCGTGGTAGAGATGCGGCGCGTCCGGAAAGATCCGTGTGCCCATGCCGTGGGTGAACCAGACGGGGAGCCCCCCGATGGTGATGATCCGTATCCCGTAGGCGGTACCGATGATGTTGTTCTTCCTGGGAAGGAAGGTGTGGGCGTAGTCGAAGTAGAGGGTGAGCCTGAGCCGGCTGAATATGTTGAAACCGTAGCTCATGTTGAGAAGGCTGAAGCTGTTTACCCTGAAGTAGTCCAGCGGGAAGCCGTGGACCACGTCGAGCCGTGCGTTGTCGATCGTTGCGCCGAACCTGGGCCTGTTCAGGAAGTCGTTGTTGAACCCCCCCTTGAAGAGGAGCCTAACCACCAGGTTGTGGTGCCCGGCGACCAGTATGCCGAATTTCATCCACGCCGAGATGATGGAGAAGTGCCGCGCGTAGCCGCCTGACTGAGGATTGTCCGCATCGCCCCACCAACTCCACCTGCTCCTGGTCCCGTAGCCTCCCCAGGCGTAGAGGAGTATCCCCTCGGTGAGCTGATCGATCCCCTGTTCATGGAGCGACCCGATCTCCAGGATGAGGTAGGGGAACACGTTGACGTGGTTTTTCGGCAGCCTGAAGCCGTAGGGGGTCTCCCTGCGGACGAAGAAATACTGGCGTGAATCCAGTCCGTAACCTGAGGTGAAGTACCTGGCCATCCTCCACCGCAGGATAAGCATCTCGGAGGTGTAGTTGGTGTAAAACCTGGTCTCCTTCTGAAACGTGGATGACGACTTCACGAAGCCCAGGTTCGTGCCGCTGGCGTACAGAAATGATCCGATGATCACCTCCTGGAGCGAGGTGTTTCTGAAGGGGAAGTGCGGCTGCTTTAGCTTCAGCGTCATCTTGTAGCCCACCCAGCTGAAGGCGAGGTCGGTCTTCGTGCCGAAGACCTCCTTGTGATCCGTCATGAACACCGGGGCGACGGTGGGGTTCCCGCTCCTCAGGCTTATCTCGCTGAGCAGGACCAGGACGTTCTTCAGGTCCTGACTGGCGCTCTCCTTGATGGCCCGCGCATCCACGTCGTTCTGGATCTCCGAGGTATGGCTTTTCCTGGCCCTGGCGTCCTTCCGCTCCTTGTAGGTGGGGACGATCTTCTTGATCTTCTTGATAATGGTCCCCTTCGTATCCTTCGCCGGTGCCTTCTCGGCACCCCCCGCCGGGGGCGCGCCGCCGGCCATGAGGGCCAGCGTACAGATCATTATCAATGCCGTCAGTTTTTTGGGCGAGATGGGGTGCATTGGCGCTCCGGTCCGAGTATGATTCACTGCTGAAGTATCCAGGCCGGATGCGTATAAATCAATCAATTTTTATGCGTCCCGTGCCGTGCCGCTCCTGGCGATGTGGAATCTCAGCCTGTCCGCCAGTATCTTCATGACGTTTATTGCGATGGCCGGCTCCTCCCTGACGGCGATAATGAAGTCCCTGCGCCGTATCGACAGAAGGCGGCACCTCTTCAGCGTCCGCACGCTGGAGCTCCTGGGCTCGGTGTCGATTACCGAGAGCTCGCCGATGCAGCTCCCCGGCCCGAGCACCGATACTGTCCTGGTGGCGGTGAAGACCTCCACCTCCCCCTCGATGACAATGAAGAGCTCATCCCCCGCCTCCCCCTCACGTATCATGACGGTGTCGGATTCCACCTCCCGCTCCCCCGCGATCGCGGAGAGCCTGATCAGCTCCGTGATCCGCATACCGCCGAAGAGGGGGCTCTGCTTGAGCAGGACGATCTTCTGGATCTGGTTGAGCATGGCGTTTCTCTCCTTTTCATTTTCTGCGAGCCCTGTGGCGTCATCCCATCGGGATTCCCGGGGAGCCAGGAAGCGCGTGAGGCCTGAGTATACCGCGGCGGTGGGGACAAACCACTCCAGATGGCCGATCCCCTCCACCAGCGGGTCCCGGGCCGGGCCGTCCACCACCCCCGCGGGAGAGGCGGCACCCTGCGACGCCGTTTCGCCGAAAAGATCGGCCACCCTGCGATAGCTCCCCCCGGAGGACTCCAGGAATTCCAGCAGGTAGTCCCCCATGTCGGCGTCCTTCAGGAGGACCGTTGCCTCGTAGATCTCGTCGATGTTGATGCCGGCCAGAACCGACAGGGATTTCAGGGCGAGGAAGCGGTGCATCTCCGCCGCGTCGGCCAGGGCGATGGCGACGTAGGCCCTTACCGGTTCGGGCACCGCCGGGTCGGCCCCGCTTCCGCAGTCCAGCTGCCGCCGCAGGGTCCGCACCGTTTCGGTCTGGGCTATCTCGTGCCGGAGGTAGCGGTGCATGGCCTTGACCGGCCTGGAGCTCACGGCCATGAGGTACTCCAAGTAGTTGGCCTTCCTTTCAAAGTCGATCTCGGTGAAGAGCGCGGCGAGTATATGCTGCACCACCTGCTCGTTACGGGTGTAGCGGAACATACGGTCCATCTCCCGGTCCGAGATCCCCTGCCGGTTGTCCAGCAGCATGAGTATCTCCCGCGCTGAGATTTTCGGGGATGCGACAATGAAGGGTAAGAGCAGATCCCGGTCTGCGGCGGTGTAGGCGCTCATCAGGGATATCCGTTCGTCGTCCTCCAGGACCTCCAGGTGCTGGAGGAGATACCGGAGCATCATGGGGTGCCATGTCTCCAGCGCGATCTGGAGCGCGTACCTTCGCACGGATTCGAAGGTGAGTACGCCGGAGAGCACTATGAATTCCGCGAGGGGCATGGTCCCTTCAAGTATCCCTTTCACGGTGCCCCCCAGCGCCTCTTCAAGCGCCGACGCGTCGTGCTTTCCCCCCAGAAGGATCGACACCGCCAGCGGCTCCATCGACAGGGGGGGATCGATGACGCGCCCTTCCAGCATCTCCCGGCGCTCCGACAGCGGGTAGCCCTGGAGCAGGGTGTAGGCGAGGGACCGCACCAGGGGGGACCTGTCGCGCAGGGCGGACGCCAGTATCTCCCGTTCGCCGGCGTATCTGGTGGTCTTCAGGTAGCGCAGCACCGCCTCCCTGGTGGCCGGCGCGAGCCGGGCGTAGGAGCCCCTGAGCGACTCCAGCAGTTCCAGCGACGGGGAGTCGATGAAGATCTCCTGGATGATCCCGCTCCCCTGTATCCGCTCCCCCGGGGAGGTCGCGAGCTGCAACAGATCCCCGCGGTCGAGGCCGGCGACGTCGTAGCGCGGCAGGCCTCGCGAGAGGGTGTCCCTCAGCGATCCCACGTAGGCGCGGTTCTGGAGAAGTGTCATCATCAGGTAGAGCGCGCAGAGGAGAAGCGCCAGGGCAAGCCCCGGAGGTCCGGCCAGGTAACGGTCGATGAGGTAGATGGCGATGCCGCCGGTCACCATCCCCAGGGGGTTCACGATGCCGGTGATGAAAGATTTCACCTCGGCCATCCTGTCGCGGGGGGACGATGCCATGATGATGTTGAAGACGGGAGACCGGATTATGGGGGCCATGTTCTTCTTGTTGAAGCGCAGCAGTATCGCCGTGGCGAGCCCCGGCGCGGCGATGAAGAGCAGGAGAAGGCTAAGGAGCGAGGCGGGGTACACCGCGTTGGATTTCGGTATCCCGGCCCCTCGGATGATCCTGGCGGTGAGGGTGGTGGTGACGATGAGGGTCACGATATCGGCGGTGAAGGTGTAGACGCTCAGGAACGAGGCGAGCTCACCCCGTGAGGAGAAGGTCCTGTTTATGACGTCGGCGGAGTAATATTCTGAAACCTGGTTCAGCACCGCCATGATGAACACGGCGATCATCGAGTAGAGGAAGATGGGCGAGGAATAGGATGAGCGGAGACGTCTGGCCAGCGTCCCGAGAAATGGGCCGCCTGCCTGCGCATCGCCACCCCCCTGCGCCGTCTGGTACCGCGGCACCCGCTTTATCTGGAGAAATACGAGGGGGAGCGCCAGCAGGGCCGCGTTGCCGGCCCAGAGGAGCGGGCCGATATGCTCGATCCTGCCGGCGAGTGCCGTGAAGATGGCCATGCTGGAGAGGATTCCGCCGAGCTTCCCCCCGCCGATCAGGAAGGGGATGATGCGCTTGGAATTCCGTATGGTCAGGTACTGGTACGCGTAATTGAAGAAGTGCAGGTCCAGGAAGAACGACGAGAGGAAGTTGCCCAGGTACAGGTAGAAGGGGAGCCGATCGGGGGCGGCGTCGATGAGGAGGTAGCACCCCGCGATGAAGGCGGTGGCCGCGGCGATGAGGAAGAGGTAGCCGCGGTGCAGGCTGGCCCTGAGCAGTGTATAATTGTAGAGAACGCCCCCGGCGATCATGGCGATGCCGCTCTGGATGAAGAACCCGGAGAAACCGGCGGCGCCGTAGGCCTTCAGAAACAGTGTCTCGCTGTAGATCTGGCCCACCGCGTAGCATGAGCCGGAGAGAAAATAGAGGAGATAGAGCGGGATGACGAATACCAGCTCGCTCCGCTGGATCGACAGTAGCCGCCATGCCGCCCCCCTGAGGTTCATTTCGCCATCATGGCCATGACCATTTCCAGCGCCTTCCTCGTGTCAGGCTTGAAGAAGCAGTTGAAGCCCTCCTGCCAGTTCTCCTCGCGCAGGCGCCGCTGCATCAGCTCCGCCGTGGGCCGGCGCTGCGATTCCTTGAGCATCATGAAGGCCCTGCCGGGGTTGTCGATCCAGGAGGTCACGATCTTTTTGGCCCTGTCCATGAGCTCGGCCTCCTCGGCGATATCGTCGATCACGTTGAGTTCCCTGGCGCGGGCCACGTTGAACATCTGGCCGAAGTACATGATGTCGCGGAACAGCCTGTCGCT
>JAFGJK010000010.1 GCA_016929135.1 Spirochaetota bacterium | reverse complement strand
GTCCGCGGCACCGATCTCCGCATCGGTCATGATCCCGCTCTCCAGGAGATACCGCCGGAACGCCGAGACCGGATCGCGCTCCTTCCATTGCAGAAATTCCCTCTCGCTCCGGTACCCCAGATCGTTGTCGTAGAGGTGCCCGCAGTGCTCGCGCCAGCGGTACGTGGCGAACTCGAGGAAGACGGGGCCCCCGCCGGCCCGGATCGAGCGAACCGCCTCGTCCGCCGTGGCGAACACCGCCGGCGCGTCGTTGCCGTCGCCGTGGCCGGTGCGCATCCCCACTGCCTCCACCATCCGGTGGATCTCCCTCCCCTCGGGCTGGCGGACATGCAGCGGCGAGTAGACGGAATAGAGGTTGTTCTCGCACACGAAGAGGACCGGCAGCTTCTTCAGCACCGCGAAGTTGGCCGATTCGTAGAAGACCCCCTCCTCAACCGCGGCATCCCCGAAGAACACCGCGCTCACCTGGTCGGTGCCGTTGCGGAGAATGGACAGGCCCAGACCCACACCCACCGGGATGGTGCCGCCCACAATGGCGGTGCTCCCCATGAACCCCGCATCGAGATCGACGAGATGCATCGAGCCGCCCTTGCCGCGGGAGCAGCCCGTGGCCTTGCCGTATATCTCCGCAATGAGGGCGTTAATGTCTCCTCCCTTGGCGATATAGTGCCCGTGGGCCCGGTGTGTGCTCACGGCGAAATCGTCCCTCCTCAGGACCGCGCAAACACCGGCGGCGACCGCTTCCTGCCCGGTGCAGAGATGCGTGGGGCACCGCATGTTCCACTCCGAGTATCGCTCCGCGATGGTCTCCTCCACGGTACGGATCCTCTGCACGGTCTCGTACATCCCCGCAAGCACACGCCTATCGGTGATTTTCGTTTGTTTCATGCTCCTGCCATAGCGCCTTCCCGCGGCATCACGGGATGAACCAGAAATAGTCCCCGGTATAGCCCACCTCGCCGAAAAAGGCAACCCATTCATCGACGCTCATTATGGTCCTGGCAGTCAGGTTCCATGCGTACATGCGTTTTTTCTCATCTTCGGACCTGTAGGCATCGACGGTGATGAAGCTCTTCCCCCTGCTCACGCGCTCGATCTCACGGAGGGCACGCCCGCACTCGTCCTTCTCGAGGTTGTGGACCGTATTGATGCTGATCACCACGTCGAAGGACCTGTCGGGAAACGGCAGCTTCCGCGCGTCGGCCACCGACACGTGGGGCTTCATGTCCTCGATGGCGTTCTCGACGGCGTAGGAGGATATGTCGACCCCCTTCACCGTTATTCCCGGGATCAACAGCGCCAGGTCGTGCAGCATGAACCCCTTGCCGCAGCCCACGTCGAGCACCGAGCTTTCCGCCGTGAGCCCGAAGTGCTCCCTGAAGTCCGGTATCACCGGCTGCCAGAAGCGGGGTTGATAGCTGAAGCCGCCGTAGCCGTATTTCCTGTCGCCGTCGAAAAATTCCTTCCCGAATTTCCTGGCGACCGCCCTTACCTCTTCGGTCTTCTCCTCGAGCCGCTCGTCCAGGTTGCGCTTCGTCTTCGGATAATTGATCAGCAGATCTATTTCGCGTCCCATATCATCTCCCGCCGTTATCCAAGATTCTCCAGTTTCTTCATGGTCCTGATGCTGTACCACTCCTCCCGGTCCTGGAGTGTTCCCGCCCGGTAGGCCTCCATTACTTCCCGTATCGCGTCGCGCACCGTGTGCCTCGGCCTGAACCCGGTGGCGAGGAGCTTGTCGGAGTTGAGCCTGTAGGAACGGGGGTCGTTGGACTCGGTCACCGTGATCTTTGCCTCGGTGTATTCGGTCACCGTTTTGGCGATGGAGAGGATGCTCATGTTCTCGAAGCCGGCGTTGTAAATGCCCCGGACTTTGTCCCCCTTTGCCAGGAAATGCATGTACACCTCCACCATGTCCGCGAGGTGTATGTTCGGACGCGTCTGGTCGCCGCCGAAGACCGTGATCTCACCCTTCGTGAGCGCCTGCATGGTCAGCATGTTCACCGAAAGGTCCAGGCGCATCCTCGGCGACACACCGCATACGGTGGCGGGACGCGCGATCTGCAGCAGGATCGAGTCCTGGTAGCTCAGCAGGACGCGCTCGCTGATCATCTTCGTTTTGTTATAGTCCGATATCGGCACCAACGGCAGGTCCTCGGTGACCTCCGGTTCATCCTTCACCCCGTAGACACTGCCGGAGCTGGCGTAGATGAACTGCCTCACGCCGCATTTGATGGCCTTCTCCACGATATTCATGGTGGCGAGGGTATTGACCTCCCACGCCAGTTTCGCGTTGAGATCGCTGCAGGGATCGTTGGCGATGTTGGCAAGATGTATGATCGCCTCGACGCCCTCCATGGGGATCGAATCGGTATCGCGAATATCCAGCCTGAGCACCTTCAGGTTTTTATGCTCCCCGAGATAATTGCCGAACCACATGATATCCGCCGCGGTGACCCGATGCCCCTCACCGAGAAGGCGAGGAACAAGCACCGAACCCACATACCCGCAGCCGCCAGTTACCAGAATATTCATTCTCTCAACACCTTCCTATGGTTTATGGATGTAATCAAAGGGCTGATTCTTGATGTCCTCGAGATTGTCACGCACCCAGGCGATGGACTCTTCGATCCCCTGCTCCAGGTCGATCGTATCAGCCCAGCCCAGTGTCGACCTCGCCTTGGCGCTGTCGAGCAGATACGCGGAATCCTTACCGAGCCGCTCCCCCACGACCTCAACGTGCTCCTCGAAGGGTACTCCCATCTGGCCCGCGATCATCGTGACCAGTTCCCGGATGGAGATGTTTCTCGGCGTCGAGAGGTGATAGATCTCCCCCGCCGGGGCTTTTTCCGCCACGAGGAGTGTGCCGTCGGCAACGTCACGTATATGGATGAAAGAACGCACTGAATGACCGCCGCCGTGAAGTTGCAGCTTCTTGCCAAGCATAAAAAAGAGAATAGTCCTCGGGATAATCCTGTAGAGCTGCTGACCGGGGCCGTATACGTTGGCGGCCCTCGTGAAAACCACGGGGAAGCCGTAGGCCTTGAAAAAGGACATGAGGCTCATGTCCGCGGCGGCTCGCGATACCGCATAGGGAGTGCTGGGATTGTAATTCGTACTCTCGGGAACAAGGCCCTGGCAGGAACCGTAGACCTCGGGCGTGGATACATGCACGTATTTTTTCATGGATTCGCAGGTCCTGAGCATGTCATGCAGCCGTACGTTCGCTACGACATTTGTCTGAAACCAGTGCTCCGGGTTCTGCCAGCTTTCCGCCACCATGCTCTGGGCAGCGAAATTGTAGACATACCCGACGCCGTTCTTCCGCACGAGTTCGACAATCGCCCCGGTATCGTGGTTCAGGTCCAGCCGGTGGAATGAGAAACGCTTCTGCGCCTCTGCGCCGCACCAGCGGTACGGGAGGAACACCCGGTGGGGCTCCGGGGACCTGCTGATCCCGATCACCTCAAGACCCCTATCCAGCGCAAAGGCGGAAAAACTGGCACCGGAAAATGAATTGCTGCCGATGACGATGATTTTTTCAGACATACTATCAGTTTATTCCATGATTTTTATCAAAGCCGATCATCTCTCAGATAACATATCGATCATCGCTCTGCATCCGCATTCGATTCAAGAATCATATCAACAAGACAGTGACAGATTGAATGGTGTATTACTTCGACAGGACCGTACTCCTCTACCGGCACGAAAAAGTTGATATCCCCGGTTCCCTTGAGAGGATTGTCGGGCCTGAAACCCGACATGGTGATGATGCTGCATTCTCTTTCCCTTGCGGCCCTGCATGCATTCAGGATATTGATCGATTTTCCCGAGCTGCTGATGGCGATCACGATATCTCCTTTATCGGCATGAAGCTCCAGCGGTTTCTGAAAAACGTATTCATACCCGAAATCATTGCTGAAGGTGGTGAGAAGCGACGGATCGGTGAAGGCCATGGTCCGTATCCCGCCGTTTTTCAACAGGTCGGTGGATATATGGCTCGAAATCGACTGGCTCGCCCCGTTGCCGATAAACATACACTTGTTTCCGGAAACGGACAGGGCGAGGATCATCTCCACGGCCCTGTGTACGGCATCATGGAAATCGATCTCCCTGCCGCTTCTGTCATTGGCCACGATTTTGTTTAAAAAACCGATCAAATCCCGGTAGTACCGCCGGGAGGACTGATTAATTCCTTCTTTTCGCATCAAATTTCATGTCATCCGTAAAAAAGAATCAAGAATATGCAGATCGTCGAAATCCTTCTGCAGTTGGGTGTATCTCTCCGGAGAATCTACCGAGCACCTGTATCCTTGCAGCGCAAACCCGTACAGTTCTGATTTTCTTATCAGATACGGGAATATATCTTTCGGAAAATCAAAAAACGCCACTTTTTCGATATAGTCAAGGATTTTTCTTTTAAAACAGTATAATCCGGAATTGACCCATTTCTGCCTCCTTTCAGCCGGTTCTGACGACGGCCGCTCGATGAAGGTCTCGACCATTCCGGATTCATCGACCTCCACGATGCTGTTCGACCTCTCCCTCTCGTGCATGATTATGGTCGCCGTGGCGTTTTTCCTTCCGGCATGAAAACTGTACAGACTCCTGTAGTCCTGAGTGCAGAAGACATCGCCATACAGTACGAGAAAATCGTCTTCGTTTTTCAGTATATGCTCGGCATTTTTCACGGCACCGGCAGTACCGAGGGGTTCGGTTTCATAGCTGTAGACGATCTCGATTCCCAGTTCCCTGCCGTCCTTGAAGTACGAGGTGATCGCCTCAGGCAGATAATGAAGGTTGATTACCGCCCTCGTCACGCCCTGGGCGGCCAGGGACCGTATCGTGTACTCCAGCATGGGCCTGCCGGCAATCGGCAGCATGGGTTTCGGCACATCCCTGGTGAACTCCTTCATCCGTGTCCCATACCCTGCGCACAGGATCATCGCGGTCTTCATCGTACGATTTCCTTCAACTCCCCGAGATTCACGATCCGATAATCCGGCTCCGTGTTCCTGTCGAAGACCATATCGGTCTCGATCAGGCCGTCATCGTGCTTCCCCGTTAGGCACTGCACGGTCCTGCACCCAGCTGCGGCCCCGGCGACGATGTCGGTTATCCGGTCGCCCACCATATAGCTCGACGCGAGGTCGACCCCGAATTCCCGGGCCGCCCGGAGAAGCATGCCCGGCTTCGGTTTCCGGCACTCGCACAGGACGCGGTACCGTTCCAGGTTCGCCGAGGGATGGTGGGGACAGTAGTAGATCATGTCCACAACCGCATCCGGATTCCTCAGGAGCAGCTCTCTTTCAAACAATCTGAAATGGTCCCGAAGATCGTCTTCACTTACAAGACCGCGCGCCACCACCGGCTGGTTCGTGACGACGAAAATTAAAAAACCGGAACTTCGCATGAACGCGATCGTATCGGCGGCGGCGGGGTAGAGCTCCATCTCTCTGATATTCCTCTCCACTCCCTTATCGACAGTCAAAACGCCGTCCCTGTCGAAGAAAACAGCTCTTCTCATATGACCAGTAATCTCCAGTATTGCCCGGTCCGGGTTGTATACAGCACACATGCAGCGGGTTGACGGTATCCCCTATTCCCAGTCATCGGTCCTGATTTCTGTCTCCGGCACGCCCCGCGCAAGCAGGTACTCCTTGAAGGACTTGATCATTGCCGGCGGTCCCGAGATAAAGTATGCGGGATCATTCCCGTGCGCGCCGTATATCTTCGCGATGTCCAGCATCCCCTCCGTCTCCTGGTCCACCGCCTCCACCGTGAAGGTGGGGTTGATGCGGCGCGCCGCGTCGAGTTCATCCCTGTAGAGCGAGTGGTAGCGATCGTCCCTGTAGCCGAAGTGGAGCCTCGGATTCCGGTACTCTCCGAAGGCCGGGCTGGTGAAAATTGACAGGAAGGGAGTGATGCCAGTGCCGCCGGCGATGAATACGGTGTTTTCCCTGCGGTGCTCCCTCGAGAAGAGCTCGCCGTAGGGAAGCTTCACCCAGACCTCCCTGCCCGCCGCGAGCTCCCTCGCCATCCGTCCCGTGAAGGCCCCCTTTACGGCGAAAGTGATCTTCAGCATCTCCTCCTCCTGGTGGGACTGCATGGAGAAGCAGCGCGATTCAGGCCAGGGGAACGAGGGATCATAGCCGTCGAGGGCAAGGTGGAGAAACTGCCCCGGCGAGTACTTGTAGCGTTTCTCCAGACTCCTCAGGGAGACCATGTAGATGTCGGCCACGGGATTCTCTATCGCCGCCACCTCCGACCGGTATTTCTTGACTATGGCCATGGCCGCCTACCGGTACCGGTTCATGAAGGCCTTCAGGGTTTCGCCGATGTAATCCAGCATCTCCCCGGTGAGCCCGGGATAGGTGCCGAGGAAAAAGGTGTTCTGCATGATAAAATCCGTGTTGTCCAGCGCGCCGGCAACGCGGTACCCAACACCATCGAATAACGGCTGTCTGGTGATGTTCCCCGCGAACAGATACCTGGTCTCGATGAGTGCCTCGTTCATATGCTTTACGAGCTCGTCCCTTGTAAAGGGGGCCCCCCCCCTCACGGTGACGATAAAGCTGAACCATGCGGGATCGGAACCCGCTGTCGCCTCGGGGAGCATGAAGTGCTCCTCGTAGGGGGTGAAGATCTCTATGTACCTTCGGAAGTTATCCCTCCTCCTGGCGCAGAAAGATTCGAGCTTGTCCATCTGGGCCGAGCCGATGGCAGCCTGCATGTCGGTCATCTTCAGGTTGTAGCCGATCTCGGAATAGACGTACTTGTGGTCATAGCCGAAGGGGAGCGTGCCGAACTGCTGGGAGAAACGCTTCCCGCAGGTGTTGTTCTCGCCGCCGGCACAGTAGCAGTCACGTCCCCAGTCGCGCAGGGACCTTATAATCCTCGCGAGCTCCTCCCTTGCCGTCACCACGGCCCCCCCCTCCCCGGTGGTGATATGGTGCGCGGGATAGAAGGAAATCGTGGCGATATCGCCGAAGGTGCCGGTGTATCCCCCCTTATACTTGCTGCCGAAGGCGTCGCAGTTATCCTCCAGAAGCCACAGCCCGTGCGTTTTACAGACCGCCGCGACCCGATCGATGTCGAATGGATTCCCCAGGGTATGGGCGATGAAGACCGCCTTGGTTTTCGGCGAGACGGCACTCTCCAGCATATCGACATCGATATTGTAGGTCCCCAGGTCCACGTCGACGAACACCGGCACCATGCCATTCTGAATAATGGGGGTCACTGTAGCGGGGAACCCGGCCGCCACGGATATCACCTCGTCACCCGGCAGCAGACGCCTGTCACCGAGCTTCCTCGAGGTCAACGCGGTGAGGGCCAGCAGGTTCGACGACGATCCTGAATTGGTGAGCACCACATTTGCTATATCGAGAAATTCCGCAATCTTTTCGGAAAATTCTTCGGCAAAGCGCCCCTCGGTGAGCCAGAAATCCAGGCTTGCCTCCACCAGCTTCAGCAGCTCCTCCTCGTCGAAGACCCTCCCGGCGTACCTGATGACATCCCTGCCGGGGACAAATGGTTTTGGTTTAAGCTTTTCTTTGTAGTGCCGTATTATAAGCTCGTGAAGTTCGGAATTATTCATGTCAAGCTTCTTATTCTTCAATTAAATTATCTATGTAGACTGTATGATACTATTTCCTATGTCATTATAGAATTTAGTGCGATCAGATTTTCATACTACCGGAAATAATGGATTTGCCGAAATGATACCGTGCCAATTACGCGCACAAAGTCTGCACAATCAACACAATATCAAGGATTGTTATCTTCATACAGACGGATATGACTGTCAATACAGTTTTTTATTACACCTGTAGATCAACTGTACTGCAACGCAAGGTGCTATAGTCAGGTTCGTCCGACAATACCCTTCCTTCCAATATACACGAGGCTGGGCAATTTATGATTTATGGCCTTCTTAATTTTCAATTTTAGGACGTTTTTCAACGATCGCTCTATAAGGAATTCAACGGTATCGACCTTTTTGGTGGTGAAACCCTTTCTTTCAAAATAACTTCTGATGGTATCTGCGGACCATGACCTGAGATGCTGCCATTGATGAAACACGGAACCGCAGTTGGTACAGAACAGATGCGACGCCTCGAGGTTCTCTTCATTCTGTGTCGTGATGAAAAGGACCCCTCCCGGTTTCAGCAGCCTTAAAAACTCGTCCGCCGTGGAACTCAGCTGGTCGTCATTCAAATGCTCCACCGTTTCGATCGAGAGTATTACATCGAACGAGTTCGATGCGTATTTCGATGGCAGCGATTTTGTGTAGATTGAATCCTGTATGCTGCCGGCAAATTCCCGCCTCAAAGAATCGATGGATTTACTGGAAAAATCCAGTGCGTGGTATTTCACAGGAATACCCGTGCTGATCAGATGCCTGAGAATATAACCGGGCCCGCTGCCGAAATCCAGTATTGATTTATTGCCGACATCAACGTTGCTGACAAGATACTTGATTATGGACGCGCCGTGCCTCTTCGCAAAATACATATCCTTATACGGCCGGCAGGACACTGAATCGGTTTATCAGACATACCATATGTCAGATATGGCGCCATCTGTTTAAAGTCAATTATTTTGACATGGAGCTGAAAGCACTTCGCAAGATACTGAACATATAATTCCTGATCTCAATCAATAATTCATCCTTTAACAATAACAGAAAGGACATATAGAATATAAATGAAATTGATACACCGACAATTGTCAGTATATATATGTTTTCAATAAAAAGCTTTAATGATACTACTATGCCCGCGATGACGATCGACCCGGCGATGTATCTCACTGCTTTTATATCAAATATCACATCACGTATAGTACCCCACGTAAAAAAGATGAAGACCCCTAGAATCACAACCCATGAAACGCTGAAGGCAATCGCGGTACCGATGGCGCCGAAATAAGGTATCAGTATAATGTTTAAAACAACACACACGATACCTCCAACTATTGCCGCATATAAAGATATCTTTTCACGGCCGCTCGATAAAACAACCTGGCTGTTGATTATGTTTGCCACACTACCGGTTATCACGTGGATTGATAAAATTGTTAAAACGGTTATTGATTTCACATATTGATCACCGGCAAAGATATGTATGATCTCACTGGAAAGGCATACAAATCCGGCAAAAGCAGGAAGGGTTAACATGAATAAATAGCTGAAGGCTTTTTTCAGTGCACTCTTGTATTCGGCGTGCAGATTGTGTTCCAAATAATATGAGCTTTTTGGAAGCAATACCGTCTCAATCGATAGTATCAGTATGAATACAATATTGACTATTTTATGGCTGGTGGTAAAATAACCGACCTCCTCATTGCTGGACAGAAATCCGAGGAGTATGAAATTCGCGTTCGAATAAAAGCTTACGAAAACGTTCAATAACAGAAAAATCGACAGCGGCTTAATATGCCTCAATGGATCGATAGCGGTTTTCTGCCTCCAATCGATCAATTTTCTTGAATATACAAAATTTATTAAATTGGCGGTTGCCAGTGAACCGACAACGATAATTGCATATGAAAAATAATCTTCCTTTTTCGTGACAAACACAAAAAGTGATGCCAGCGCAATAAGCTGGATTATCAAATGCCTGATTGTGACGAATCGGAACCTTTCAAGCCCCTGATATAACCAGTCCACCCCCAAGGGAGTGAAAATGATAAATATTGAGAACAGCAGCAGAAGCCTGGTATCATGAAAATAATGGCGAATTATCAATATGGACAGGAAATAAGCGCCTGCGACAACAACGGTCATAACCATATTGATCAGCAGGAGTTCCTTGAAAACAACCTCCTTCTGGGAGCTGTCCTTGTATTTTGATATCTCTCTAACGCCATAAAAAGGAATTCCACAGGCGGCAAAGAGGTAGAAATTCGTTGCGAGGTTTGTTACAAAATCAATTTTTCCAATGTTTTCAGGCCCCAGAATTCTTGTGACATAGGGGAAGGTAATCAGCGGAATGAGTATTGATGACAGTAATTTGATAGTATTGAAAATGTAATTACTATAAATTGATGACATGTATGGTAGTGTTGATGGTCAAATTATGAAACGCCCAGGATTTTTTTTACCAACCTCTTTATATAGTAACGGGGCCAGAAGAAGAATCGATTTTTCTTAACCATATTCGTCAGATACGGATCGGATCGAACATGATCAGGATTAAAAAATATGCTAAACACGTTTCCTTCCAGCAGAAGGGCAATGTGATCAATTCCTTTCCTTTTGAGATGACAACAAATTTCATGAATAGCAGAATAGATTATCTGAAAATCATGAAATACAATAGCGCCATTTTTACTGATAACCTTACTGGCAAAATCATAATCAGATAAGACTGCTGTTTTAGTATGTACCCCATCGATAAATATAATCGATGGTTTGATCTGTATATCATTTGGATCGACACTTGAAGAATCCGATTCAATGCATTGTATCTTTTCTACTGCCTTCGAATCTATCGCCCGTAACAGATTAAGCATTCTCTCGGTAGAATTATTATCATAACAGACAACGCATCCCTTCGATCGTTCATCAGGCATGTCATAAGGCCGCGGATCTATTGAATATATTCTCGTACATCGGCTATCCAGTAAATGCGGCTGAATTGAACCACCGAGATGCGAACCGATCTCAAGATAGGAGTACTCTCCTTGATCTGCGGCGATGGTTCTCTGAATCGCCAGCAAGGATCGCCTCTCCACATCAGCGGTTTCCGACAGAATCTTGTCATACAGAGTAATATCGAGAGAATTGATCCGTTCAATAATACTATCCATCAATACACCTCAGGCAGAAATGATAAATTCCAAAACAGTGAGTTGATAATAAGCCTGTATTTTTATAAGAATCATAGCAAACAGTTTTCTATGTGATACGACAACCATTGTAAACATAATTGTATACCGTAAATACCGTCAATCATAGCATGGTGAATTGGATCATATCGACCAGAGAACATGTTTTATGGCAATCATTATAATACACTGTATACTATAAATTGTTTTCGTATCCATTCATTTTTCCATCCTCCCCTTCCACCCCAGGGGAGGTTCGGCATGAATGTCGAATTCATCGACCAGCGAGGCAATGGGAACGCGCTTCGCGCCGGCGACACAGCGGATCGCATCCGCGGAGAAGGCTGCGATGGGATACTCCCGAATGCGAAAGGCGTTGCGTATCACCGGTATCTTTTCTGGATCGAAGCCGATAATGGAGGCGGTGACATAGTCGACCGCCGCCGGATTGAAGCCGGCGATGATGGCCCGGACCTCCAGGGGCTCCGGCATCAGCGGCCCCTCCCCCTGTCCGGCGATGACGGCGTCAACGATGTTCAGCTCCCTTCTCTGGGGTGAGCCCTGCAATACCCCCCCGGAATCCGAATACAGCAGCACCCTGTTCAGATCGAGGCAGGTCCTCCAGATCGTGTCGTTCCCGTGCCAGTTCCCCTCAGCCTGGGGGCTTCCGCCGAGCCGGCGATTGACGCCGATGAGGGTGAAGGCGGCACGGAAGAGAAGATTGAACAGCCGCAGGCGGCCTCTCCTCTTGTTTGCATAATCGAACAGCGACTCGGCGATCTTCAGCCACAGCGAGAATCCGGGATATGCATCCCCTCCCGGCGCCCCCCCCTTCCGGTGATGGGGCAGATACTCCTTGTTGCCGTTTATTCCCACCAGGTTCTTCAGGCAGCAGGTCATCCCCGCCTTCTTGTGGGTCTTCAGCTTCGGCATGTTGATGACGAGATCGGCCTCCAGGATCTCCCGGGCGACAAGGTATCTGTGCGTCCCGGGATTGTGGTGGTTCCACATCTTCCGCGGGTCATAGACCGTAACCCTGAAGCGCCTCCAGTCGCCGGAGACCGGCTCCAGAAGGCTGTGCCTGCCGACATCCACCTCGGTGTAATCCTCCAGCGTCTGCAGGTCCTCCGATATCCTCCAGTTCCTCTCGCTGACGGTCCTGCGAAAATCCCGGACCAGGACCGCAGGGCGGTCCCCTTCCGCTGCATACCTCTCCAGAAAGGGATACCGCCCGATCAGCGCGTCGAAATCGCAATACTGGAGCGGCGCGTCCCCGACGATTATCCTGCGGGGCTTCGCCTTCACGGCATAGGGGAGTATTGCCTGAATCAGCGAGGGGTGCGTCACGAGACACTCGTGGTCGTATTTCCTGTTCTCGTTTTCGTGCAGCACCCAGTTCGGCTTGATGAGTATGACGGACTTTTTTTTGACCAGGTCCCCCAGGGGGTTCCAGCCGGTCTTCCCGAAATTCTTCCTGTCCAGGCCCAGGTCATATAGGCTCTTCCTGAGGCTGTCCAGGACGCCGTTCCCCTCGAGACGGTCGATGCGGTATCCTCTGAGCTCGGGATAGGCCCCCGTTTTAGCGGAATCGCCCACGTAGGGCTTATCGTTGCGCACCCTCTCGCAGGAAACCGTACTGTTGTGTATGCTCTCTATCATCGATTTGTCGATCCTGCCGGTTTCATCGATCACGATGGCACTATCCTTGGATGCGATGCCCTTCGCCACGGCCCTCATGTAATTCGGCGCGATTTATGATCTATGGGGAATCATCGCCGCATGGTCAATTGAAAAAACGCCTTTTGAAATAATTAATGTTGATCAACAAACGCTTCCGGGAACACAGGAAAATCTTTTCCCTGACCGCGAAATACAGGATGTCCATCTTCGAATAATGCCGATGCGGCTTGAAGTAGAAATACCCGTTCCTGTTCCGGGAGGATTCATCCATATAGGTGAAGGGCAGCCGGTGCTTCCAGATGGAATACGCCAGGCTCAGCTGGTCACGCTTCGAAAACCTGGAAAACTGATCCCACCACTCCTTCATCACCGTCATACAACGCGGATCGTTGTGCCTCCGGACAAGGATGTTGTTTTCCGAGAGGCCCAGATCGTCCGGAAAGCCCTCCTCTCCATACTCCCTCATCTGCCGTTCAATCACCTCCGACTGTTCGGGGAAGACGCCCCTGCATACCCGGTATTCCTCTGAAACGGATGTCCGCTGAAAGTGCCTCGGCACCGCCAGCGAGCAGCGGTGCAGGTACTTGTCCACGATGTCATTCATGTCGCCGATGATCCTTATATTCCCGTCGACATACACACTGCACTGGTAATCCGGGAACAGGAGATGGGGATGCATCTTGTAGTACCTGTTGCCGACGACGGAATCGCCGATTCCGTCATCCACAACGACCCTCCATTTCCTGGAACGGACCCTTCTGTTGTCGGTGAAACAGACATAGTCGACATTCTCCGGTGCGCAGTACGGTTCATTCAGCGTATCGTAATCGTCGATGATGCAGGTATATACGATGATTCTGTCTTTCATACAGCAATTGTGCGCAGGGTGAATTTCCTTCCCATCTCAAAATCCCACTCGTCCGGAGTGAAGGGCTCATAGCCGTTTCCATGGGTATAGGTCAGTTCGCCGAAATAGATCCTGCCGTCGACGTTGTAAAAATCGACCCTTACATGGGGGACACCGCCGCTCAACATCCTGCTCAGGTCCAGCAGCTCCCCGAGATTCGCAGGCCTCGGGGTCTCCCTGGAGGCAATCGGGTACAGCGTGCTGAAGGGGAGCCGCTTCCAATCGGCGTCATAGAATGCGCGCGTATGATGGGTGAACCTGTCAAGGTCCACGTGGATGTACAGCGGCACCCCGTCGAAGCAGTAGATCTTGTAATCGATCAGCTCCCCGTCGCTGTCCTCGATGTACTGCTCGGCGATTATCCTCGGCGTGCACCGCTTGTATTGGCGCTCCCTGTTGACGTCATAGAAATTCTCGTTCATCCATTTTTTCAGGGTGGTCATTGTGGCACGATGATCGAGCTTCGATTTGTCGGAACATACGATATTGTATCCCGATCCATGGGTCGCCTTCAACACAAAGCGATCCGGCAGCCGGGCGAAATCAATTGCATCAACGCTCTCCCATACTCCGATCAGCGGGATTAAGTACCGCTCCCCGATAATCCGCGCGACATGCTCCCTGACAGTGTATTTATCAACATATTCATGGAGGTTTTCAAGGCCGCCGTACAGCTTATACCACTGGATCTTATCGTTGTACCGTTCCGGTCGTCGTATGTTCGGCAGCCTCCGGAATGTCTGGTAATACATCACCCTCACCACGATCCGATCGGGAATAAACCGGTAAAAAAGGCGGTAGAGGCACCAGAATGTTTTCCGGATTGCTTCCTTTATAATCTTCAAAATAAATCTTCCCCATTGATGTATTCGAAACGAAACGCTCTGTGACGCCATGAGGCCATGCGATAAACGGATCAGAATGCTTCTCGGGCATCCTGGGAATTGACCATAGCCAGCTTCTTCCCCCCTCACACCCGGTAGAATTCCCGGTACCATTGCACGAAGCGTTCGATCCCCTCTCCCAGCGGGGTCCGGGGGCGGTAGCCGAAGTCCCGCTCCAGGGGGGACACGTCCGCCCAGGTGACCGGCACGTCGCCGGGCTGCATGGGTAGCATGTTCTTCTTCGCCGCCATCCCCAGGGCCCCCTCGATGGCGCCGATGAAATCCAGGAGCCGCACCGGCGAGTCGTTGCCGATGTTGTAGACCCGGTAGGGGGCGGGGGAGCTCGCCGGGTCGGGACGGGCGCCGTCCCAGGAGGCGTTCCCCTTCGGGGGGGTGTCGATGATCCGCACCAGCCCCTCCACGATATCGTCGATGTAGGTGAAATCGCGCGCCATGTCGCCGTTGTTGTACACGTCGATGGCCTTCCCCTCCAGGATCGCCTTCGTGAACTTGAAATAGGCCATGTCCGGCCGCCCCCAGGGGCCGTAGACCGTGAAGAAGCGGAGCCCAGTGGCCGGGATCCCGTAGAGGTGGCTGTAGGAATGGGCCATGAGCTCGTTGGCCTTCTTGGTGGCGGCGTAGAGGCTCACGGGATGGTCCACGTTGTCGCCGGTGCTGAAGGGGGTGGCACCGTTCAGCCCGTACACCGACGAGCTGCTGGCGTACACCAGGTGCGATACGCCGCCGTGCCGGCACCCCTCCAGGACGTTCATGAAGCCGGCGATGTTGGAATCGATGTAGGCGTGCGGATTCTCCAGGGAATGGCGTACGCCCGCCTGGGCGGCCATGTTGCAAACCGCATCGAAGCGGCACGACCGAAAGAGGCGCTCCATCCCC
>JAFGJK010000078.1 GCA_016929135.1 Spirochaetota bacterium | reverse complement strand
GGTATCCCCAGTGTCCGGCCGAAGGCCAGTGCCCCGGTCCAGGTGGCCGGGTCTGGCGATACGGCGAAGGTTTTTTCCCTGAATACGATGACTAGCTCGTGTTCCCGGTAAAAGTGCGCATAGAACTCCATCCGCCTGAAGAGAACACCGCGGGCCATGTTCCCCTGCAGCTCGCGGATGACCGCCTCCAGCGCCTCGTGCCGCACCCGGACCTTGTACAGTGTCACCAGGCCGAAGAGGACCCTCTTCCTGCCGACGATCTCAAGCCGCTTGAAGATCGAGCGGTCTCTCTGGCTGAGGCTTACTATGATCCCGTGGTATTCGCTCATGTCGCCCCCCTTACCGCGATTCCGTACGGAGGATCGCGCGTCCCTGTTTCAGTACCGCAGCACCCCGGTGTGCATGGTGAGCTTCCATTCACCCTTCACCTTCGTGTAGACCTTGCAGACCCTGCCGAGCCAGTGGTTCTGTTCTCCCGTCTTTCTGTTCCTCCACAGGGTGTCGATGTCGACGACCGCGAACGCCCCGTCCCGCTCCTCGGAGAGCTGTATCCTCTCGATTGTCCGGCGGTTGTGGAGCAGTTCGTACTCCTGGAAAAACCGTGTGTAGATCCCCTTCCATCGAGGGTGGTCGAACTTTCCCAGGTACAGCTCCCACAGGAGCGGGTCGTGGTCGGTGTTCCTGGACGGCCAGGGCCACACCATGTCCTGGTGGAATATGGAGAGGAAGAGGTCCACGTCCTGTGTGTCCCAGGCCCTAGTCTCCCGGTTCACGATCTCGATGATCTCTTCATTCATGCGATTGCTCCCCCCCTCCCCGGGGGCCTCCCGGTTTCGCAGGGCGATGCCCTGATCATGCCGAGGATAATCCGACCCGGTGGAATAATGCAACAATAAATCCGCCGGCAGCGGCGCCATGGGGAAATGTCGTTGACGTATGCGGCGCCGGCGTGGAATCTCGGATGCATCATGGATGGATCATCGGACACCCCTGCGGCCGTCAGGACGCGCTTCGCCCCTTCCCCCACCGGCTACCTCCACATCGGAGGGGCCAGGACGGCGCTGTTCAACTGGCTCTTCGCCAGGCATTTCGGGGGCACCTTCGTGCTGAGGATCGAGGACACCGACCAGGCGCGCTCCACCGACGAATCCACCAGGGCCATACTGGATTCCATGCAGTGGCTCGGCCTGGACTGGGACGAGGGGCCCTGCTACCAGTCACGAAGGCGCGATATCTACCGGGCGGAGGCCGAGCGGCTCGTGTCCCTGGGGCGCGCCTATTACTGCGACTGCCCCCCAGAGGAGCTGGAGGAAAAACGGAAGCGCGCTGTGTCCGAGGGGAGGAACCCGGTCTACGACGGTACCTGCAGGGAAAAGGGCCTGGGACCGGGTCCCGGAAGGGTCATACGCCTGCGCGCCCCCTCCGAGCGGATACGTTTCGACGATATCGTCAAGGGCCCCATCGAGTTTGCCCAGGGGGAGCCGGACGATCTCATCATCCTGCGAAGCGACGGCTATCCCACCTACAACTTCGCGGTGGTGGTGGACGATTCCCTCATGGGCATCACACACGTGATCCGCGGGGACGACCACGTGAATAACACGCCGCGCCAGATCGGCATCTATCGGGCCCTGGACCGGCCCCTGCCGCTTTTCGGCCATGTCCCCATGATACTGGGGGAGGACCGCTCCCGGCTCAGCAAGCGGCACGGCGCCGTGTCCGTGACGGCCTACCGCGACCAGGGATACCTCCCGGAGGCGATGGTGAATTACCTCGTGCGCCTCGGCTGGTCCCACGGCGACCAGGAGATATTCTCCATTGGGGAGCTCATTGAGTATTTCACCGCGGACTCCATAGGGAAGTCGTCGGCGGTGTTCAATCAGGAAAAACTACTCTGGCTCAACTATCATTATATCAGGGAAGCCGCGGCCCCGCGGCTGCGGGAGATGCTGCGTCCCTTCTGGGAGGCCGGGGGGATGGCGGCGGAGGATGAATCCCTGGCCCTTTCAGTCGTCGAGGACCTGAAGACCAGGTGCAAGACACTGCAGGAGATCGCCGAATCGAGTTCCTTCTATTTTAAAGGGGAGGTACGCTACGATCCGGAGGCCGCCGGCCTCCTCACCGCCGGTGTGGCCGAGGATATCGCGGGGTTCGCGGAGGCGCTCCTTTCCCTGGGGGATTGGTCCAGGGGGGCCATTGATGCCGCGCTGAGGGGATTCGCCGAGGGGAGGGGTATCAAGCTGAAGATGATCGCGCAGCCCCTCAGGGTCGCCCTGACGGGACGTACGGCCAGCCCGGGACTCGACCAGGTGATGTACACCCTGGGAAGGGAGCGGGTCGTGCACAGGCTCGGGAGGGCGGTGGACTATATCCGGGGGAATTCCTGACGCCCGGAAATTCCTGCTTGACAAATGAAGGGGCGCCGCCTGTACAATGACCCTGTCCATAGGGCACTGCAGTATTCACCGGGTCTCATCGTCTAGCGGTTAGGACGCTGGCCTCTCACGCCGGAAACCGGAGTTCGAGTCTCCGTGAGACCACAGCCGCAAGGGAGCCGCCTGTCGCCGAATCCCCGGATTCGCCTCTCCGGGAGGTGTTGTTCCCGCTCTCCGTCATCTTCCCCGGCCGATCCTTCCGACGTAATCCGAGAGCAGGGCCGCCATCCCTCTATCCAGCGGTCTGTGGCCGAAGATGAGGCGGTACCACATCACGCCGAATATGATATCCACCATCGCATCGATCATGTCCCCGTTCCCACGGGGCATGGCGAGCTCCCTGCGAAGCACCTCCCCGAGCACCCTCTGCCGCTTCTCGATGAAGTCCCGGAAAAACACCCGGGAGAACCGGCTGTCGGCGATCCCCTATGATACATGTTCCTCCTGACACAACCGCCCGGAGGGATACGGCATTTATTGGATGGGGTGCGTTGATGCAATAAAACAAGCGACGCTTCGTCTTGATGATTATACGGGTCATCACCAGGAGGCGTTTGTATTGAAGACATCCGTGAAATACTACGGGACGCCCGGCTTCATGGCCGCGCTGCTCTCCCTCTCCCTTCTCACCATCATGGCGGGGGCCGGCGTTGCGTCCGGGCTGAGCGGCATCGCCGCGGCCTTCCCCGGCGTCTCCGAGACGGCCGTGAAGCTCGTCATATCGCTCCCCCCCCTCTTCATGATCATCGCCTCACTCCTCACCGGGATGCTCGGAAGGGCCGTTCGGCATAGGGCGCTGGTCGTCATCGGCCTGCTGCTGTTCATCGTCGGCGGCGTCGGCGCAGGCTGCGCCGGATCAATGGAACAGCTGCTGGTCCTGCGGGCCCTGCTGGGCTTCGGGACCGGAATGATCCTCCCCTTCACCACCGGGCTTATCGCCTCCTGCTATGACGGTGCGGAGAAGAACAGGATGATGGGACTCTCATTTGCGGCGAACAACCTGGGAGCAATAGCGGGGAATATCCTTTCAGGGGTCCTGTGCGCCCTTCACTGGCGGTATATGTTTCACGTCTACTGGATCGGCGCCGTGTCGCTCCTGCTGGTGATCCTCTTCCTGAAAAGACTGCCGGTCCAGGGGGGGGAGGGGAGCGGCGGGTCCCTGTCTCGCGCCGTACTGGGGTACTCCTTCATCGCGCTGCTGGTCATGATGGCCTTCTATCTCATCATCGCCAACCTCTCCCTGATGGTCTCGCAGAGGGGGATCGGCGGTCCCCGTACGGCGGGCATGCTTTTTGCGGTGAATTCCCTGACGATGCTGGGAGCCGGCCTGTTGCTCCCCTGCGCCACGAGGATTGGCCGGTGGTTTCTCCCCGCTGCCCTTCTTCTCATGGCAACCGGTTTCGCCGGTTTCGCCGTTTCGTCCAGTGCGGAGATGCTGCTGGCCTCGGCGGTGGCCTCGGGGATGGGGCTTGGCCTGCTCTTCCCGCATCTGCTCGGGCTGGCGTCTCAAAGGATCGGAACGACAGCGGGCGTCAGGGCCATGTCAGTCATAATGGCCTCGGCGTGGCTCGGCCAGTTCCTGTCACCGCTGTGTACGGACTCGATATCGGCCCTCACCGGCATTGGTGTGCCGGGACTGTTCCTGGCGGTCGCCGTGGCGTGCACCTGTCTGGCTGCCGCTGCGTCGGTCTCTTCGAGACCGGGGGGATGAATCATGCGCCGATTTTCACCGCGGCAGGACGTTTCATCCGGGAGGGCAAATCGTGAGGCCCTGAATTGATCCGAAAAACAGTGCCGGCGGATACTCCATATGACTGATGATACCATGCTTCAGGGGACCTCGCTCTCCTCTTCCCTCGTGGCATACATCGCTGCCATTGACGACCTCTCGCTGAAAAACGGGGTCGCTCGGGTGAGGGACATCGCCGGTGCCCGTAAGGTGAAGATGCCCAGCGTCACCGCAGCGATGCGCAGGCTCAGTGAGAAGCGGCTTGTCAGATATGAACGATACGGCTTCGTGGCGCTTACCGCGGAGGGGGGGGCGGTTGCGGCGGAGATACGGCACAGGCGCGGCATCCTCGGGGACTTCCTCCGGGACGTCCTGATGCTGGAGATCTCTGCGGTGGATCGACAGGCGAAGGAGCTGGAGTGCCTGCTCTCTCCGGAGGCGTTCCGCAGGCTCCACGGGATGATCTGTTTTGTCCGGAAAGAGGGGCTTGACGGCAATGAGTGGGTTCGCCGCCTTGCGGCCGCCATGCAGGGCGATGGGCCCTGCGGTGTTCCGTACCCCCCGGTGAGCGCCCCTCATGCCCATCCACATTAGTCCCCATGGGCTACCGTAACGATGAAAACATATTGACGATCGACGCGGCATTCGTTATTATTCATAGGATTATGAATCCATCGGGGTGGACCCGCCGCCGGATCGGGGGGCGGGGCGGATCCCGAAACATGAAGGGGTACAGACATGAAAAAATGCGTCGCACTGCCCATGCTTTCAGTGTTGATCATCGCCGTGTCGCTGACGTGGAGCGGCAGATCCTATTCCCAGGATAGCGGCAACGATCTGCCGCAGGAATACCAGGATGCCCCGGTGCCGGACAAGCTTTCTGATAGAGAGATCGACGAGATCATCAACGGCATCGGGGACAACGACACGCAGGGGGACCAGGCGGAGTACGGTGAGGATCCCCAGGATATCGATGAGGGGCCGGAGATGGACGCCCGTGAGAGAGAGTACTACGGGCGAATCATCGCGAACCCGGACAACCCGGGATTCCAGTGGAGGACGGATCAGTGGCTCTACGATCATCCGGCGGTGGCGTATCATATCTTCGCCAACTACAGCTGGATCAACGGCCATCGGGATATAGGGCTCTGGCTCTATGCCAGGCTCCCCTTCATCTGGTCGGACCCGTACGTGGCCTTCGCCGCCTACGGCAACTACGTCTTTCTGAACCTGAATCCTTCGTTAACCCTGCAGCTCTATATGAATGTCGACTGGCTTCGCAGGCACCCCATGGTGGCCACCAGGGTCTACGTGAACGAGCGGTTTCTGTCGGTATACCCCAGGGTGGTGCGGACGCTGTACGATGACAATGCCTGGTTCCTCTCGCATCCCCGGGTGGCGCGGATCGCCTACAGGAACCGGGGCGTCCTGAGGGGACACCCGGAGATCGCCAGGGGGGCCTACCGGTACCAGCACTTCATGAAGCGCCATCCCGGCTTCCGACAGGTGTACCGGCACAAGGAGAGGCCGGGGGGGCAGAAATTCGACAGGGCGCCACACCACAAGTCGGGGAGCTTCGGGAAACGGCCCCGGGATATCCGCCCCATAGACAGGAACAGGAGGCCCCCGGATTTCAAGGGCGGTTCGAAGGGGAAAACGATCCAGCCTGACCGCGGTTCCGGGTTCAGGCCGGGCCAGAGGGGCGGCGGTCAGGGGAAGATCCAGAACAGGCAGAACGTCGTCCCCGACAGGAAGGGGGGCGGTTCCGGCGGCAAGGGCGGAGGTTCCGGCTCCCATGGCGGCGGCAAGCGCCGCTGACGGTGACATCCCCTTGAAGGAGAGGGAAAAAATGCTGGCGGGGCTCCCCTATGACTGCGGGGAGGGGGAGCTCCTGGCCCGCTGGCACAGGGCCAAGGACCTGGTGCATCGCTACAACAATACGCCCTCCACCGACAGGGAGGGCCTGACCGGGATCCTCCGGGAGCTCCTGGGGGGGATGGGAAGGAACCTCTGGATCACGGCACCCTTTTTCTGCGATTACGGCGAGAACATCTTCATAGGGGACAACTCCGAGATAAACCACAACTGCGTGTTCCTGGACTGCAACAGGATCACCATAGGGAGGAACGCGCTGATCGGCCCGGCCGTCCAGATATACGCGGCCTTCCACCCGGTGCGGGCCTCGGAGCGGCTGCGGGAGGACCACGGCGAGGGGGGGATGGTCTTCTGCATCACGCAGTCCGCCCCCGTCACCATCGGCGACAACGCCTGGATCGGCGGCGGAACGATCATACTCCCCGGGGTGACCATCGGCGATAACGTCACCATCGGCGCCGGGAGCGTGGTGACGCGGTCGATCCCCTCCGATTCGCTGGCCTGCGGGAATCCCTGCGTGCCGGTGCGGTCTCTGAAATGACGGGCGGCGGAGGAACAGGCTCCGCGCTGTTCCGGTGCCGGGGGGTGCCCTTCGGCGGCCCTCAGGTGGCGCCGTGCACCTCCCGGGTGATGGTGCACAGGAAATCCTCCAGGGCCCGCTGCGGGTTGTCGCAGTCGGCGACGATGGTCTCCACCCCCCGCTCCCTGAAGACCTCGTTTTTGATCGGGTTGTGCGAGAGCATGAAGATGTAGGAGCGCGGCCGGACCGATTCGGTGGAGTACCCCTCCCAGAGCTTGTTCAGCTTGTACAGGAGATACCGCATGTCGATGTCGTTGAGGCTGTACCCGATGAAGAGGATCGATTTCCCCAGGATGTCGGACCGCAGCTTCATGTCCAGCGGCCCCTCGAAGCTCAGCCTGTTGAAATAGCTCGACTCGGTCAGTACGATCGATGAGTCGTCGTCGAAATCCCCGTGGAACTTGATAATCTGCGTGATCCCGGATCGGAGCTTCGTCAGGTCGTAGATGTTCGTGACCTTGACGTGCTCCACGCCGTGTGCCTTGAAGGCGCGCTCGATCCAGCGGTCGTAGTTGGTGGTGTAGATGATGTGGAAGTTGAACTTGGCGATGAGCTTGTGGATCAGGGACTCCTCGATCTTGATCAGGGGACTGTGGAACTGTATGTCCATCCAGCTCCGCAGGGGGCCGATGGAGCCCTTTTTGATCTCGTAGTATTCCGCCAGCTCCAGGAAGTCCCCGTAGGAGCGGAACGTCGCGGGGTCGAAATCGAGCTCCACCGCCATGTGCTCGATCAGGTCGCCCCAGGAGGGGAGGCCCAGGTTCACCGACACCCCGGCCCCCACGAAGAGAATGACCTTGCTCTTCTTCAGCTCGTCGATCAATTCTGGATGAATGAACATACCGCTCCCCTGATGAGCAACAGTGTCGTACCGCAGTGGCCTGACCGGAAGGGGAAGATCCCGTGTGCCATGTCGCGGTACATGCGCCCGGCCTCCGGCATTCCCGTCGATACGAAGCGAACGTCAAGAGTATCCAACAGCGATGTTTTTTCGTCAAGCATGAATCGTCCCCGGGCCTTCGGCCATCTCCAGAAGCCCGGGCGCTGGAGCTCCTGAATAATGGCAGGGCTTCGCGCGTACGCTGCATCCGTCGCATGGCCTGAGGGTTGCACATCTCCGGTCTTCATGTTGCTGCAGCAGGTGTTGCCCGGCTGCGCGGTCCCAGAAAAGATGGCGCAGAAGCCGCTTTGCAGGGGGGGCGATAATGCCGATCCCCGTCTCCCCGGATATGTACGGCCTGACTATCTGAAAATCCTCCCCTTGGCCGCGTCGCCCCAGCCGTGCAGCTGCACATCTTGGACTTCGGGGAGGAGTATCCGTATCCCCTCTCCACCGAGGCGCGCACCGCTGCTGTCGTCGGAGGTCCCGGAGGTGATGACGGAAACGGCCGAGGGATGGCATGAGCTCATGCCCCTCGCGTATGGGAAGGTGACAGGCCGATTCTCAATGATACTGTGCCCTCCCGGATGATTCTCAGGGTGCGATCCCTGAACGACCATGCGTATCATTCCTGATTCACTCTGACGCCCCTGAACAAAAGCCAGAGGGTGAGCGACATCTCCCCTACGACGCCGGGAATCACCACAATCAGCGTGAAGATACTTTTGTAATCAGAGTATCGTGGCAGCAGGAAGTTCGCGAAGCTGTCGATCAGGTATCCCGCCGACGCGGCGATCACCAGGACGCCCAGTATCCTTGGGATGTAGCCGGATTTCACGATCAGATAGCCCAGCAAAAGTAGGTGAAAACCGAAGAATACCAATCCGACGAGCCACGTGCTGTTGAAGCTGCCGAGGTGGAGCATCACCTGGGCGTGTATCTGGGCCGCGTCAAGGACCCTCAGGTATTCGGCGTTGCCGAGAACCTGCAGCACGCTGACAAGGTTGAAGAGGGCGATTCCGAAGATGGTGCTGTTCACCAGCCGCAGCCAGCCGGAGAGCAGTGAAATGTTTTTGTGTACCGGGCTGAGGATGACGTAAAGGGCCCAGGACAGCAGTACGTCCATGACCACCATGATGACGAAGCAGACGATCCCGGCGCGGAACAGCATCTCATTGGCGGCAATGGCATGTGCCGTCGCCGCCGCGTCGTTCTGTACAATGAGACCCTCGAGGACGAAGAAGTTGGCGAATATGCCGGTGATGAATATGACCAGGTATCCGATACCCGCTATTCGAGAGATTCTGTTCAGTCCTTCCATGCCGTGCCTCCATCGGATTAGTGGATGTTGACGCCCGTACGATCCCATCCTCCTTCAGCAAGTTCTGCGGACCTGCCACGTTTCTACTTCGCCCGCAGAGGCTGTCATCGCGGCGGGGCGATGGTGGCCGCCGCACCGTGCTGGATGCGGTGGGAATCCATCCCGTGCCGCCGCTGACCATTGTGGGAAAGATAGAACCGCCGGCAGTCACCGGCGTTACGCCGTTCTGGATCCTATCCAGTCGAAAAGCCTTCCGGCGGTTTTTTTGATCGGATTCAGACGCACGGGATAATAGTAGTCCGATTCGAACCAACCCTTTTCCCTGTAGTATCTGAAATCCCTGTACTCCTCATTGAGCATGCAGTGTATGGCCGACCGGGCCATCCTGAAGACCATCAGTTTGAGCAGGGATGGCGTCGGGTAGCGGCTCTTAATCAGTTCGGAATAGAATCTCCTGCTCTGCCTGTCCAGCAGGGCATTGTTTTTCTTCATGTTTTTCTCGGTCATCGGTTCGCGCGTTGTTATGCAGCTCCCCTTCACGACATTGAAGCCCAGGGCGTCGCCGATGAAGTCGAAGTATTTCACGATCTCCTCGCCCCTGAATATCCCCTGCGCGACGATGCTGGTGAAGGTCTTGCCGAAGAAGCGAGGTCGATGAAACAGGAATCCGAGCCTGTCGAGGAATACCTTCATGATTGCCGATACGTTGAATGAGTAATTCGGCGAGGCGAATACAACGCCGTCTGAATTGACGATTGCTTCAATCAGCGTGTCTCTGTCGTCTTTCAGCGTGCAGTATTCCTCTCCCCTGTCGAAGCAGGCGATGCAGCCCCGGCATGTCTTCAGGTCGTAATCGCTGAGATGAACGATTTCAGTCTCAACGTCCCCCAGCGAGCGCAGGTTCTGCAGGAATTTTTCCGCGGCGGCATAGGTGTGCCTCTTTCGCGCGCTTCCCACAAAGGCGGTGACTTTCATCGTACTGTACCTTGGGTTAATATATGATCTGTTTCAGATATACTCATACTGCAATCCGCCGGGCATTCCCATCTGTAAAGAGATACTCTGCACCGACGGCCGGTGTCCTGCGCAACGATTCCGTGAGCCGTCTGCGCGCATCGTTATCGATCATCAATCGCGTCAGGGCACGGACGGCATCGCTCATGATCGCGAGGAGTATTCGTGAATGAGCATTCCCGCGAGGCCGGAGTGGACCCGGGGGACTCACTCTATCAGGAATTCCGACTCGAAGGCGTCCTTCTGCATCACCCTCAGAAGCTTGTCCAGGCCGGTGACGCTGAAGATGTGGGATATGGTGGGATTCATATCGAAGAGGATCATCTTGATCCCCTGATCCACCGCCAGATGCGAGATCTTGAACAGGTGGTTGATGGAGACGGAGTCGATAAAATCCAGATCGCGGCAGTCAATCCCGATGGCCTCGGGGCCCTTCCGTATGGCCCCCTGGCAGAGTTCGTCGAACTCTTCAACGATCTTCATCGTCAGTGATCCGAATATCCGTATCACCGTTACGCCGTGGTGCTCCTCAACTTCAGCGATGCTCATTGTCGCCAGCTCCTCGCTATGATGTCGGCCTTGATGCCGGGGCACATCGTAGCACGGGCATCCCGTGGGTGCAAGCAATTTATACCGGCGGGGGGATCGACGCGATTGTAGGGTTTCTCGGCCCCCGCCGGCCTTTCGGCTTGACTTTACGGGGCTCCATTGTAGAATATACACATCACTGGCAACGGACGGCCCAATGGACGATATCTCGGTACTGGTCATCGACGACGAGAAGATTCTCAGGAAGACCCTGCGGCACTATCTTGAGGATGAGGGATTTTCGGTGGTTGTTGCGTCCAACGGCACCGAGGCCCTGGCCCTCCTGCCGGAAACGGCCGCCGACGTGGCAATCGTTGACATGAAGCTCCCGGACATGGACGGCGAGACGGTGATCCTCCGCGCCAGGGAGCTCAGGCCCGACCTGCAATTCATCGTGCATACCGGCGACGGGAATTATATCCTCTCCGGCGAGCTGGCGCGTGCCGGCCTCCAGGAACGGCATGTAATCCACAAGCCGGTCCTGGACATGGCGGTCATCGCTGACCTGGTTCGCGAGCTCGCCGGTGTGAAGCGGCAGTGAAAAACCGGGCCAGCCCGCATCCCGCGGCCGCCGGCGCCTTAAAAGAGGCCCGGAGGGGGGACGGCACCCCCGTACGCTCCAACATATCGCCCGGGCCGTCAAGCCCCCCTCCGCATAACCGGCAGCAATAAAATTGTCTTGACGGGCATTCGCGGCGGAAGTAGCGTCCCCCTGTGCCGCACACCCCCGCGTAACGGGGCCCGCGGCGCGTCTTAGCATACCCTTGGCAGAGTGTGATGGGAATACCCGGTATTTCGCGTCGGGAGGATGTATGGTCATGTATAAAAAAATCATAGAGATAATGAACAGGATCAACTCGTCAATGAATCTGCAGTCACTCCTGGCGACGATAATGGATTCCGCCCAGGAGCTTCTGAACGCCGAGGGGGCGTCCCTGCTGCTGCTTGACCGGGGGAAGGACAGGCTCATCTTCGATGTGGTGATCAGCGAGAAGGGGGAGATCATCAAGGGGAACACCCTGGAGATCGGCCAGGGTATCGCCGGAACGGTGGCCGCCAGCGGCCAGAGCATCATATCCAACGACGCGCCGTCGGATCCAAGGTTCTCCGCGGCCATCGACAAGGCCAGCGGTTTCGTCACCAGGAACATCATGGCGGTGCCGGTGAGGAACAAGGAGGATCTCATCGGCGTGCTGGAGGTGGTGAACTCCAGGACGGGGAGCTTCCAGGAGAAGGAACTGGGGATGCTCACCTACGTGGCCGACGCAGCCGCCGTGGCCATCAACAACCACGAGCTCCTCACCAGCCTGAAGAACCGTGTGGCCGAGCTCACCTGTATCTACGACATCTCGCAGTCGATATACTTCACCTTCAACATCGAGGACTTCCTGGCCAGGATCCTGCAGGCGGTGAACAAGATCATCAGGGCGGGCCGCTGCTCCTTCGTGATCCTGGACGAGACCGGAAGGGGGGCGAAGTACTTCGTCTCCACGGACGGGGTCCGGCGCGAGCTGCCGGATCTTGAAAAGACCATGATGTGGCACGTGATCCAGTCCGGTGACCCGATGCTGGTCTACGACATCGACACGGATCAGAAGTGCTGCACCATGAAGCGTGGGGACGCGCGGTACTCCTCGAAGTCATTCCTCTGCGTCCCCATGAAGCTTCTTGACAGGATCATCGGCGTCCTTAACGTCACCGACAAGCCTGGCGACGAGGTCTTCGATTCCTTCGACCTGCGGGTCCTCTCAACCATCGCCAGCCACGTGGCGGAGACCTACGAGAACGTGGTGCTGCAGAAGATGAACTACGAGAAGCAGCTCATCGACCAGGAGCTCTCCATCGCCGCGGAGATCCAGGCGCAGTCGGTATCCCGCCTGCCGCACTCGATCCCGGGGGCCTCGGTGGGCGGATTCACGATACCCTCACGTATCGTCGGCGGCGATTTCCTTGAGTTCATCGTCTTCGACGACAGCTTTTTCGGCGGCTCGGTGGGAGACGTGTCCGGGAAGGGTGTGCCGGCGGCCCTCTTCATGAACGTGGTGAGGAACGCCCTGCGGTTCGAGGCGGAGCGGCACCGGGATCCGGAGGCCATCATCACCGCGGTGAACCGGTGGGTCTGCCGGGAGTCCCACAGCGGTATGTTCTGCACCTTCTTCTACTTCCTCGCGGACCAGAGGAACAGGCTCATCCGCTACGCCTCGGCGGGGCACAACATCCAGCTCTTCTACGATAGCGACAGGGACGAGTTCGTCCACCTCAAGGAGCGGGGCAAGCCCCTGGGGATCAGCGAAAGCGAGCAGTACGAGGTCGGCGTGGTGCGATGCGACCCGGGGGATTTTCTGGTTCTCTTCACGGACGGCGTGGTGGACGAGTCGGCGCAGCGGGGGATGTCCATGGAGGAACTGATGGGATTCATCCGCCAGGGACGCAGCGACGACGCGCCGCTCGTGGCATCCAGGATCAGGGATGCAGTCGACAGGGCCACGGGGAGCATGTCGCTGCAGGACGATTCCACCATGCTGCTGGTGCGGTTCCACTAGCGCGGCACGGTCACTCCTTCCCGTCGGCCTCCGGGACGCCGTCGAGATTGCTGAAGCCCTCGATCTCCTTTTGCACCTCGTAGTTCCTGAGCTCCACAAGGTTGTGCCGCAGAAGAGTGATGGTCTGCGCCAGCAGGCTCTCCGGATCACTCATGGGGTCAATGATCCTGGTGAGCTTGCTGAGATTGTGTTCCGCCAGCTCCAGGTTAGTGATGAGGTTCTCAAGCCGTTGATCGTCCATAGGGTGTTCCGTTGCGGATTGATACTGTTGATAGTAGCCGGGAGGTGCGTGGAGGTCAAACAATTTTTTCTCTTTTGGATTGACCGTACGGCGCCGGCGTATGAGAGTCTCCACGAACGTCCCCATGGGGACATCGTTTACCGGCGTATGGAGAGGTGACATGGAGGTGCTGAGGCTTGAGGGGGTTTCGCTCCATTTTCCCGCATACGGGAGGGATATCCTGAAGGAGGTCTCCTGGACGGTGCGGCGGGGCGAGCGGTGGGTCCTCTTCGGCAGGAACGGGGCGGGGAAGAGCAAGCTCCTTGAGATGGCCGCCGGCTACATCCATCCCAGCGGCGGCACCGTGGCCAGGTTCGGGGAGGAGCGCGGCGACGTCAGGGACACCAGGAGGCGCATCGGTTACACCAGTTGCTCACTGCGGACCGCCTTCCCGCGCCACAGCGGCGTGATGGATGTCGTGCTGAGCGGCTACGACGCCTCCATCGGGGTCTACAGGGATTTCGGGCCGGAGGAGCGCGGCGAGGCCCGGCGGCTCCTGGATGCCGCCGGGATGGCGCACCTGGCGCGCTCTCTCTTCGGCACCCTCTCCGACGGGGAGAAGCAGCGGGTGCTGATGCTGCGGGCCGCGGTACGCGAGCCGGATGTCCTGGTGCTGGACGAGCCGGCGGAGGGGCTCGACATGGCCGCGCGGGAGGACCTGCTGGAGACCATGGAACGGCTCTGGGAAATCAACGGCGCGGCGGTTATCTACGTGACCCACCAGGTGCAGGAGATCACCGGGCTCTTCACCATGCTCCTGGTGCTCCACCGGGGAGAATGTCTCTACCGCGGCCCCGTGGACGGCGGGCTCACCGGTGATATGCTCTCCCGGATCTTCGAGAGGCCGGTGCGGGTGGAGCGGCGGCAGGGGCGGTATTATGCGTACATCGACGGAACTCCTGTGGCATCGTGAGCGAGTATTTTTTCTTGACATCGTTTTTATCATAGCACTAGCGTTGGCAGACTGTTGAAACACAAATAGAGGGTGGTTGTGAAATGAGCAAGAAGATTCGGGTAGGGATTCTGTTCGGCGGAAGGTCGGCGGAGCACGAGGTGTCGCTCCAGTCGGCCAAGAGCGTCATCGACGCGATCGATCGCGAAAAGTACGAGCTGGTGCTGCTGGGCATCGACCGGCAGGGGCGATGGATGCTCGCCGACGAGCGCAGGTACCTTGACAATCCCGAAGACCCGAAGACCATCGCCCTGGCGCGGGGGGGCAGGGAGCTGGGACTCGTCCCCGGCGGAGACAACCGCACCCTCATGGAGATGTCGGGGAAAGATGCAGTCGGGAAGCTCGACGTGGTGTTTCCGGTGCTGCACGGCACCTTCGGCGAGGACGGCACCGTGCAGGGCCTCCTGAAGCTGCTGGACATGCCATTCGTGGGGGCAGGGGTGCTGGGATCGGCGGTGGGAATGGACAAGGACGTGATGAAGCGCCTCCTGCGCGATGCCGGGATCCCCATACCGCGCTTCCTGATCTGCGGCATCAGGGAGAGGTCCGAAATGCGCTATGAGGCGGTTGTGGCCGCACTGGGGTCCCCCCTGTTCATCAAGCCCGCCAACTGCGGCTCGTCGGTGGGCGTCAGCAAGGCGAAAAACGAGGCCGAGTTCCGCGTCGCCATGGATCATGCCTTCCGTTTCGATCATAAGGTGATCATCGAGGAGGCGGTGGCGGGTCGCGAGATCGAGTGCTCGGTGCTGGGGAACGAGGACCCCATCGCATCGGTTCCCGGCGAGATCCTGCCGAACCACGACTTCTATTCCTACGAGGCGAAGTACATCGATGAGCACGGCGCGGCCCTGATGATACCTGCAGAACTTCCGGAGGATGTCGCCCTGAGGGTCAGGGAGATGGCGGTGGAGGCCTACAGGGTGCTCTGCTGCGAGGGGATGGCCAGAGTGGACATGTTCCTCCGGGGGGACGGCGAGGTCCTGGTGAACGAGATCAACACGCTCCCCGGCTTCACCAAGATCAGCATGTACCCGAAGCTTTGGGATGCCTCGGGCATCACCTATCCCGAGCTGATCGACCGGCTCATCGAACTGGCGCTGCGGCGCCATGAGCGGGACCGTGCGCTGACCACCAGCATGGATATGGGGGCCCCCTGAGACGCGGCGAATAAAATACGTCCTGTTATGCGGATATGGCCGCATCGCGGTGCCGCCGAAAGAGGCGCTTTCTGCGCCTCCGTGATCCGATAATGGAGCGCATTCATCCTGTTATTTTTTTTATGAAATATCGCGTTTCTTTGTTTTTTTTATTGACACGGACCGCCGCGAAATTAGCCTTCTATAAATCGCAAATCTCAATTCAATGGTTCGGGACATGATCATGGGCAAGGATGGCATGAGCAAAAACGGCTTGAACAAACAGGAAATACTGCTTTATAATTCCAGGAGTCCTGAGGAGTACATCGAAAACTCGCTCAAGTGCAGGCTCCCCTCGGGCCGCAAGGCCTACGTGACTCGACTCTGGCTGGAGAAGAAGCGCTTCTCCATCGAGGACATAAAGAGGGCGAGGAACCGCCATCCCTACTGGAAAAAGAAGAAGATGGAGGGGAGCACCGAGCGCAACGAGCTCAGGCGCAGAGAGCACGATTACAGCGGCCAGCGGTCCATCGACTGGGACGAGAAGATCGTCATGGAGTTCATCGGGCTGAACAAGAAGGACCGGAAGGGAGTCTACGTCCACAAGGATTTCGAGCTGGCCAGGCACTTTTCCACATCCATCCCCTCGATCCAGCACTACCGGCGCAAGTACAACATGGTCATGGCCATCCTGAAGAAGGAGAAGACCCCGCCGACGTCGAAGAAGATCTACGGCTACATCACCAAGAGCGAGCAGAAGCTCAGAACTATCCTCAAGGGAAAGGCCCGGGCGAAGGGGAAAACCCGGAATTAGCACACGGCGGCAGGGCCTGTGCCGCGGCGGACCGCCGGATCCCTCAGGATGAAAAGGGGACCCGGAGATGCGGCAGCGAGAGCCCGAAGACCGGGTAGTGCTCCAGCACCTGGTTGATCAACAGAAACACCCCGAAGATGAGAAGCAGGGCGCCCAGCGCCCTGTTGAGCCTGATCAGCGCCTTTTCTGTGAGCCTGCTCTTCAGAACGTGCGCCAGCACGGTGAGCAGGGAAAACCAGAGGGCTGAGCCGAAAAAGATGCCGGTCACCAGGAGCGACGACGAGAGGGGACCCCGGTCGGTTGATACGATGTTGAAGAGAGCAAGGATGGTCATGTAGGCCAGGATGGTCATCGGGTTCGTCAGCGTCAGGAGCAGCATGGTGAGATAGGACTGAAACATGTTGTCGCGCTTCACCTCGGAGGGGCGGTTTTCCTGCCGTCCCATCATTATCCTGGTGCCAATCACCAGGAGCATGACACCGCCGGTGGCCCGTATAATGAGGTTGTTGTCCATGAGGAAGTCGGATATCATGGTGACGCCGAAGATGGCGATACTGCCGAAGAGCATGTCGGCGGTGGCGGCACCGAGGCCCGAGATGAAGCCCTGGCGCTTGCCGCATGATATGGACTGCTGGATGCACATGATCCCTATGGGGCCGATGGGGACCGCGGTGAAGAATCCGATGAGCAGCCCTTTTACGAGTAGAGTGAGATTGGTCATTGCACGATCCTGATGTTCCTGCCCCCAGGGACGATTCCCGGCGCTGAAGTTCTTCTTTGATCTCAGATTATTCTGGGGATTGCTACTGTGTTTTTACCTTACCTGAAATACCCCCTCCCTGTCAATACTAAATTTACCGTTCCCCGGCGGCTTGACTCGGGCCTCCTGAGTCTGTATTTTGGTATAATCCGCCGTAAAGCCGCGTACTGCGGCGGCGGTACATAAGAAGAGGGAAAAATCATGGAAAAGACGATAACATACAGCTGTGAAGAGTGCCGGAAGACGGTGCAGGCGGATTCGGCTGAGCGGGCCCCGGAATGCTGCGGCGAGCCCATGAAACCGCTGCATCCCCTGGAGCCGTGCACTGCGGCACCGCATCACGAGATGTCGAGAAACGACTGGGACGACGATGCCTGCGATGACGGCAGGGGATGAATATCGCTTGCCATAATCGGGCTTTCATGATACCTCCCGCCTAGTGCCGCGGTGCGGCGCGATGAGTGAAGATGCGCGGAGGTGGATGCAATGCCGGGGAAGAGGCTCGCCCTTGAGCGGGGCGGTGAGAAGGTGGTGGAGCTCTCGTGGAAATCCTTCTGGAGAGATTTCACGGTGAGAGTGGGGAGCGAGGAGCTGGGACGGATCGAGGGGCAGCGCGAGCTCTCCGAGGGGAGGGATTTCACCCTCCGGGACGGTTCCGTCCTGAACGTGCGGCTCGTGCGGCGGCTCCTCTTGCCGGAGCTCCGGGTGCTCAGGGACGGCGTGCCGCTGCCCGGGTCTGCAACGGACCCGGGGCAGAGACTGAAGATCGCCTGGGGAATCATCTATTTCATCGGTGGATTCAACCTTCTCCTGGGACTCATCGCCCTGGCCCTGCGGCCGCCGCTGCTTCTGCAGATGGGGATCGGACACGGATCGGTCGCCGCGGGATGCATCTTCCTTCTCCTGGGCTTTTTCGTGATGCGGCGTTCGGCCGTGGCGCTTGTCCTGGCGCTGGCGCTGGTGGTGCTGGACGGCCTGTGGACCCTCTACATCACCGCGGCCGGCGGCGGCGGTATGCCCACGGGGGGAATCGTCATGCGTATTTTCTTTGTTATATTCATCTACCGGGGGTTCGGCGCCATCAGGGAGCTGAGGCGGGAGCAGGGCGGCGTCGGGGGGTCCCCGGAGGGATGAAATTTTGTAACATTGCCGCCGCCGGGGCAACAGAACCATTAGAAAACAGAGGAAAGACGCAAGGAGAGAAGAGAGATGAAACGCGCAGTACTGAGTTCATTGATGGCCCTGGGGACCGTGATGTTGCTGTCTGCGGCCTGCGCCGCGCAGCCGTCGTCGCATCGGGCTGTTGATCTTCTGACGCAAATCAACAGCCTCCTGGCGATGCACCAGCAGGAGCTGAACGCTCTTTTCGATGTCCGGGGGACACCCGATCAGTTCGAGAGGGCCTTCTTTACCGACATGTCGTTCATGAACGACGGCAGGGTCAGGAGTTTTTTCACCGCTCTCCATAGGGACCTGCAGCAGGGGGATGTGCCCCGCCTGCCGGGGAACGCCGTCATATCATACACCGTGCTTCAGAGCATCAACGGCACGGTGACCGGCGTGAACTACGAATACCGTTCCGATGGCAGAAACATCACGCTCACCAGGGGGACCCTGGACAACGGCAACGTCGTCAGGGCTGTGTACAACTACGACATGAACGGAAGGCTGCTCAACACCAGTGAATCCGTCGGCAGCAGGGTCGTGAACACCTCCAGCCACCGGCTCGGGATCTAGGGGGGGCGCCCGTCACCTCGTCGTGTAATACCCCGCGGGCATGAGTTCGTGCGACTCCATGCCCGCCGCCACCGCCAGAAACCGCCGGGCCTCGTTGCAGAGATGGCATTTGTTCAGGTAGCCGGGGGCCGGCTCGAAGCCGTGCCGGCGGGCCGCATCGCAGACACCCCTGACCCCTTCGCGGTAGAGCGACGTGATCAGGGGATACCGGTCCTCCTCCAGGGGGGCACCGATGTCGCCCGCCGCGATGGAGAGACCGGAGCAGAGGCCGGGAATGTAGTTGCCGTAGAGGTCGAAGTGGAAGTGGGTGGTGTCCGCGAGCTCGCGGCATCCGGCGGAGAGGCGCAGGAGCTCCCGCGTCTCCACGCGGCCGAAGATCCCCTCCAGGAAATCGATGGCCCTCCCCCCGGGGTGCAGCCAGTACCGCCGGGGGATTTCCCTGATGTACTCCTCTCCCATCGCCAAGGCGTATTCCCCGAGCCGGTGCGGCGTGTTGTCGTCGAAGCGCTCCAGATCGCCGTGGAAGTCCGCCACCCAGGGGAAGACCCCCATGCCGGCCGCCTCGCAGGCCCTCAGGAGGCCCTTCACCCTGGCGAAGGGGATGTGCTCGTTGTGAAATGGGCTGATGGAGACCAGCAGGGTGCGCACCCCCCGGTCCATGAGCCGCGCAAGCAGGTCCGCCGCCTCGCCGGGATCCCCGAACCAGGAGGCGTTGGTCTCCAGGTAGTCGATTCCGACGCCGGTCTCGGCCGCGGCGTCCAGCACCGCCTCGAGCGAGCCGAGGTCCAGGAGGGGCTCGCCGCCGCCGATATGCACCGAGTCGCATCCGCCCCTCCGGACCGCCGCGAAGACCGCCAGGGCGGTGCCGCGCCCCATGTAGGCCCGTTCCCGCTCAGGCGCGCAGCGGTAGAGGCAGTGGGCGCAGCGCGAGGTGCAGTGGTAGTTGGTAATGACGCCCCCGGAGAGGAGCGAATCGATGACGAGCCGTTTCATGGTATGTCGCGGATCCCTCTCCTTCAGTGATCTGTACGGCGCACATCATGGCACCGGCCCGTCCCCCGGTAAACCGTTTTTTCCCCGCGCCCCTGAGGGGATGGCGGCTCACGGTATATCCGGCGACAGGAGGCGCACCGCGGCGAGGGTGACGGCGACGGCCAGGAGCGTGGCCAGGAAGTTCACCGTGTCGTTGGTGATGAAGGCAAAACCTCGTACGAGGCGGGCGGGCATCCCCTTCTCCCTGCGCCGTTCCGTGATCAATCCCGACCCGTCGCGGTACTGCGCCTGCACCGTGGCCCCCAGGAGGCTGTCGATGACCGAGCCGGAGAACCCGCCGGCGGCGATCCAAAGGACCCATCGCACCGGCAGCTCGGCGCCGCAGGCCGCCGCTCCTCCCAGGCAGACCAGGGCGATGAAGGAGGCCCCCGCCAGGGAGGCCAGGAGGCCCGGGACGCTCACGCCCCCGGAGGTGCCCCGGGGGACCTCACGGAAGGTCACGATGCTGCGGGGTGGCCTCCTGGCCAGGGATCCGAGCTCCCCGGCCCAGGTGTCGGCGTTCGCGGAGGCGAATGCGACGGCGAAGAGAAGGAGGAACAGCGGTCCGCCGATCGTCCGGTGGAGCAGTATCATGGCGCAGCCGACGGCGCCGTTGGACATCACCTGCAGCCAGTCGCGCCGTCCCCCCTTCTCCTGGATCCGCGCCATGTTCCGCTTCTCCCCTTTCCTGTATCCGCCCAGCAGGCTCGAGGAGACCACGAAGGCCCCCATGACGCACCAGGACCACGGTCCCCCCGCGCAGTAGACCACCGTCCCCGTTGCCACGCCCGCAGCGAGGCCGCCGGGCGTGAAGGCCCCCCTCAGGTACGCCGCGAGCCCCGCGGCGCTATTCAGTGCCAGCGCGATGATGAGTGTTTCCATTGACAATCCCAGTATCGATCCGCGGCCTGTGTGTGTCGCGGTGCCCCCTCCAGTGTAGCCGATTTTTATCACGGTGCAACTTTTTTTCATAACCGATGCATGACAATTACGTTATTATTAATGGACCGGGGAGTCACATGCCGTTCACAGATCCCGGGGAAGCGGGCGCCTGATGATCGAGAGAGAGAGACTGTCGGAGATATATGAAAGGTTCAGCGGAGAGCTGTTCAGGTATATCTACGGATTCGTGAAGTCCCGGGATACCGCCGAGGATCTTCTTCACGATGTGTTCGTCAGATTCATAGGGTACTCTCGGGAAAGGGACGTCAGGGAGGAAGGGATAAAGGCGCTCCTGTACACCATTTCCAAGAATATCTGCATCGACCATCTGAGAAAAACGGGGAGGGTGCGGCTTGAGGAATTCGATGAGGCGACGCTGCCGCAAGGGCCTGCGGATGAGGCGGCGGATGACGGGTATGCCGCCAGGGCGGAACGGCTGCACGAGCTCGTCGAGGCGATGGATGCCGACAGCAGGTCGCTCTACACCATGAGGGTCGAGATGGCCATGACCTACCGGGAGATCGCGGAGAGGCTCTCCATGTCAGAGAGGACGGTGAAGAGGAGGATGGCGGCGCTGGTCAAATCATTGATGCTGGCGTTGCGGAGCGGCGGGGAATAATGGGGCTTCCATGGCACCAATTGTTCGCAGGAACGTATTAGTAATAAAGAAGCGATGAAACGGAAACACCTCACATACGACGACCTCGCGAAGCTTGTGGCCGGAACCGATGATGGCAGGACGGCCGCAGCGGCGGCCGATCATTTGGAGGAATGCGACGATTGCAGGGAGAGATTCCATGAATTGCAGCGCCTCTTCTCGCCGGAGAGTCCCGCGGACATGCGCCCCCGGGATGTGCTGCGGCGGCGGGTGATGGATTCCTATGACCGTATCGCCGCCGAAGCGTCACAGGCGCCGGCGGCCCCCGGGGGGAGACCGGGAATACGCAGGATCGCCTACGCCTCTGCTCTGGCGGCGGTCCTCCTGGTGTCGCTGGCACTCCATTTTCTCCTTGGCCCCTCTCCCCCACGCGCCGCGGAGATAACAGTGCTGCAGACCCGAGGACTCGTGACCGCCGACGGCGGTCCCCTGACCGCCGGCATGAAGGTGCGCGAAGATTCGGTCGTCCTCCTCGCCGGGGATTCCATCGTGCGTATGAGGGTCGGAAGCGCGGCGGACCTGGTGCTCGCCGGGCCGGGGACCATGGAGATCGAGCGGTCCCGCATGGACCGGGGAGGGGGCCGGCTTGTCCTGGGCATTCACATCGCCCAGGGGGAGCTTCTCTCCCGCATCCATGCCGGGGAGGGGACGGTGCAGTGCAGGTACCGGAGCAGGGAGGCGATCGTACGGTCATTGAGCACCGAATACCTGGTCAGGGCATCGGCGGGGAAGACCACGGTGGTCGTGATATCCGGCAGGGTGGAGGTTGAGTCCGTCGCCTCGGGACAGAGGCGTCTGCTGGGGGCCGCCCGTAAGGGGACGGTTACCTCCGGCATCGCCGTTGCCGCGGCGGAGGCCGGTGAGCTCCTCCGTGCAAGGGCTCTCGGATCGGCGATGGAGGGGGTCCACACGGACGGGGTGATGCGGCACGGCGAGAGAAGCGGGGCTGGTGTGGTGTCCGGGGTTGACGGATCATCGTCGCAGAAAACGGAGTCAGGCAGCGCGATTGAAAAGAAGGACACCTCCCCGAAGGCGGATACCGCCGTTGATACAGAGGAGGGGAGGGCGATCCGCAGGGAGATGAAGGAGTTCAGGAGGCACAGGTCGGAGATGAAGCGTTCCCTGCAGCGCGGGAATCGGGGGAACAGGTGAGTAGAGTGATTTTTTTTCTCTTTCCTGTCCCCTTTTCGGAACCCGCTTCGTACTATCCATTGAAGGCCGCGAGCCGGGGCACGGTGGCGCCGGCGGTCTTCACTACAACAATGCTGGAGGAACCAGATGAAAAAGCTCATACTGCTTGTATTGATACCCCTCTTCGCGGTGTCGCTTGCATTCTCCGAGGATCCGGTCTCGGTGGAGCAGAAGACGGAGAACAAGGCCTCTTCGAGCCAGCTGAAAAATCGTATCAGGACCCGTGAGCATCGCCAGAAGAACGAGGTGAGGAAGGAGATGCGACAGAACAGGAAGCAGGTCAGGGAGAACAGGAAGGGGCCCAAGGCCGGAAGGTGATTATCGAAGGGAAACCGCGTATCGGTCACACGGGGAGGAATTGATCGCGTTCCTCCCCGTGGCCGAACGCGGTCCTCTCTCGCAAAGGTGTATGACGAGGAAAGTGACGATGAAAATTGTGAAAACCATATGCGTCGCGGCGGCTGTGTTCCTCTGGGCGGCAGCCGTATCCGCGCAGATTCCGGAGAGTTCAGATGGCGGTGGAGGATCATTCATCATCAGAGCGGGAACGGCGGGGAGCTACTCCGCCGGGGTCAGCGAGGATCATTATCAGGCAAGACTCTTCGCCGATGCCACGTATGAAACTTCACTCTTCAGGATTGCCGCCCAGTATACGTGGTACAACCATTATCAGCTGAGCGACGGCTTCGGAAATTTCGATCATGTGGACCTCAACAGGGCAGGACTCGAGGCCGAGCTGAACCCGGCGGAGTGGGTACACCTGAATGCCGGGTATCGCTTCACCATCGGCTCCCGCTCATACGAGTCCCACCAGTATTACGGGGAGGCGTCGCTGTTCTACCGCGACGCATCGCTTACCGTTTCATACGTGGGAAAAAAGGAGCGGTACACCTACAACTGGATCAGGCACTTAAACGATTATACCGAGATCTCAGGAGAGATCGGATACGATTTCACCGAGCGATTCGGGATGGAGATCGATTACACCTATTCCCGGGATGATTACCGGAGCGCCGGCGCCGATTACAGGAAGAACATGTTCCACCTGGGGGCGAGCGGAAAGGCGGCGGAGCCGCTCTTTATCACCGGGGGCGCAGCGGTTGGCTACGATTCCTCGAACTATCGTCTCTATTCGCTGGACATCGGAGCGACACTCAGGGTGTCCGAGGCGCTGAAGATCGATCTCTTCGGCATGTACACCTACTATCAGTCCGTATCCTCCGGGACATCATCGGGGTCGGGGCGCCGTTCGGGATCGGCTTCGTCATCCGGTCTCGCCGGCGGCCAGGGGGGACGCAATCCCTACCTCAGCGCGTCGCGGCTGGGGGAATCCTTCTCCGGCTGGGACGTGAGCGTCTCCGCGACCATGCAGCTCTACCGCCTGTCCGGGGACGACGGCGACTAGTGCCGCAGCTTCGGCGAATCGAACCAGAGGCCGGAGACGAGGTACCCGGAGGGGTACTTCGTGAAGACCAGCCTCACCGACACGCCGCGCTCCTTCTCGAAGTCGGCGGCGTAGCGTACGATTATGCGGGGACCCTCCCGGGAGACGTCGGCCGCCCCCCTGGAACGGTAGCGGCCGATTTTCGAGAGGAGCAGGTCCCTGGTCTGGACAAAGACCTTATCCGAGAGCCCCTGCTTCATCGCCTCGTCGAAATCCTTCGAAAAGGAGGGGTAATCCCCACGGTTGAAGCCAGAGAGGAGCCGGTCGGCGACGGGGGCCGCCATGGCCAGCATTTCTGCCCGTTCCCTGCCGGTGACCTCGGTCTCACGGCTGCAGCCGACCGCGATGGGAATACAGAGGGCCGCCGTCAGGAGTCCCAACACATAGCGCTTCATCACCTCACCTCCCCTTGCCCGTTGCTTACACCGAGGATGCCGTCGGATGCCGTGATGGCAACCACTATTCGGCCCCTTGTATCTTTTTCTCTCACCGGAGGAGTCCGGGGGATTTTTTTTGTTTGATTTATTCCCGTCCATGGGATATCGGTAGTACCGGGAGGCGCCCCTCTATGAAGAGCGTATACAACCAGGAGTTCCAGAAGGAGATGTACAATATCAATCCCGGCGATTACATCGCCGTGAACGACGACGTGATCCTCTCGACGCTCCTCGGGTCCTGCATAGCCGCCTGTCTCTACGATCCGGAGCGGCACATAATCGGCATGAACCATTTCATGCTGGTGTCGAAGATCGACAACCCCAGCAAGTTCTACCTGCACAAGGCGGGGCGCTTTGCCCTCAACGCCATGGAGCTCCTCATCAACGCGATGATGAAGCAGGGGGCCAAGAAATCGAACCTGAAGGCCAAGGCCTTCGGCGGCGCCAATACCCTGCCCCGGATGAAGGAGAGCGGCATTGCCGAGAGCAACGTCGAGTTCGTGAAGAGCTTTCTCAAGGGCGAGGGGATCCCCCTGGTGGCCTTCGACCTGGGGGGCGCCCACGGCAGAAAGATCCTCTTTTTCAACAACAGGGATTACACGGTGCTCCAGAAGAAGATCAAGACCATGGACGAGGTGGCCATAGGAAGGATCGAGCAGCATTACCTGGAACGCCAGCGCACCATCATGAAGGATTCGGACTGATGACCGCGGCCCGGTGACAGCGGCACGCGAGATGCCACATCGAAGCCCTGCCGCATGCTCCGGCGTATTTGGCGTCGGCGGCGCTAATTCTGCTTTACTTCCGACAAACTTGAGGGTATACTGCACCCGTGGAACCGGCACGAATACTCATCGTCGAGGACGAGGCGATTATCTCCCTCCACATCAGGAAGATGGTGGAGAAGATGGGATACGTCGCCGCCGGCGTCGTCACCAGCGGCGAGGAGGCGGTGGAGAGAGCGGAGGAGTTCAGGCCGGACCTGGTCCTCATGGACATAATACTCTCCGGCCCCATGGACGGCGTCGATGCCGCGCGCCGGATACGGGATCGCCTCAGAATACCGGTGGTCTACCTGACGGCCCACGCCGATATCGCCACGGTGAAGCGGGCCAGGGAGTCCGCACCCTTCGGCTACGTGCTGAAGCCGGTGAACGCCCAGGACCTCTTCTCCACGATCGACACCGCGCTTCACCGGCACGCGCTGGAGGTGGAGCTCGCCGCCAGGACCACCGAGCTGGAGACGGCCAACGAGGAGCTGCAGGCCACCAACGAGGAGCTCCAGTCGACGGTGGAATCGCTCACGGCGGCGCAGGAGCAGCTGGCGGAGAGCGAGGTGCGCTACCGCCAGATGATCGAGCACATGCACACCGCGGTGGCGATCTACGAGGCGGTGGGCGGCGGTGAGGACTTCATCATCAGGGAGTTCAACCGGGCGGCGGAGATCATCGAGTCCGTGGAGAGGAGCGCCATCATCGGGCGGTCCGTTCTGGATGTCTTCCCCGGCATTCGCGAATTCGGACTCTTCGACGTGATTCGCCGCGTCTGGAAGACCGGGGCGCCGGAGCACCATCCGGTGGGGTTCTACAGGGACAACCGGATCGCCGGGTGGCGCGAGAATTACGTGTACCGGCTCCCCGGGGGGAGCGTAGTGGCTGTCTACGATGATGTCACCGAGCAGAAAAGGGCCGAGGTGGCCCTGCGGGAGAGCGAGGCCCGCTACCGAACGATGACCGAGGTCGCTTCAGATTACGTGTTTCGCATCGCCATCGACGGCGAGGGTAACCACACAATGGACTTCATCTCGGACGGTTTCACCAGGATCACCGGCTGGGAACCCGATGACGTGCGTACCCTGGAGCAGTGGGCCGGCATCATCAATCCCGAGGACATAACCGACGTCATGGAGAACCACCGGAGGATGATCGCCACCGGGGAGATGGGGATCGTGGAATGCCGCAGCAGGATACGGAACGGTACCGAGCACGTCGTGCGGATATCGGCGCGGGCGGAGCGAGGGGAGTCGGGGAGCGTCACCGCCATCATCGGATCGGTGCGTGACATCACCGAACAGCGGGCCGCCGAGGAGAAGCTCAGGCGCAGCGAGGAGAGGTACCGGATGATCGTGGAGACCGCCAGCGAGGGTATTCTTACTATCGATGCCGACTACTCAATCACTTACGTGAACAGGCATATGGCGAAGATGCTGGGGTATGAACCTGAACAGATCGTGGGACGAAGCAGCTTTGACTTCATCTTCGAAGAGGACAGGGAAAGGCTGAAAGCGCTGATTGAAAATAGAAAAACGGGGGATGCGGCCCCCTATGAGCACAGATACAGGAGGCGGGACGGATCGGAGCTCTGGGCCATTGTCTCTCCGATGCCGCTTTTCGGGCCTGATGGCGGGTTCGCCGGCTCCTTTGCCATGTTCACCGACATCACCGACGGGAAGGAGGCGGCCAGGAAGCTGCAGGAGCAGAACGTTTTCCTGCAGACCCTCCTGGACATCGTTCCGAGCCCGATATTCTACCGAGACCCCCACGGCGTCTACACCGGCTGCAACAGGGCCTTCGAGGAGCTGGTGGGGAAGAGACGCGGCGATATCCTGGGGAAGACGATCTACGATATTTCGTCGCGGGAGATCGCCGACAAGTTCAAGGAGATGGACGATCTCCTGCTGAAGAACCCGGGGGTACAGCAGTACGAATGGCGGATACAGAACGGCATCGGCGAGGAGCGGGACGTGGTTTTCCACAAGGCCTCCTTTACCAGCGCCGGCAGGGATGTCGCGGGCATCGTCGGCATCATCTCGGACATCACCGGCAGGAAGAGAATGGAGGGAGCCCTGATGGGATCCCTCTCCCAAAAGGAGGCGCTCCTCAGGGAGGTGCACCACCGGGTGAAGAACAACCTCCAGATGATCATCAGCATCCTGGAGCAGCAGGCCCAGCAGATCGGCGACGAGTGCATCCAGAATCAGTTTCAGGAGACCATCGGGCGCGTGAGGGCCATGTCATTCATCCATGAGGGGCTGTACCAGTCGGAGAATGCCGCCTCCATCAACATCAGCGAGTACATCGAACAGCTCTCTATCGAGGTCCTCAGGGGATACCGGGGAAATCCCGGCGAGTTGCGGGTCGATGTCCAGGTAAACGGCGTGGAGCTGCCCCTGGAGCAGGCGCTCCCCCTGGGGCTTCTGATGAACGAGAT
>JAFGJK010000077.1 GCA_016929135.1 Spirochaetota bacterium | reverse complement strand
GAGGTCCCCTTCGCCTGCGTGGTGAAGCGTCCCGGCCAGGAGGTGACCGAAGAGGATCTGAAGGATTTCCTGAAGGACAAGGTGAAGGCGACCTGGTGGATCCCCAAAAAGTTCCATTTCATGGACGCCATCCCCAAAACCAGCGTCGGCAAGTTCAACAAGCGCGAGCTCAGGGCCATGGTGGCCGACGGGAGGATCAGCATGGGCTGATCCGGCGACTCCCCATCGAAGCGACAGGCACCGCCGATCCCGGCATGGCGAGGGATCGGCGGTGCTATTTTATCCCGCCGCATTCCTGCCAGGAGCGGATCGATCGGCACTGAAAGATAAAAAGCGGGAAACAATCCACCGGCGCTGCATACTAATACTCAATCAGACGCGATGAAGGTTTTGATGTATGATCCGGTGACGGTCGCCATTCCTGATTCCCCGGCCTCATTATGTAACCCTGTATGAGTCTGGTAAGGAACGCAGCGTGGCTGGAGCCGTGATGTGAATGTGATTGCAGCGGGGGGGATACCATGCGCGGATACTGTATCGTTCTTATTTGTTGTATCGCCGGGACGGCGGTGCGGGCCGCATCGGCCCAGGAGTGGGAGCGGAATGGTCCGCCGAATCCGTACAATGCCCGGAGTGAGATCACGGTGAAGGGCACGGTGGAACGCGTCGTGGTGATGAAGGTACGGGAGGGGAACGGCACCAGCAACAACACCTTCCTGAGGCTCGGAAACGGCATCATGGTCTACATCGGTCCGAACTGGTACATCGGCGAGAGCATGGTTTTCGCCCCGGGAGACCGTGTGGCGGTGCGGGGGGCCAGGATGCTCCTCCAGGGGATCTCGGTCGTGGCGGCGAAACAGGTGCGCAAGGGGGCCACGACGCTGGTGCTGCGAGACTACGAGGGGAGGCCCTACTGGGACTCCAGCAATGCCGCCGTGGGCACTATCACAGAGAAGAGGGGGGAGCGCAGGAGAGGCAAGGGCCCCGGCGGCAAGGGCGGCGGCAAGGGCGGCGGCATGGGCGGCGGCATGGATGGCGGCATGTAAAGGGTGAAGGGGCATGATCCGGTCGGGTCGGCAGGTTGCCGCACCTACATCTGCCGGAAAGACAGCCTGTCACTCGGAGAGGATGCGGCGCCCTTGAATCCCGCAGGTTATGCCGCTGTGGGATACCTTTTCCATCCTCCGATGCGGGGATTTTTCCTCAGCCCGGGAGCGCGATGACAATGACGGATCGGATTATATATTATCGACAGGTTAAATTAATGCACCCCCGGGTTATTTTTATTGACAAATACTGACGGTGATAACTTTTATTCCAGTGGTTTACTCTTCGGATGTCCGCCTGCGCGGGCGCAAATAGTCATATGCCAAAACGGAATGATATAAAGAAGATCCTGATAATAGGCTCCGGCCCCATTGTCATCGGTCAGGCCTGCGAGTTCGACTACTCCGGCTCACAGGCGTGCAAGGCGCTGAAGGAGGAGGGGTACGAGGTGGTGCTCATCAACTCCAATCCGGCCACCATCATGACCGACCCCGATCTGGCGGACAGAACCTATATCGAGCCGATCACCGCCGACATCGTGGAGAAGATCATCGAGGCCGAGCGCCCCGATGCCGTGCTCCCCACCGTGGGGGGGCAGACGGCACTCAATGTGGCCATGGAGCTCCATAGAAGGGGCGTTATCGAAAAGTACGGCGTGGAGCTTATCGGCGCCTCCATCGAGTCCATCAACAAGGCGGAGGACCGCGAGCTCTTCAAGCAGGCCATGCTCAACATCGGCCTGAAGGTCCCCGCCTCGGGGCTGGCATCCTCAATCGACGAGGCCCTGCAGGTGCTGGAGCGGATCAAACTCCCCATCATCATCAGACCGGCCTTCACCCTGGGGGGGACCGGCGGCAACATCGTCTACAACCGGGAGGACTTCGTAGAACTGGTGAAGCTGGGGCTCGACGAGTCACCCATCAGCCAGGTGCTCCTGGAGGAATCGGTTATCGGCTGGAAGGAGTTCGAGCTGGAGGTGATGCGGGACACCAGGGACAACGTCGTCATCATCTGCTCCATCGAGAACCTGGATCCCATGGGGATACACACGGGGGACTCCATCACCGTGGCGCCGCAGCAGACCCTCACCGACAGGGAGTACCAGGAGTTGCGGAACATGTCCCTGGGAATCATACGGGAGATCGGCGTCGACACCGGCGGCTCCAACATCCAGTTCGCGGTGAACCCGGAGGACGGGAGGGTGATGGTGATCGAGATGAATCCGCGCGTCTCCCGGAGCTCGGCCCTGGCATCCAAGGCCACCGGCTTCCCCATCGCCAAGATCGCCGCGAAGCTCGCCGTGGGGCTCACCCTTGACGAGATACCCAACGACATCACCAAGGAGACACCCGCCTCATTCGAGCCCACTATCGATTACGTGGTGGTGAAGGCACCGCGATGGGCCTTCGAGAAGTTCGAGGGGGCAGATTCGCGGCTGGGGACTCAGATGAAGTCGGTGGGGGAGGCCATGGCCATCGGCAGGACCTTCAAGGAGGCCTTCCAGAAGGCCATGCGGTCCCTGGAGATCGAGCGCTTCGGCTTCGGCTCCGACGGCGTGCTGAAAATCGAGCAGATGCTGAAGCGGCTTCCGGAGCGCCACCGGAATGACATCATAGAGAAGGAGCTCTTCACCACCAGGGAGGACAGGGTCTTCTACATCGACCTGGCCTTCCGGCTCGGGTGGAGCGTCGATCGGGTGCAGCGGCTCACCGGCATCGACCCCTGGTTTCTCCACCAGCTTCGCGAGATTGTCGAGGCGGCGGAGCAGTTCCACCGGGAATACCGCACCGGCGGGCTCTCGCCGGACGGGGTGCGGCGCATGAAGACCTTGGGCTTCTCCGACCGCCAGCTGGGATTCATCACCGGGAGGGACGAGGTGACGCGCCTCTTCGAGCGCGGCCCGGACTACGCACGCCAGTACGCCCGCTCCCTCCAGGAGCGGGAGGAGGCCGTGAGGGGCTACCGGCACGAGCAGGGGATCGCACCGGGATTCCGGGTGGTGGACACCTGCGGCGGCGAGTTCGAGGCCTACACGCCCTACTACTACTCGTCCTACGACGGTGAGAACGAGGCGGTCCCCACCGCCAGGAAGAAGGTAATGATCCTGGGGGGTGGGCCCAACAGGATCGGCCAGGGGATAGAGTTCGATTACTGCTGCTGCCACGCCTCCTTCGCGCTGCGCGAGCTGGGGGTGGAATCCATCATGGTGAACTCGAACCCGGAAACGGTCTCCACCGATTACGACACCTCGGACAGGCTTTATTTCGAGCCGCTGACCCTGGAGGACATCCTTCACATCTACGAGCTGGAGCAGCCGGAGGGGGTCATCGTGCAGTTCGGAGGGCAGACGCCCCTGCGGCTCGCGCGCAATCTGGAGAGGAGCGGTGTCAGGATACTGGGGACCTCCCCGGATTCCATAGACCGCGCCGAGGACCGGGAGCGCTTCGCCGAGGTGGTGCGCTCCCTGAATCTACTGCAGCCGGAGAACGGGATCGCCTTCACCCAGGAGGAGGCGATCGCCGTGGCCGAGCGCATCGGCTATCCGGTGTTGGTGCGCCCCTCCTACGTGCTCGGCGGAAGGGCCATGTCGCTGATATACGACGAGCCGAGCCTGGTACAGTACATCCAGACCGCGGTGGAGCTCTCGCCGGAGCACCCGATCCTGGTGGACGCCTTCCTGGAGGACGCGGTGGAGGTGGACGTGGACGCCGTCTGCGACGGCAGGTCCGTCTTCATCGGGGCGATCATGGAGCACGTCGAGGAGGCGGGGATCCATTCCGGCGACTCCGCCTGCCTGATCCCCCCCATCTCGCTCTCCCCTGAGGTGACCGAGACCATCGCCCGCACCACGGAGGCGCTGGCCATGGAGCTGGGGGTCCTGGGCCTTCTGAACATCCAGTTCGCGGTGAAGGAGGGACGGGTCTACATCATCGAGGTGAACCCGCGCGCCTCCCGGACGGTACCCTTCGTGTCGAAGTCCATCGGCGTCCCCCTGGCGAAGGTGGCGGTGAAGGTGATGATGGGGATGTCGCTCCGGGAGATGGGGCTCACGCGCATGAAGCGGATCCCCTACATGAGCGTCAAGGAGGCGGTCCTCCCCTTCAACAAGTTCCCCGGCGTGGACACGGTCCTCACGCCTGAGATGAAATCCACCGGCGAGGTGATGGGGATCTCCCCTGCCTTCGGCGAGTCCTTCTACAAGGCAGAGCTGGCGGCGGGAGACCGCCTGCCGATCACGGGAACCGTGTTCCTGAGCATCAACAGGGAGTCACAGGAGGAGCTCGTGGAGGAGGTGCGTATGCTCCACGACCAGGGTTTCCGCCTCCTGGCGACCGAGGGGACCGCCCGGTACTACCGTGACCATGGCGTCCCCTGCGACGTGGTGCAGAAGGTCAGCGAGGGGAGACCGAACATCATCGACTTCATAAAAAATCACGATGTGAACCTCATCATCAACACCCCCTCCGGCAAGGTCTCCAAGGGTGACGCTTTTGCGATCCGGCAGGCGGCGGTCCGGTACCGCGTACCGCTCATGACGACGATACAGGCGGCCCGCGCCTCCATTCACGGGATGGTGGAGGTGAAGAGGAAGGGCGAGCTCACGGTACGGCCCATACAGGAATACCATAGGGAGGTGGTGTGAGAATGGCATCCGAGATCATTCTGGACAAGGCCCGGATCGAGGCGCTCCTTGAAGAGCTTTCTGAGAGAATATTCAGGGATACCGCCGATTTTTCCAATTTCGCCATCGTGGGGGTGCAGACCAGGGGGGTCGAGCTGGCGCGCAGGCTACGGAACAGGATCGAGGCCAAGGGCGGGGCGCCGGTGAAGCACGGCGTGCTGGACATCACCTTCCACAGGGACGATCTGGCCACGCGCGGCGTGCTGCCGATCATCAAGGAGACGCGGATCGAATTCGACATCACCAACATGACGATACTCCTGGTGGACGACGTCATCTTCACCGGCCGCACCACCAAGGCGGCCCTGGAGACCATCATGACCTTCGGTCGCCCCAAGGCGATACGGCTTTTCGTGCTGATCGACCGGGGCAACCGCGAGCTGCCGATCCAGCCCGACTACTGCGGGCACATCGTGAAGACCTCCATCGAGGACTCCGTCGACGTGAAGCTCCTGGAGATCGACGGCGTCGATGATTCGGTCATCATGCGGCAGGGACAGGCCTAGAAGCCGGGCCGCGACTCCAGGTAGGCCAGCGCCTCATCCTCGCTGGGGAACACCTTGAAGATATCCAGAAGCTGCGACACCCTGAAGGTCTCGATGATTCCGTTGTCCTTCACACCGCAGAGCACGATCTCCCTGTTGGCGCTCCTGAGCTTCCGTTTGGCGGTGATGAATATCCTCAGGCCTGAGCTGCTGAGGATGACGACGTTGCTCAGGTCCATGATGAAATCACAGAGCGGCTCCTGCTGAAATACCGACTGCAGCTCCCGCTCGATTGCAGCCGAAAGGACCATGTCGATCTGTCTCGGGAGCTTCACTATGATGCAATTTCCAGTTTTTTTGCTGTCCAGGGTCATTAATTACCTCGTGCCTGCCGACCGGCAGCGGATGCCAAATCCCGCCTCTCGCATGATCTGCGGTTCCATTGCCGTGGATCAGTATATCATAATAATGTAACAATCTGTTTACCATCAGTCAAGGGACCTTTTCATTATTGCCCCGTGCCGGGAATAATTTCTCTGTCGCGGCATGGCTAGCGCCGCACCGCCGGCAGGAACCGGTAGTACTGTTCCCTGATGATCCGGCCCAGGTGCCTGTCGCCGCTTTCAACGATGCGGACCGGATAGCAGTGCAGCGGTCCGCCGGCATCTCCCCGGTTCAGCACTATCCGTATCACGCAGGTTCGCTCCCTGGCGTTCAGCGTCAGTCGGTACTGGATGATCCCCTTCTCCCCCGCCGGCATGGGGACCGTCACCCTGATCTGCGGCCCCCGTTTCTCCACCAGGGCCCCCGAGCGGCTTTCCATGCTGCGGTGGAAGCCCTCCAGGCCGGGAAAGGGGAGGTCGCTCCGGGGGGACGTGTCGCCCCGGAGGAGGAGGTCCGTTGTACTGATGATGAACTCCCCCTGGTCGAGGGGGGCCGCTGCGAGCCTGACCGAGCCGATGCGCTGGACGGCCGATGCGGTGATGCCGCTGTCCCGGCCGTTCTCCCGGTCGGTGTAGATGGTCAGGAGGCTGTACCGTTCGGATATCAGCAGCTGGGTGACACTCCCGGTGGACCTGATTGCCCGGAATCTCCCGTAGGGGATGACGATCCTGGCGGGGTCCTCGGGGAAGAGCACATCGTCGTACAGCACACGGGGCTCCGTACCGCTCGGACAGAGGAGGAGCAGCGCCAGGAGTATCGCAGGGAAGACCCGGGATGGTACCACGGCAGAATGCATAACTGGCACCAGTATGGTTCCGGCGGAAGAAACGTCAACGAATTATCCTTTGTACTCCCCCCGTGCTGTTAATTGTTTGACAGAATCGCGGAGATGGTGTTTATTACTAAGAGGGAATCCCGGGCGCGGCCGCCCGGGAAATTCAATCTTGGAGGCTATCATGAGAAAGGTGGTCATGGCCGCTATGAGTGCGGCGGTAGTACTGGTATCAATTTCCGTATCCTACTCAACCAGCATGATGGGCAGGGCGCGGCAGCTCCTGGAGATGAAGCTCGTCATCACGAACCAGGCGGAGAATGAATGGCAGAGCAACAGGCGCGAGATGGAGATGAAGCTGAAGGATTACTTGAAGAAATACGATCATATGATCAACCAGTACAACGCCAGCTCGGGGAACAATCCGCAGTTCGTGATCCGCGAGGTACCGCACAAGCGTCAGGTGATGAGGCTCCTGCATGATCTGAGGGAGCGGTAACAGCCGTCCCGTTACAGAAAGAAGATGGCGATGAATGTTTCCGGACCCGCGTTGAGGAGCCGTATGATCCTCCCCCGTGGGGGGATGGATGCGGAGAGTTCTGGCTGAAGGCTCAGTGATATCTCCTGGCCGATATCGTCCGGGGTGAGCGCGCCGGCATCGCCTGCGTCCACCTCCAGCAGGACCCCCCCGCGGGACCTGTTCTTCACCCTGCAGGGGATCGTACGGCCGCGGAGCGAGAGGGTGCCCTCGCAGTGCACCTGCTCCCTGTCGTGATGTCGTCGTTCTTCATTGTTCCGGTTCATCGGTCTGCGGGCTTCCAATCATTTGAAAAACGGCTCGAAGAGGGTCTTCGAGGTCTCGTAGGTCTCATCGAAGGGAAGGTTCGATTTGAAGCCCGCGGCGTTTTTATGTCCGCCCCCCCCCTTCTTCATGGCAATTTCGGCGACGTCGAAATCGCCCTTGGTGCGCATGCTCACCTTGACGGTGTGGCCGGGGCTCTCCTGCTTCACCAGCAGGCTCGCGGCGACCCCCTTGACCGTCAGGGGGAGGTTGATCGCCGGCTCGCCCTCGGTGAAGGTGGCGCCGCTCTTTGCAAGCATCTCGGGGGTGAGCTTCATGGCGATGAGCCTGCCGCCGTAAAGGATCTCCATCGTCGAGAGAATCATGCTGCGGAGTCTGAAGCTGGACCGCGAGTTCTGTTCGTATATCTTCTCGTAGACGTCGGTGGGGCTGACACCCAGATCCACCAGGTGCGCAGCCATGCGGAAGGTGCCGGGTGATGTCTTGGGATAGCGGAAGGAGCCGGTATCGAAGACGACCCCGGCGAAGAGGGCCCGGGCGGCCTTCAGGCTGATATCCAGGTCGTAGTACTGGTATATCTCGTACACGATCTCGCAGGCCGACGATGCCTCCACCTTGATGAAGTTACTCTCGAACTTGCTCGTCGAGCCCTCGTGATGGTCGATGATGAACACGTCCTGAACCATTTCGCTCAGGGCGCCGTGTGCCGAGCCGATATTGGTGTACTCGTTGGTGTCCAGCACGAAGTGTGCGCAGTTGGCGGCGCATTCCGGGAGGCTCTGGGGGCCCCGGTAGATCTTGATCTCCTCCTCGGGGTCGAAGAAGGTGAGAAAGGACTCGGGCGTGGGGTCCGAATTGAGGATCATGGTCTGTTTGCCCCGCTGCCGCAGGAGCTCGTTGAAGGCGATCTCCGCACCGAGGCCGTCCCAATCCGGGCTTTCATGGGTCGATATTATGAAGTGTGAGTATTTCGCGAGAAAGTTGTCCAGGCTTTTGTACCCAGAATGCATCAACTGGCCTTTTTATCCTGTTTCAGGAGCGGGAAGCCCATCTCCTCTCGGATTCGCACGTACTGCTCCGCGCAGCGCCGGGCGATGTTTCTCACCCTGGTAATATACCCGACCCGCTCCGTTACGGAGATCGCCCCCCTGGCGTCCAGCATGTTGAAGGCATGGGAGCACTTGAGGACGAAATCGTATGCCGGGAGGATCAGGTTCACGTCCTTCACGTCGAGGATCGCGTTGCATTCCTTCTCATAGAGGTCGAAGAGCGCGAAGTAGAGCCCGGTATCGGCGTAGTTGAAATTGTAGTGCGAGAACTCGTATTCGCTGCGGTGATGGACGTCCCGGTAGGTGATGTGTTCGTTCCACTGCACGTCGAAGACGCTGTTCTTTCCCTGGATGTACATGCAGATACGCTCGAGACCGTAGGTGAGCTCCACCGAGACCGGCTTGAGGTCGATGCTGCCGCACTGCTGGAAATAGGTGAACTGGGTGATCTCCATGCCGTCGAGCCAGACCTCCCAGCCGAGGCCGGAGGCGCCCAGGGTGGGGGATTCCCAGTCGTCTTCGACGAAGCGCACATCGTGCTCCTCCAGGACGATGCCGATATGGCGCAGCGAGTCGAGATACAGGTCCTGCACGTTCACGGGGGAGGGCTTCATGATCACCTGATACTGATAATAGTGCTGGAGTCTGTTGGGGTTGTCGCCGTACCTGCCGTCGGTGGGCCTCCGGGATGGCTCCACATAGGCGACATTCCACGGCTCCGGTCCCAGCACCCTGAGGAAGGTGGCGGGGTTGAATGTGCCTGCCCCCACCTCCAGGTCGTAGCCCTGTATGACGAGGCAGCCCCGTGCGGCCCAGTATTCGTTGAGTTTGGCGATCAAGTCCTGGAAAAACATGACAAACCTGCGGTATATAAAATAGAATCCCCTCTGTATAATTCGCCTTCCAGTTTTACGTCAAGCAATAATTGAGGAACCTCTGCGAAATGGGGGGGGTACCCCCCCATTTCGCAGAGGCGTATGACTACACAGGAGATTGCCGATAAGTAACAGAATAGGGAGCTCATGGCCTGCAGAATTCGGACAGCGAAATATGGCTCAGACGGTCCTCGGTGATTCGCTTCTTGTTCTGCCACTATGCCACGTATTAATTGACCAGTGTTTGTTGCATGGTACTAGTAAAGATAACAATT
>JAFGJK010000009.1 GCA_016929135.1 Spirochaetota bacterium | reverse complement strand
CTCTCTTCGGTGATGACGGAGATACAGGAGATGGACCGCCTTATCGGCCTCATCCTCCAGCTCTCGAAGCTGGAGATGAAGGAGACCGCGGCGCGCCGGGAGGTCATCGACATCGCCGCGGTGACGGCGTCGCTGCTGGAGCACTACGAGGCGGTGATCCACAGCCGTGATCTCGCGGTGAAGGCATCGCTCCCCCCCCCGGGGCTTCTGGTGACCGGCGTGGCGGATGACCTCAGGACGGCGGTACAGAACATACTGGACAACGCCTTCAGGTATGCGCCCCGCGGGGGGATCGTGACGGTGCGCGCCGGGGGGCGCGGGGAGAACGCGGTGCTCGCGGTGGCCAACGAGTCGTCGCTGGACCCGTCGGAGTGCGAGAAGATCTTCCTCCCCTTCTACCGGTCAGGGAGTTCCGAGGAACAGGGATACGGGCTGGGGCTGGCCATCACGCGGAAGATCGCCGCCCTTCACGGAGGCGACGTCAGGGCCGAGAAGGAGGGCGGGACGATCACGGTCACCATGACCATCCCGCTCTCCGGTTAGAATCCGGTGCGTTCTACTTCGCGTCGATCCACTTCATCATCTTGCGGAGCCCGGCGCCCACCGTCTCGATGCGGTGCCCCTGCTCCTTCTTCTTCATCTCGTTGAACCAGGGCCTCCCCTTTTCGTTCTCCTCGATCCACCTCTTCGCGAAACTGCCGTCCTGCACCTCCGCGAGGACCTTCTTCATCTCCTGCCTGGTGGCCTCGTTGATGATCCTCTTGCCTACCATGTAGTCGCCGTATTCCGCGGTGTCGGACACTGAATAGCGCATGTAGTTGATCCCCCCCTGGTAGAAGAGGTCGACGATGAGCTTCAGCTCGTGGAGGCACTCGAAGTAGGCTATCTCCGGTTGGTACCCTGCGTCCACCAGGGTGTCGAAGCCGGCCTTCACCAGCTCGGAGACGCCGCCGCAGAGCACCGTCTGCTCGCCGAAGAGGTCAGTCTCGGTCTCCTCCTTGAAGGTGGTCTCGATGACCCCGGCCCTGGTGGCGCCGATTCCCCTGGCGTAGGCCAGGGCGGTCTTCTTCGCCGAGCCGGAGGCGTCGCTGTGGATGGCGATGAGGCAGGGGACCCCGGCCCCCTTCTGGTACTCGCTCCTCACCAGATGCCCCGGGCCCTTGGGCGCCACCATGATCACGTCCACGTCCTTTTTCGGCACGATCTGTCCGAAGTGGATATTGAAGCCGTGGGAGAAGACCAGGGTCTTCCCCTTCGAGAGGTTCGGCTCCACGTCGCTCTTGTACAGCTTCGCCTGGATGTGATCCTGCGCCAGTATCTGGATCACGCTTGCCTTCGCGGCCGCCTCTGATGCGGTCACCGGCTTGAATCCATGGGATTCCGCGAGCCTGTAGTTATCGGTACCCGGGAGCTCCGACACGATCACGTTGTAACCGCTGTCCCTCAGGTTCTGCGCCTGGGCGTGCCCCTGGCTCCCGTACCCGATCACCGCGATCGTCGCGTCCTTCAGGACGGACGGATCGGCGTCGTTGTCGTAATACATTGTTGCCATGATAAACTCCTTTTTGAAAAAATGCGTTCACTGCCGCGCTATGCAACGCCCCGCGCCGGGGCGGTCGTTTACTCCTTCAGCATCGAGATGCGTCCCGTCCTCATGAGCTCCCTGATGCCGTAGGGCTTGATGAGCTCGATGAAGTTGTCCAGCTTGTCCGGGTCCCCCTTGGCCGACAGGGTGATGGTCTTCGGCGAGATGCCGGCGATGTCCGCGCTGAAAAACTCACAGAGCTGGTAGATCTCCGCCCGGTTCTTGGGTATGGCGTTCAGCTTCACCAGCACCGTCTCCTGCTGGACGGTGGCGGACTCGGTGTGGTCGGTGACCTTGATAACGTCGATAAGCTTGTTCAGCTGCTTCTTCACCTGTTCGATGACGCGGTCGTCCCCCTTCACCACGATGGTCATCACCGAGATGCCGTCATCCTCGGTGGCGCTCACCGCCAGGGAATCGATGTTGTACCCCCGCGCCGAGAAGAGACCCGCAACCCTGGCAAGGACGCCGAAGCGGTTCTCCACCTTCACGGAGATGATGTACTGATGAATGCTGCCGTTCTCGTTGCGCCCGTTCGCAGCCATCACGCAAGCTCCCTCATGATGGTCTCCTTGATGGACTTGCCCGACGGCACCATGGGGTACACGTTCTCCTCCCTGGAGACGTGGAAATCTATGATGATGGGCCTGTCCGTGATCGCCAGGGCCTTCTTGAGGACCTCCGGCACCTCCTCCATCTTCTTCACGCGGAACCCGGCGGCGCCATATGCCTCGGCCAGGGCCTTGAAATCGGGGGAAAAATTGATGCAGGTGTGCGAATAGCGCTTGTTGAAGAAGAGCTGCTGCCACTGTCGCACCATCCCCAGGAAGCCGTTGTTCAGGATCGCCACGATGATGGGCAGCCGGTGCTGCACCGCCACGATGAGCTCCTGGATGTTCATCTGGATCGAGCCGTCGCCGGCGATGTCGATGACCCTCTTGTCCGGACGGGCCAGTTGGGCGCCGATGGAGGCGGGGAAGCCGTATCCCATGGTGCCGAAACCGCCGGAGGATATGAAGGTCCTGGGCTCGGTGTACTTGTAGAACTGGGCGGCCCACATCTGGTTCTGCCCCACCTCGGTGCAGATGACGGCCTCACCCCTCGTCTGCCGGTATATCTCCTCGACGACGTACTGCGGCTTGATCCTCCCCCTCCCCGGATCCTCGTAGGAGAGCGGGTGCTTCCTCTTCAGCTCAGTCAGCTCCGAGACCCACTCCTCGATCTTCGGGGCCTTCACGATCTTGTTCATCTCGGCGAGCACGCGCCCGCAGTCACCCACGATGGGGACGTCCACCATGACGTTCTTGCTCACCGACGCCGGGTCTATGTCGATATGGATCACCCTTGCGTTGGGGACGAAGGTGGCGATATTCCCCGTCACCCGGTCATCGAACCTGGCGCCGATGGCGATCAAGAGATCGGAATGGTGCACCGCGTAGTTCGCGTAGTAGGTGCCGTGCATCCCCAGCATCTCCAGGGCCAGCGGATCCGTCTCCGGATAGATCCCCATGCCCAGAAGGGTCGTGGTGATGGGGATCCCGGTCTTCCTGATGAAATCACGCAGCTGCCTGTGGGCGTTGGAGATGACGACGCCGCCCCCCGCGTAGACCACCGGCTTCTTCGCCGCCTCGATGAGCCTGCAGGCCTTCTTGATCTGCACCGGATGACCGTCGTAGACCGGCCGGTAGCCCCTGAGGTTCACCGACTCCGGATAGCTGAACTTATGCTCCGCGTTCGACACGTCCACGGGGACGTCGATCACCACCGGGCCGGGCCTCCCGGTGGAGGCGATATGGAACGCCTCCTTGATGATCCGCGCCAGGTCCCTCACGTCCTGAACCAGGTAGTTGTGCTTGGATATCGGCCTGGTGATGCCGGTGACATCCACCTCCTGAAAGGCATCGTTGCCGATCATGCTCCGCGAGACCTGTCCGGTGATCACCACGAGGGGCACCGAATCCATGTTGGCCGTGGCGATGCCGGTGATGAGGTTCGTCGCCCCGGGCCCCGAGGTTGCGATCACCACGCCCACCTTGCCAGAGGCGCGGGCGTAGCCGTCTGCGGCATGCACCGCTCCCTGCTCGTGCCTGCTCAGGATGAAACGGAATGGCGCGGTGTGGATGTGATGGAATATCGGGATGACCACGCCACCGGGATAGCCGAACATGAATTCAACGCCCTCTCGTCTCAGCGACTCGATGATTATCTCCGCTCCGGTGATCTTCAAGCAACTCTCCTCAGAAGGGCGTTATATCGGAACATATGCGGCTGACGGCGCGCCAGTTCATGCGGGAGACAGCCCGTCCCGACCTGTGAAATGAATACCATATCCATCAAGAATATTTTTTGTCAATTTTTTTTCTCGCTCCTCCAGAAAGACTTGAACTGGCGCCATCAATAGAATAATTTGATAGATATGCGTGCGGCGACAAACCGATGGAAACGCTGATAGAAAACATTCACCAGATGATCAAGCAATCCAACTCCATGGATTCAATCGACGCGATCCCCCATTCGGACATCTTCGCGAAGAGCGTGGAGGTGGAGATGGGTATCGAGCGCCACGAGGCGAGCAGGATCGTCAACATACTGAAGGAGGCGCACAAGATATTCTTCATCGAGGTCCTTAAGGAGGACAAGGCGAAGGACGTAAAGCGGATCGTCGGCTTTGTCGATGCCAACCTGGAGACGATCCAGCGCCTGCGGTCGTTTTTCCAGAACAGACTGGTGGAGGAATACCAGGCCATGTTCAAGCGGAAGCTGCCGGTGACCAACATCCTCAAGGAGCTGTTGATGAAACCGGCCAGCTTCAAGAACACCCTGCTGGGCCAGATCGCCAACAAGGCGATGATGCTGGAGGAGTACGAAAACCTCATGGTCAAGGAATCATACCAGTACACCGACCAGTGGAAGAAGGAGAAGCAGAACGAGATCATACACCAAATGAAGGAGGAGGAGCAGCGCGTCGCGGCCGCCCATGGGGAGGTCCGGGAGGCGCCGAAGGGGCCGGTAGCCAACGTCAACAGGAGGGCGGTCGACTCCGACCAGTACAAAGAGTTCGCGAAGACGTCGCAGAACCAGTCCGCGGCCACGATCCTGAAGATCTACGGCATCGACTTTTTCGTGAGGGTCAACCTCAGGAAATACAACTTCAAGCTCCTGGCGGATCTCGTCGAGAAGGGGGAGTTCAGGAGACGGGACGATCTGAAGCTTATGAGGGGGATGCTCCAGCGCGTCAAGTCGAATATCGGGGTTGACTCGAAGCTGGAGGAATACAGGGACGAGATCGCCAGGCTGGAGAAGACGCTGCTCACCCATCTCATTTCGGGAAAATGACGATGGCGGCAGCCATGCGGAAAACACGGAACCGGGCGGGATGCTATGCTGAATAAGGTAACTGATGACATTTTCAAGATGATCGTACAGAGCAATGCCAGGGACACGGTGGATGCGATCCCCCACTCTGAGCAGCTCTACAGGGATATCGTCTCCATCCTCAGCGCGGACATGCACATCGCCCGGAGGGCAATAAACATTCTCAAGGAGGCGCACAAGATTCTCACGATCGAGGTTATCAAGGAGGACAAGCAGAACAACATCAAGCGGGTGGAGGGATATGTCGAAGCCGAGTTCAACACGATCAAGAGGCTCAAGATCATCTATCAGAACGCCCTCATGGATGAATATGAGCTGCAGTACCACCGCCGGCTCATGACACACCAGATCATCAAGGAGATCTATTCGAAGATCGCCGCCTTCAAGAACACACCGATCGGGCAGCTGGCCAACAAGGCGATCATGCTCGAGGAGTTCGAATACCTGCTGGAGAAAAACTACACAGAGTACACCGACGCCTGGAAATCCAAGAAGCTGAACGAACTCTTCGAACAGACCGAGAACATCGACACGGCGCAGGAGGAGGACGTGGAGGAGGAACCGGAAGTCGCCCCGCCACCCGTCACGGAGGAGCCGGCCCCCTCCCAGGAGCCCCAGAGGGCCATCGACGCCGAGGGATCCGCCGAGGTCGAGGAATCCCAGAAGCTCTCCCCGCATGCGGTGCAGAAACTGATAAAGATATACGGGATCAACTTCTTTTTCAGGGTACAGCTGAGAAAGTACAACTTCGTGCATCTGTACCAGATCGTCGAAAGCGGAATGATACAGCGGCGCGATGACCTGAAGCTGCTGAAGGATATGATCAAGACAGTGAGATCGAATTACGCGAAGGACCAGAAGCTCGCGGAGCACTATGACGAGCTTACCAGGCTGGACCAGGCGATATCGCATCAGCTGCTCTTCGTGAGGCGCTGATATGCCCGGACCCGGAGCCCGCCCCCCATCACGGATGAATCATACTTGACTTTTCCACGGAATTGGTAAAAAAAACGTTGATTTCATGACTCACCATGGCAGAGATATATCGATCAGTGCTCCGATGCACCTGACGTATCCCGATACAGGAATATCAGATGAGAAAAAACGTCGCCACGCTCTTCTTTCTGCTGCTGCTGGCGTCCCCGGCGGGGGCGCGTGAGTTCCTGAACGCCTTCATGCACGTAAATTTCGGCATGAGTTACGGCCTGATCGCCGGCGACCTGATCAACTACGAGCACAATGCGAATTATTTCATCTGGGGGACCAGGGTGAATAAGGCGGGGCATTACGATCTCTCCTACTGCCTTTCCGCCGACCTGATTCCCTTCCCGCCGCTCATACTGGGAAACGAATCGAACGCCCTGAAAATCGGAATCAGGGGCTGTTACCGGAGCAACTACATACGGCAGAACCTATCCGTGCGCCTCTCGTCGCGATACGAGTTCGAGTTCGGCGGAAACCTCATGGACTACAGATCGTGGATGGCAGGGCCGGTCTTCTACTACTGCCCCGTGATACGGTCCGACAATTTGGAGGAGACCTACAGGGCAGGGGGCGGCTTCACCTTCTTCATCCTGTACGGACAGATCATCGACGGAAGACTCCGGGCGTACCCATCCATGCGCGACATGGAGATCGCGGTACCCATCCCCTACAGCACCTCGATAACCGGCTACCGTATTGACGTCGGGATCGGTGCGGCGATTTCCTTCTGCTCGATAAACATCGGCCTGAACATGTTCTATTCCATGCTCACCTTCACCGAGGAGACGCGTGTGTACCAGTACCTGGAAAGAAGGCAGCGGCTGCACGAATTCTGCGTCGAGATCTACGTCGGTATCCCCTTCGAATGGAGCAGGATCCCTCTCCTCTTCTGAGGCATCCCCAAGCGGGGATCAGCGGCCGCCACCCTTCCTGCAGGCGACGCTCCCGCGCGTATAGTGGTCGAAGCTGACGTTCTTGTTGTAGCACTCGTCCCCGATGTAGCCCAGGAGATCCAGGAACATGTTTTTCTGGATGAATCCGGGGATCCTGGTGACGGGGGCCTGGTTCTTGTCAAGGTAGACGGTGGTGGGAAATCCCTGGACGCCCATCATCAAGGCGAGCTCCGAGGGGCGCAGCTGGTGGTTCTTGTACCGTATAATGCCGGTCCCCTCCGTATCGATCCGTATGTAGACGAACCTGTCGCGAAGCTCCTCAATCACCTGGCCGTCGTAAAAGACCATCTTGTCCATGGCCCTGCAGTAGCCGCACCAGGTGGTGAAGAAATAGAGCACCACGGGCCTGCCGGTTTTTCGCGCCAGATCCATCCCCTCCTTGAAGGGGTATCCCCCGTAGGGTACCGCCTGGCCCTGGGCAAGGGCGGTGCCCTGAGACACGACGGCGTCCCGGGACATCTCTGAGCTGCCCGGATCTGACCGCTCCGTGCAGGAGATCGTGGAGAGAAACACCATTGCCGCTACAGTACATATCGCTTTTTTCATCATGAGAGGGGTATCCTGATCTGGTATTTAAATATATTCTAAAATACTGATTATTTGCCAGTTCGTCAAGGACGGAGGGGGATAAAACGGCGCCGTAGCGTCATTCCGCACCGTACGATTTGGCGAGCCTCATGCCGCAGTAATCGTACCGCAGGTGCATCGCGAAGTAGTGACGCTGCGACGTGCGGCAGTACTGCGCGCCGAAGCCCCAGGATCCGCCCCGCATCACGCGGAACCTTCGTATCTCCAGATCCTCCCTTCCGTCATTCCCGTTGTAGGGATAGGAACGGTAGACGGAGCTGGTCCACTCCCAGACGTTTCCCGCCATGTCGAAGAGGCCGTAGGGGTTCGGGGGGAAGCTCCCCACCGGCGAGGTCGTCTCGAGCCACATGTCCCTCCCGCCGGTGCCGATGATGTTCGCCAGATCGCTCCCGGCGGCGCCGCTCTGCGTGGGATACTCGTACTGTGCGCCCCCGGCGGCGGCGTATTCCCACTCCGCCTCGTCGGGGAGCCGGAGGCCCGCCCACTGGCAATAATCCAGGGCGTCGTAGAACCGTATGCCGGTAACCGGCTGCCGCGGATCGCTGAAGCCCTCCTCGGTCATGTAGGGCGTGGCGCGCCAGGAGGAGGCGCCGGAGTCCATGAACCGGGCGTACTGCTGGTTGGTGATCTCGTACTTGCCGAGCCAGAAGCCCCTGATCCTCACCCGGTGCCGCGGCCGTTCGTCATCCTCCCCCCTGTCGCTCCCCATGAAGAATTCCCCCCCGGGAATCCAGATCAGCACCGTGCCGTCCTGCCGGTTGACATATTCGTCGCCCGGCCGCGGCTCGCCGCTACCCTCGGTCCACCGCCTGGCCGGCTCCGTTGCGGAGACGCACGACGTGACCCTGCCGGCCGAGGCGAGCATCATGCCCCCCAGAAGGATCGCCGTCATCATATATGCTGTCCGTTTCATCGAGGTCCCACCGCCGGACCGCTCGGGCATCCAGAAAACCAAAAAGGGGAATTGCGCGTTACAATCCCCCTTTTCTGAAAAGGGCCCGAGGGGTCGGATATTCCGGAGCCTGAAGGGCTACCGCAGGAATGTCCGTATCTCGTCGCCGAACTTCGAGAATATCCTGTCCCAGTCGGTATTGAAATTCTCGATCGTCGATTCGAAGGAATTCCGATCGTAGTTATCGCCGCCGATCCAGGCCTCCAGCGCCAGGTCGGTGTCCCTGTCCACGTAATAACGGGTGGCGATCGCCAGGACATTCAGGTTGTTCACCAGGTTCAGAAAGGCGGCCCTGTGGCGCTTCGCGTACTGGCTCCCGGAAAAGTATGAGGAAAGCAGGTACCCGCCGCTCTGCGGTCTGATGCTGAAGTTCGGGTATGCCTTGTCCGTGGTGCACCGCAGCCTGGAGAGTTTGCCCTGCACGTCGATATCGCATTTATAGCCTTTGTATGAGAGATGGTTTTTCATCTGCATGTATGCCGCCTGCTGCGCCGATGCGTGATTACCAAAATAGACACAGGCCGTGAGGATAAGCGCGAAGGCCGCGACTTTGAGGAATGTCTTATTCATCGTATTTGTTCTCCTTAACTTCCGGCTCCAAAAATTTGCATGACATAATCAATCGGTTCGGTAAAAAGTCAAGACAATTTACTCTTTTATCGACGGATTACAGGAGACATAAAATCTCGCCCCCCGGGTCCGCATCGGAGAAAAGTTATGGATTTTTCACGGCCCCGGGGGTATCCGGTCAACTCATGAACGCAGGCTCCTACACTCCCCCCCTGGGCATCGTGATGGCCACCGGACAGGAGGCCAAGCCCTTCATCCGCGGACTGTCGCTGCAGCGCATCGACAGCCGGCCGTGCGTGACCTATTCCGGCAACGGCGTCCTCCTCGCCGTATCCGGAATAGGGATGACCAGGGCGGCGGCGGCCACGGAGCATCTCATAGCAACCTACGGGATCACCACCGCGTTGAACCTGGGGGCCGCCGGTTCGACGCACCGGGAGGCCCGGGTGGGGGAGATCTACCAGGTGGACCTGGTTATGGAATACGACGGAACCCGAAACGGCCTCTGCCCGGAGTGCTTCAGGGCCGACACGATCGGGAGCTACCCCTCACGGAGGCTCATCACCGTGACGAGGGTGGTCACCGCCGAGAGCGAACGGTCGCTGCTGGCCCGCCACGGCGACCTGATCGACATGGAGGGGATGGCCTTCCTCCGGGTCTGCAGGGAGAGGAGGGTCAGGGCGCACCTCTTCAAATTCGTGTCCGACACCCCCGAGCACGACAGCATCCCCGCCATCCTCTTCTGGATATTCCGTACGAGGGACCGTTTCTATCAAGAGGTGTCCCGGCAGGTGCTCCCCCTCTTTTTTTCGCGATAATCGTGCCGGAGGATGCCGTTGCGACATAAAATGCTTGCACAGATCCGATTGTCTCATATATATGCCACACATTGCGACGCCCTGTTCTGATCATAGATAGAGAAATCAACCAAAACAGGCCATACTCAACAACCACGGAGTCCACTATGTCCATGACCAACGACGACCTCAGGCTGATCGCCACCACGGTCCGCACACTCTCCCTAGATGCGATACAGAGGGCCAATTCCGGCCACCCGGGGATGGCCCTGGGATGCGCCGACATCGCCGCTGTGCTCTGGGGGAAATTCCTGGTGCACAACCCTGAGGACAACCGCTGGGCCAACAGGGACCGCTTCGTCCTCTCCGCCGGTCACGGTTCGATGCTCCTCTACTCACTGCTGCACCTCTTCGGCTACGGCATCACGCTGGAGGACATCAAGAAATTCCGCCAGTTGGAGAGCAGGACGCCCGGTCACCCGGAACACCGCGTGACCAGGGGGGTCGAGACCACCACCGGGCCCCTGGGACAGGGCTTCGCCAACGGCATCGGCATGGCCATTGCACGGGACCTGTTCGCCCGGGAGTTCAACGGCGGGTCGGAGCCGGTCATCGACCACAGGGTCTACGCCATCGTGAGCGACGGGGACATCATGGAGGGGATATCCTCCGAGGCCGCATCCCTGGCGGGGCACCTGGGCCTGGGACATCTGGTCTACATCTACGATAGCAACGGCATCACCATCGAGGGCTCCACAGACCTGACCTTTTCGGAGGACGTGGCCAAAAAATTCGAGGCCTTCCACTGGCATGTACAGCGCATCGACGGCCACGATTTCGATGAGATCGAGAGAGCCCTGGAGGCGGCGGAACGGGAGACCGCCAGGCCCTCCCTCATCATCGCCAGAACCACCATCGCCAGGGGGAGCGCCAGCATGGAGGGGCGCTGCGAGAGCCACGGCGCACCGCTGGGGGAGAAGGAGGTCTTCGCCACCAAGGAGAACCTGGGGTGCTGCGGCGACGACGCCTTCTGCGTGCCCGACCGGGCATACCAGGCCTGCGCCGCCAGGACCGCCGAGATGAAGGACCGCTACGACCGCTGGCAGGCGCGCTTCGTCCGTGAGATCACCGGGGACAAAAAGGCCCTGTGGGACCGGTACTTCACCGCGCCGGCGATCGACGCCCTGCGGCAGAAGCTCCCCGTCTTCGATCCCCAGAAGCCCATCGCCACGAGGGCGGCAAGCGGAAAGATTCTGGAGGCCCTCTTCAGGGAGATGCCGAACCTGGTGGGGGGATCAGCCGACCTGGGACCCAGCAACAACACCCTCGTCAAGGGATACGACGAAACGGGGAGGGGGACCGTCGGCAGGAACATCCACTTCGGCATCAGGGAGCATGCCATGGGGTCGATCCAGAACGGCATCGCCTACTACGGCGGCTTCATCCCCTACTCCGCCACCTTCTTCACCTTCATGGACTACATGAGGCCCGCGGTCCGCATCGCCGCGATCGGAGGGCTCCAGGCCGTCTATGTCTTCACGCACGACTCCGTCTTCGTGGGCGAGGACGGGCCCACGCACCAGCCGGTGGAGCACCTGGCCGCCGCCAGGGCGATACCGAACCTGGACGTCGTCAGGCCGGCGGACGCGGAGGAGACCAGAGAGGCCTGGCTCCACGCCCTGGGGCGCACCGAGGGTCCCACGCTGCTGGCTCTGTCCCGCCAGAACCTGCCGGTGCTCCGGTCCAACGGCTCCTCGCCGCGGGATCTGGCCAGGGGGGCCTACGTGCTCCGCGGCACCGACGGCGACCCGGACGTGGTGATCCTGGCATCCGGCTCCGAAGTGAGCATATCCCTGGAGGCGGCGGAGATCCTGGCGACGGAGGGGATCGCGGCCCGGGTGGTCTCATTCCCCTCATGGGAGATCTTCGACCGCCAGCCGGCCGAGTACCGCATGGCGGTGCTGGGGCACGGCATCCCCAAGGCGGTGGTGGAGGCGGGGATACGGATGGGATGGGACCGCTACGCGGGGGTCCACGCCCTCTACATCACCAGGGACGATTTCGGCGAATCGGCCCCCTACAAGGTACTGGCGGAGCGCTACGGCTTCACCGGCCAAGGCGTGGCGGAGAGAATCCGCGGTTTCGTAAAGAAGAAGACTAGAAAATAGGCGAGAGCGCGGCGTCCAGCAGGGCGGTCCGGGTGATCCGGGCGTCAGCCCCCGGGACCGGCGAGATGCCCGTGAGGGCCCGCACCAGGGCGTCGGCGCGCATCCCCTTGGCCGCGATGGGGAGCACCAGCAGCAGGCCCAGGTCATCGGGGCGCTCCCACCGCAACACCGCGCCGTGGGGGAGCGGGGCATCACCCTCGTCCCCCCTGATCCTCCCGCAGCGCAGGCGCTCCGCCGCCTCGTCGGCCGGCGCCCCTTCAGCGAAATCCACCCGGAACTCCGCCGCGGCGGTGGCGGCCATGACGGTCCCCCCCTTCTCGATGTATCTCCCCTCCACCGGACATATCCCCTCGGGGAGCTTCCCCGCCAGGATGTCCAGAAAATTCTCATCCAGGGGGCGGAAGAGTTCGATGTCCGCGATCTCCCACAGGCTCTGAAACCCCAGGGGGAGCGGGTGCCCGGTGGCGATCTTCTCCCGCTTGTTGAAACCCTGGGTGAAGGTAACCGGCGCCCCGGCCATGCGGAGGCCCCGCTTCAGGATCTCCACGAAATCCATGTGGGAGATGAAGCGCATCATACCGGTCCTGGCGAAGCGTATCCGGTAGCGAGCCGCGGTGGCATAGCGCAGGGAGAAGCGCTCCCGGGCGGCCCGCACGGCCTCGGCGTCCACTGCGGCATCGTAGCGGGTCTCCCTCATCCTCATGCACTCCCCGCGGCGCGAACGGTCCGCCATGCGCCCGATGAGGCCGCCGTATCCCGGGTCAACGATCTCCCAGGGAAGCGGCTCACCCTCCCGTCGCCTCTCGAGAAAGGACTCCCAGCCGGGGACGAGCTCCTCAAGGTTCCTCTCCCAGATCTCGTAGCGTACGAACTCGCTCCACGAGTCGAGCCTGCAGCCGGCCCGGTAGGATTCCAGGATCACCCTCCCCAGGCGCTCGTCGCCCCGGGCCAGCACCCCCTCGAGACGCGAGGCCTTCAGGTCGTGGCTCTTTATGGTGATCCTCCGCGGGAGCCCCTTCTTGATCCTCTCCACGGCTCCCCTGAAGTAGTCGGTATCCATCTGCCGCTCCCGCTGGAAGGGGGTGTGCGGCTTCGGCACGAAGGGTGAAAGGGTGACGTTGAAGTCCATGCGGCGCTCCGTGGCGTCCAGAAGGCGCAGCAGGAGGGCGATGATCGAGGCCGCCTCGTCGTGTTCGTTGCAGCCAGGGAGTCCCAGCATGAAGTAGAGCTTCAGCACCTTCCATCCCAGGCGGCGCAGGCGCTTGGCCATTGCCACCAGGTGCTCGCCGGAGAGGCGCTTGTTGGCCCGCCGCCGCATCTCCTCCGAACCCGATTCCACGGCCAGGGTGATGGAGGTGCGTCGCACCTCGGAGATGATCTCGATGAAGGGGAGCGTGGCGGTGTCCACGCGGAGCGACGGGAGCGAGACCGTGACGCCCCGCTCGGTGAGGCCGGGGAGGATTTCGTTCAGGAGCCACCCCAGGGCGCGGTAATCCCCCACGGAGAGGGACGAGAGGGTCACCTCATCGTAGCCGGTATTCGCCAGGATCTCCAGGACCCGGTCCGCGGCCTCCCGGTGCGGGTAGGCGCGGTAGGGGAGGTCGTTGTACCCGGCGTGGCAGAAGTTGCAGAGGTTCGGGCAACCCCGGGCGATTTCCACCACCGCCCGCTCCTGGGTGATCCGCATGTTCGACACGATGGGCCTCGCCGGGTCGCGCATGGGGCCCCGGTAGACGCGGCGAACCGCCCTCCCCCTCCCCTGCACCCCCGGGGCCAGAGTCCCGGGGATCGAGGCGAGGGACGCCAGAAGCCCCTGCCGGGGGAGGCACTGTCCCCGCGCCTCCATGACCGCCGCGGCGATCTCGGCGATCGCCTCCTCGCCGTCCCCGATGAAGAAGAGATCGATGAAATCGAAGAGCGGCAGGGGATTGGAGACTGCCTCGCCGCCGGCCATGACAATGGGATCCCCATCGCGGCGCTCCCGCCGCAGGAGGGGGATGCCGCCCAGATCCAGTATCTGCAGTATGTTCGTGGCCAGCAGCTCGTGGGACACGTTGAAGCCCAGCAGGTCCAGCTGGCAAAGCGGCGTGAGGCTCTCCAGGGTGTAGAGGGGGACGCCGGAATCCCGGAGCACTTCCTCGAAATCCCTCTCCACGGCGAAGACCCGCTCGCAGGAGACGCCGTCGACCGAGTTGGCGATGTCGTAGAGGATACGGATGCCGTTGTTGGACATCCCCACCTCGTAGAGATCGGGATAGGAGAGGGCCATGCGCATGCGGACCTCCCCCCGCTCCGGAAGATTCAGCTCGCACCCCATGTAGCGGGCCGGCTTCTGGACCCGGTGCAGGAGCCCCTCGATGACCGCAGGATCGATCACCGCCATTGTCCCGCCGCCTCCATGATCAAGCCGCCCCCCCCTTCCAGGAGGCGCGCCAGGGCAGTGAACTCGTCGAGGCCCAGTGACTCGCCGCGCACCTCCGGCTCCCGACCGATGG
>JAFGJK010000076.1 GCA_016929135.1 Spirochaetota bacterium | reverse complement strand
TGTTGTCGTTGACGATGATGCCCGTCACCGCGATGAGGGCGATGAGGGCGATGATGATGATGCCGATGATGCTGAAGGTGGTCCGCAGCTGGAACCGCCTGTCGATGAGCAGTCTCCTTTTCAGTTTTATCACCGCCGTCTCCTTTGCCGGGTGAATGCGCGCCGCCGGGGCGCTCGGAGTCCCGATACTACCGGCCGGCGCCGGACCGTGTCAAGAATAATACTGACGGCGGTCCCGTGCCGAGGGGACGACGGCGCGGGGGCAAAAATTGACGAATTCCCAGAAAAATTGTTGCATTCGAGGGGCGGCCGGGAATTAATTCATGAAATCCCTCTGGAGACCATAGATGGGCAGGGTCATTTCCGTTTCCAATCAGAAAGGTGGCGTCGGTAAAACTACCACCACGGTGAACATCGCGGCGTTTCTCGCCGAGAGGGGGAAGCGCGTGCTCATCGTCGACATCGATCCCCAGGCGAACGCCGGCTACGGGCTGGGAGTCAACGCCGAGGAGGTGGAGACCACCATATACGAGGTGCTCATCGGGAACATCCCCATCAGGGAGGGGATCTTCAAGACCGACATCGAGAATCTCTTCATCGTACCCTCCAACATCCACCTCTCGGGGGCCCAGGTGGACCTCCTGGAGATGGAGGCAAAGGAGTTCGTTCTGCAGAAGGCGCTGAAGGACGTGCGGGGCGATTTCGACTTCATATTCATCGACTGTCCGCCGTCGCTGGGGGTCCTCACCCTGAACAGCCTCGTGGCGGCCGACACGGTCCTCATCCCCCTGCAGTGCGAGTACTACGCCCTGGAGGGGCTGAGCCAGCTCCTGCGCATCATCTCCATGGTGCAGGAGAGCCTGAACCGACGGCTGCGCATCGAGGGGGTGGTCCTCACCATGTACGACTCCAGGACGAACCTCTCGCAGCAGGTGGTGGCGGACGTGCGCGAGTTCTTCAGCGAAAAGGTCTTCAGGACCATCATCCCCAGGAACGTGAAGCTGTCGGAGGCCCCCTCCTTCGGGAAGCCCATCGGCCTCTACGACAAGTCATCGGTGGGGAGCGTCACCTACGAAAAACTGGCGGAGGAGGTGCTGCACAATGGTTAAGCGGGCGCTCGGGAAGGGCCTGGGGGCGATCATCACCTCCCCCACGCCGGTGGAGGACTTCGAACGCACCATCGTCGAGGAGACCGGCAGGATCGTGGATCTGGACGTCTCGTTGATCCGGCCCAACCCGGACCAGCCCAGGACCCGCTTCGACGACGTGGCCATCAAGGGGCTCGCCGAATCGATCAAGTCCGTGGGACTCATCCAGCCCATCGTCGTCAGGAAGAAGGAGGGGCAGTACCTGGTGGTGGCGGGGGAACGGCGCCTCAGGGCCGCCAAGCTAGCGGGGCTCCGCAGCATTAAGTCCATCATCATCGACGCCGGCGAGGAGAAGAACCTCACCCTGGCCCTGATCGAGAACATCCAGCGGTCGGATCTCGACCCGGTCGAGGAGGCCAGGGCCTACCGCGTGCTGGTGAACCGCTTCAAGCTGAAACAGCAGGACATCGCGGAGAAGGTGGGGAAGGACAGGGCCACCATCGCCAACTCCCTGAGGCTCCTGAACCTCCCGGAGGACATCCAGGACGCCCTCTCATCGGGCAGGATAAGCACCGGCCACGCCAAGGTGATCCTGTCCGTGAACGGTGCCGCCGAGCAGCGCTGGTACTGCGCGCAGGTGGTGGAGCGGGGGCTCTCGGTCCGGGCGCTGGAGCAGATGCTGGGGGCGGAGAAGAAGAAGGAGAAGAAGCCGAAGGGTCGCGGGCTCAAGGACGCCCAGATACGGAAGATGGAGGAATCCCTCATCTCGGTCCTGGGGACCAAGGTGGAGATCAAGCACGTGGGGACGAAGGGGAGGATAGAGATAAGCTACTATTCCCTCGATGATTTCGAGCGGATCCTGGAGCTCATCACGAAGTGAAGGGGTCCGCGCTGCCCGGCCCTGAAAACAGTTCTGGAGAAAACGTGTGCTGGTAATCAATTCGATGCAGAGGGACGGGGCGGTGGTGATACTGCTCAAGGGGAGCCTCATGAGCGATCGCACCATGGACGTGGAGCGGGTCTTTCTCGAGGAGATGCGGAAGGAGCCCCGCGCCATAGGATTCGACCTGAAGGACCTGGTGGGCCTCGACTCATCGGGCCTCGGCCTGTTCATGAGGCTCCGCAAGGAGGCGGTGAAGAACAAGATCGATCTGGTCTTTTTCAACATCACCGAGAGCATCATCGCCCTCTTCGACATCTCGAAGCTGAGCAACTTCATCACCGTCATGACCGAGGACGCCTTCAGGGAGCGGTACGCCGGCTGAGTGCCCTTCCGGTCATCCCCGCACCCGCTGTTGGAACAAAAACGATTTTTCGCTCCCGGGTCGAAGTGATGCCTGCCATCCGGCTTGCGCAGTGATTGACAATATCATCCCCCTGTGGAACTCTGTATTGCATGAAACCGTGTCTCCCTGCAGGGTGGTGAGGTTCGCCGCATCAGGGGCAGACCGGGAACTGTTTGAGGATACCGTTTGACCATGACCTCAAAACGAAGGATGAAAACAGAACTCCCCTTCCAGTCGGTGGTCTTCGCCGGGGGCGGCAGCAGGTGCCTCTGGCAGGTGGGTTTCTGGGAGGAGCTCCGGGGGGCGGTGAGGCTGGAGCCCCGAATTGTGGCGGGCGTCAGCGCCGGGGCGGCCATGGCCTGCATGATCCTCTCCGGCAGGGTCGACGAGGGCCTACGCTTCTTCGCCCACCTGACCTCGAGAAACCGGAGGAACGCGTATTTCCGGAATCTCTTCGGCCGCTCGCCGGTCTTCCCGCACTACGACATGTACCGCAGCGCCATACTGCACGCCATCGGTCCCGGGGAGCTTGAGACACTGCGACGGGGGCCCGACATTCGCATCCTCATGGCGCGGCCGCCGCGCCTCCTGGGGCCCCGTTCCGCCACCCTTCTCGGCATGGGGGCCTATTCCCTGGAGAAGCTGATCTCCGGGCCGGTGCACCCGGTGTACGCCTCCAGGCTCGGCTATACCGCCGAGGTGGCCTCCGCCCGGGACTGCCGGACCCCGGAGGAGCTGGCGGACCTCATCATCGCCTCCTCCTGCACTCCCCCCTTCGTGCCGGTGATGCGGTGGCGGGGGGGGATCGCCCTGGACGGCGGGCTCATCGACAACGTGCCGGTGGCCGCCCTGGATGAGCGGCACCGGTCCAGCGCCCTGGTGCTCCTTACCAGGAGATACCCGCAGGAGCGGATACCGGCGGTACCCGGCAGGACCTACGTGCAGCCCTCCGTCCCCATCGGCATTACCAAATGGGACTACACGAACCCCCGGGGCCTGCAGGAGGCCAGGGACCTGGGGAGGCGGGACGCCGCAGCCTTCCTCAAGGGGATGGGGGCGACGGCCTAGGCGGCATGCCACGCACCGATCCGTCCGAAAACGCCGGGGGCCTGAAAAAATTGATCGCCGTCCGCCCTATCCTTTGTACATTATAACTATCGCGAAGGAATCCCGGATGCCTCCGGGTCTCCTGAAAAGAACTGCCGACAATCGAGGGGATGAGGGATGGAGATCAACTTGAGCGCGGGGCTGTTTACCCCCGAGAAGAACTTCCTGCAGTTCGACGAATCCACGGTGTACGACACGGTCATCGTCGGGGGCGGTCCGGCGGGCCTCACCGCCGCCGTCTACTGCATGCGGAAGGGTCTTGCCGCCGGCATCATCATCAAGGACATGGGGGGGCAGGTGGCGGAGACCGCCGGCATCGAGAATTACCTGGGCTTCCGCTACGTCAACGGGGCCGAGCTGGTGGACAAGTTCAGGGAGCAAGTGCTCCAGTTCGGCATCGCATTCCGGGAGGGGGCCACGGTGACATCGATACAAGACGGGAGTGTGAAGCGGCTGGTGCTGGACGACGGGACCTCGGTCTCGACGCGGACGGTCATCATCGCCTCCGGAAAGTCCTGGAGGAGGCTGGGGGTGAAGGGGGAGCGGGAGCTCACGGGCCGAGGGGTGGCCTACTGCTCCACCTGCGACGCCCCCTTCTTCGCCGGGAAGGATGTCGCGGTGGTGGGGGGCGGCAATTCCGGCATCGAGAGCGCCATCGACCTGGCAAAGGTCGCCTCGCGGGTGGTGCTGGTGCAGAATCTGGATTCGCTCACGGCGGACAGGATACTGGTGGACCGCCTCGGGGAATATGGGAACGTGGAGATCATCTACGGCCACGGGGTGACGGAGATCCTGGGGGAGGAGCGGGTGCGCGGCGTGTCGATCAGAAGCGTCGGCACCGGCGAGACCAGGAACCTGGAGGTGCAGGGGATCTTCATCGAGATAGGCCTGGTGCCCAACAGCGGCTTCGTGAAGGGCCTCTTGGAGATGAACGAATCCGGTGAGATCGTGGTGGACAGCGCCTGCGCCACCAGCAGGCCGGGGATCTTCGCCGCCGGAGACGTCACCTCAGTACCCTTCAAACAGATCATCATCGCCGGCGGCGAGGGGGCGAAGGCGGCCCTCTCCGCCGCCGAGTACATACTGACGCAAAAATAGGACAAGGAGAGTTCGCATGGCACTGTTCGACGACACCGTACGGAACCAGCTGAAGACCATCCTGGCGAGGATGGGGGACCCGGTGACGATGGTCTTCTTCTCGCAGGAGATCGAGTGCTTCACCTGCAGGGACACCAGGTCCTTCATCGAGGAGATCGCCTCGCTCAACGAGAAGCTGAAGGTGCAGACCTACAACCTCGTGACCGACAAGGAGAAGGCGGCGCAGCACGACATCGACAAGGTTCCGGCAATCCTGCTCCTGGACGGGAAGGGGGGAGATACCGGTATCAGATTCTATGGGATCCCCGGCGGGTACGAGATCAACTCCTTCCTGAACGCCCTGCTGGAGACCTCGGGCAAGCGGGAGCCGCTGCCGAAGGCCGTGGCCGAGAGGATCGCGGCTATCGACAGGGACGTGCATATCCAGGTGTTCGTCTCCCTGGGGTGCCCCTACTGCCCCAATGCGGTCAGCACCGCCCACCGACTGGCCCTGGAGAACGGGAAGATCAGGGCCGACATGGTGGAGACCGCCACCTTCCCGCACCTGGCGGTGAAGTACAACGTCAGCGGCGTCCCCAAGGTGGTGATGAACGAGAAGCACGATTTCACCGGGGCGCAGCCCATCACCACCTTCCTGGACGTGATGGAGAAGCTGTAGCAGAGGGGGCCGCCGGCCCGGCGTACCGCCGGGAATTCCTATAAAGGAGGTTCCCATGAGAAATATCGGAAGGTCGGGCGCGGCCGTGGCCCTGCTCTCACTTCTCCTGGGCTGCGGCGGGCAGCCGTCATCCGGGCACTCGGTCAGGATGGTGCTGGGCCATGCCTGGATCGTCAGGGGGGGCGAGAAGCTGGAGGCGAAGGCGGGCGTTCAGCTGAAGGAGGGTGACGCCATCGAGACCGGCGCCGGTTCACTCGTGGTGGCTGATCTCAACGGCGGCATCGCCCAGGTGGAGATCCAGGAGAACGCCCTCTTCCGGCTTGAATCGGTGGAGGGGAGTGAACGGACGGTGGCGATCGACAGGGGGAGCCTCTGGTTCCGCGTGAGCAAGCTCGTTAAGGGCGGCACCTACCGCCTGAGAACCCCCTCCTGCATCGCGGCGGTGCGGGGGACGAAGATGTTCCGCTTCGTCATGGGCGATGCTGACGGCATGTGCCACTGCGAGGGGGACGTGGCGTACCGCAGCATCTCCGGCGATTACGAGGGGGTGCATCACCGGGATTTCATGGCCTTCACCAGGGGGGGCGCCACGGTGTTGCTGCCGCCGGAGGACCTGGCCTTCATGATGATACCGGGTGCGGTGCACCGTCACTCGGCCATTGATAACAGCCCCCTGGGGCCCAAGGCGCCGGTCTTGACCGAGGCCCAGCAGAGGAGGTTTGCCGGCCTGGTTCGCGATCGCCTATCCCGCACACAGTAAGGTCCTGCGCTCCCTGGCCTCGCGGCGAAGACCTCTGTTTCGGGGCATCCCCCGTGTCAGCATCTCGATCCGGCCTGGACGATGAAGCCCCTGCCGTACCCCGCGTCATGGTAGTCGATCATGACCGTTCTGGCCGTCTCCACCATCTTCTTCGTGTGCTCGTCCATGAGTATGGGGATGTCATTTTCCAGTATGACCGTATCACCTGTCTGATCCGACTCGTCCAGAGCCAGTCCCAGCCGGGGACCGCCTCACCCGTACCCCTGGTAGAGCAGGCGCAGGGCCGGGCTCTTCAGGCCGGAGCTCTGCATCGCCTCTTCCAGCTTCTCCTGTGCCGTCTTTGATAGTGTTATCTTCATGTGTGCTCCTCAATTATTAAATATTTTAAAATATACTAAAAAGATATATAATTGTCAATGCCCGTGCGGGAATTATCGTCCGCGGCCGGAAACGCCCGCGGGGGGCGGCGCTACTGCATCACGCTGATGCGGATGCGCACGCTCCTGGCCCTGAAGTGGGTGAGCCGGTCCGGCTTCATCTTCATGAGGTCCACGTCGATGAGGGTCCCGCTGGCCACCCCCGGAGCGATGGCCACCTCCAGCTGCGAGGTGGTGGCGATCCTCCCGAGCCCCCTGCAGACGTGGCACTGGGTATTCCTCCCGGCGCAGTAGGGGCAGTGCATCCGGGAGGGGAGCATCACGTAGGCCAGGGCGCCGCGCTTCGCCTCCGACATGGTGATGTGGATCTCGATCTCCTGTCCGAAGTTGTAGAGTATGTCCTTCCGGCTGATGCGGCGCGGCAGGAACCGGGACTTCAGCATCTCGCTCAGGAGCGCGGAATACCTGATCCGTTTCGCCGGCACCACCGGGTAGGCCGCCGGCGTCGCCACCGCGCGGTGCAGCAGGATGCTGTCGTAATCGCTCCGGGAATGGCTGTCTGCCAGGATACGGTATCCCCGTATGATGAGATCGATCTTTTCCGTGGCGTCCTCGTCCCGTTGGGCCGCAGTGTCCGGGTGGTAGCGCTTGATGAGGGCCCGGAAGGCGGATTTAATCTCCCGCTCCGGCGCCTCGTAGGGGACGTTGAAGAGCGTGTAGTAATCGATCAGGTTTCCCTGCTTGTCGTAGTATCCGCTGTTCATGGGGAAGCCGCTGACATTCCATCCGCTACAGTCAATATAGCCACGCTGGGCGTGGACGGCCAGTAAAATGGAGTCCCCTCGCGCCGCTATGCCGGGGCGGACCCATGCCGCCGGGATGCGCCGGGAGCGGGGCGTCTAGTTCTTCGGCATTATCAGCACCGGGATGCGTATGGCGTCGATGATGCTCTCGTCGGGGCTGTCGAACATGGAGGAGTAGAGCTTCCCCCGGTGCTTGTGTCCCAGGACGATGAGGTCGACGGCGTTGTTTGTGCAGTATTTCTTCACCTCTTCGTCCAGGTTCCCCTTGGCCACCGCGTAGACCACATCCATGGAGTCGATGAGCTCTGCGCTGGCGTTCTCCCTCACCTTCAGCGATACCGCGTCCTCGCGGTCGGTGGGATGGCGGTAGCCCGCCATGGGGTCGTTCACGTAGAGAAAATGGATCCGTGATCCCAGCGATTTTGCAAGCTCCAGGGCCTTCGGGAGGTGCGAGAGGTTTTTTGAATCCAGATTTATGGGGAATAGAATGTTGATAAATTTCATCGTATCGCTCCTGGCATAGATTTTCCCTGCCGCGATCGGCCCGTGTCCACGTCCCCGTCAGATCCAGACGCCGCCGGGACTCGTGGTGCGACGCGGTATCGCGATACAGGATCAGCATCGGGGGGAAATTATTCAAGCAATTTTTATCGTCCCCTGCGGACGCGGCCGGGTGGGCTGTAGCCGGCGTGTGGGCCCCAAAAGCCGGGCGGCCGACGCCTGAAGGGGCATCCTGCGCAGGGGCGGTGCTGTATTATGCTGCAGCTAACGATATCCGCTACAGACCGCTGGCGGTATGCGTGACGCACCCTGCCGGTTTTTCGTGACATTATTTTCAATGAATCCACCACTGTCTGTTTTGCCGCTCCTTTGTTATTTTTGGTATCATGGGAAGCATTTTGAAAATTCAGTGACACGGGGTGATTATGAAGTGGCGAAATCTCAGACTTTCATACAAGATGATGATCTCTTTCGGGGTCGTTCTCATCTTTCTCGCGGTCAACGGCTTCTTCTCCATCTACGGCTTCAATGTGATGGGTCGCGACGTTGACAAGGTGTCCGTGAGCAGAGGTCTTCTGTACTCCTTCAAGGAGCGCGAGGTGGACCACCTCAAGTGGGTGACCCAGGTACAGAACGCGCTGGTGAACGGCTCGGCGGAGATGCTCAATGTCGAAGCGGATCCGCATAAATGCAAGCTCGGAAAATGGTACTACGGCAGGGAGCGGCAGGGGGCCGAGACGATGTTCCCCGGGATAAGGCCCCTTCTGCAGAGGATCGAGGAGCCCCACAGCCGGCTTCATGCCTCGGTGGATGACATCAAGGTCAGGCTCCAGGGGGGCGACGCCGCCGGTGCCGTTGCCGTGTTCAAGGATGTGACGATGGCGAGCCTCCGCGAGGTCCAGGGCCTGCTCGGCGAGATCAACGGACTGGTCGCCAGGGACGTCGCGGCCACAAACCAGGGGATGCACCGGCTGATGGAGAGGACGGAGCTGATGCTGATCGTCGTTTCCGTGGTTGCGATCGTCATCAGCATGTTCTTCGCGGTGTTCGTAACCGGGTTCATCACCAGGCCCATCGCCAGGGCGGTTTCGCTGACCGACGCCATAGCCTCCGGCGATCTCACCGCCACCATCGACGTCCGCTCCGGCGACGAGATCGGGAAGCTCCAGGGGGCGATGAAGCTCATGGCGGAACGGCTCTCGATCCTCATAAGGGAGATCAGCGACAGCGCCAATGCCTTCGCCGCTTCGGCGGAGGAGCTTTCCGCCACCGCCGGCGGTCTGAGCTCCGGGGCGAGCGAGTCGGCCGCCAATGTGGAGGAGATCGCCTCGTCGCTCGAGGAGATCGCCTCGACCATCGCCAGCAATACCCAGAACGCCAGGAACACCGACTCCATCGCCCAGAACACCGTCCAGCATGCCGAGGTGGGGGGTGACGCGGTGGCCAACACGGTGGATGCCATGAAGCAGATTGCCGGCAAGACGCTCCTGATCGAGGACATCGCGTACCAGACCAATCTTCTGGCGCTGAATGCCGCCATCGAGGCGGCGCGGGCCGGCGAGCACGGCAAGGGCTTCGCGGTGGTGGCCGGGGAGGTGCGGAAGCTCGCGGAGAAGAGCCAGATGGCGTCGCAGGAGATCGGCGAGCTGGCGAAGCGCAGCGTCGAGATCGCCGAGAAGGCGGGCGCCCTGCTCAAGGAGATCGTGCCGGCCATAAGGCGCACGGCGGAGCTGGTGCAGGACATCACCGTGTCCTCGGAGCAGCAGGATACAGGGGTCACCCAGATCAACGCCGGGATGGGCGATCTGAACCAGGTGACCCAGCACAATGCCGCCGCCGCGGAGGAGATATCATCCACCGCCGAGATGCTCAGCGACAACGCCCAGCAGCTCCTGCGGCTGATCAACTATTTCAGGGTCGCCGCGGAGTCGGCGGGCAGGGCCGTCTCGGCCGGCGGGATTTCCAAGGAGCCGGCGGGGGGTTCGCCTGCACCGTTCCCGGGGAACGGCCGGGGGAGGGGCGACGCCGAGGAATTGACCGCGTGAACCATGGGCCCGGACGCCGGTCCGGGCCTTCCCCCCCTCCGCTATCGCCGCTTCCTTCCGGAGACGTACATGGAGATCACGGCGCGGGAGACCTCGTCCCCGCTGCCGTTTTTCACGTGCACCGTCACCGGGTAGTCCCGCTTTTCCTCCCACCGCTCCACCTCGATGTCGCAGGTGGCCCTCAGGTCCTCCCTGCTGATCCTGAGGTATTCGATGTTCATGCTCTTGGCGATCCAGCGAAGGTCGCCGGGAACCGACACCTCCATGCAGGTCCCCCCGGTGAGCTCGCAGAGGTTCGCCATGGCAATGGCGTGCACCGTACCCAGGTGGTTGTGGATGCCCCTGCGGTTTTTCATGGAAACCTCGCAGTGGCCGGGGCGGAGCTCACAGAACAGCGGCCTGATGCCCCTGAAGTATGGTGCCTTGAGGCAGAGGATGCGGGAGAAGACACGCTTCCCCAGGGGGATGGGGCTGAGGCGGTTGAACATTTTCAGCGCGACGCTCATGATATACCTCCGACGAAAGAAATTATATATAATCAAAATTTGATTATATCAAATAATTGGCCCAGTTTTACCCGTGGAATTTTCCCCACATCCCCTCCAGGATCCTCAGGAAGGCGTCGACCTCATCGGCGCTGAAGCCTGATTTGATTCGATCATTGGTCACCCGTACGATCTCCCGCGACCGGTCGGCGCATTCGATCCCCTGCCCGGTGATGGTAATGAGGAACTGACGCCTGTCCTCGCGGTTCTGCATGCGCTTCACCAGTTTTTGGGACTCCAGGGCGTCCACCAGGCGGGTAATCGCCGAGTTGTCGATGAAGAGGGCTCTGCTCAGCTCCCCCATGCTCTGGAGGTCGCGCTTTTTAAGAAGATAGAGGATGCCCAGCTGCCCCGGTGAGACCCGGAGGTTGTTCTTCCGGAATTCCCGTTTCAGGTGGTCCTTCAGCGCGTACTGCGCCTTCGATAGGGTAAAGAGGATCCGGTCTTCCATAAATTTCTACATCATCAATATTTGATATATACAAATAAATCGGATGTCCCGTCCGGGTCAAGCAGATAACCGCGGTACTGCGATTTTTTTCGGTGCGGGGGTCCTTTCGCCTCACCGGGAAACGCCGTTTATCTCCGCGCAGAACTGCGCGCACTGGGAGAGCCACATGAGCCGCTCCTCCGGCGCCATCCGCTCGAACTCCGTGTGCCCGTCGAAGTCCTCGGGTCTGGCCTGCCGCAGCAGCTCCCTGAACCTCTCTATGTCGTCATGCGCAGTGCTCATACTCTCAGTCCTCGCGCTGTTTCTCCAGTATCTTGGTCAGCATGTGAATGTCGTAGACATCCTTGTCCCGGGGGGGGGTAATGGCGCGCTTCATCTCCAGCAGGCCCCTCTTGTTGATCAGCTGCACCTGGTGATCGCCCAGCCTGATCATCTCCGTCTGGTTCTTGAGGGCGTCATAGGAGAGAGCGTCGGTGATGAAGACGTCCACCTGCCGGTAGGGGTTGTTTATGTCGATGAAGGTGAAGACACGGGCGTTTTTATCGGCCACCATGAGCCTCCGCTTTTCCGGGTCCAGGAGGGAATCGGCCGGGACGGGGGCCCTGGGGACAAGGTCGAGACGTTTCATCGCATCGAGGAATTTCTTCAGGTTACGGTCGCTCATGTTCAGGGACAGGTCAAGGTCCATGGTCATTCGCTCGATGCCGTGGAGCACCAGGGCCACCCCGCCGCATATGATGAAATCGATCTCATCTCTCGCCAGGGTGGAAATGATCTCCTGGAGATAGTTGTTGCTTTTCGGGTGCATCCGCCGCTCCGTGGTCGGTTTTTCCTCCAACGGCATACAACGTACCGCAGGGGTGAAAAATTTCAACTCAAATGCGGAAAAATGAGTTAAGAAAGGTCTGAAAAATTCTCGATTTTTCAGACCTTCCAACAATTATCGGTTTTTTTCATGACAGCGTGATATTCACG
>JAFGJK010000075.1 GCA_016929135.1 Spirochaetota bacterium | reverse complement strand
GGGCCATGGCCCGGCGCGATCCGGCCGCCTCGCAGAAGGCCATGGGGGATGTCCTCAGGTACGCGGAGCGGCGTGTCAAAGAGGCCATAGGGAAGGGGGGGCCGGTGATCCAGCTGTGACGGCATCGCCCGAATAGGTTCTTGACATCCCCGCCGTTCCATGCATCTACTATGCCTGTTGCATTCTATTACACATACAACTGTTGATTCGTCATTCCCGCCCCCGCCTGTGCGGGGGCAGGCTCCAGCGGGAATCCATTTTTTTCATTACAATGGATTGCGTTTATCCACTTCGCGGAGTCTGTCCCCGGCTCGATCATGGAGACGGAATGATGGAGGGATTGATCCAAATTTCTTTGACGCGATATCCTGCGTCAGCATTCTGCTCGGGAAGGAGGTCCCCCATGGTCATCGACTGCCACTACCACCTGGAGGAGCGGCTGTTCACGCCGGACGAGCTCATCGCGAGGATGGATGAAGCGGGGGTGGACAGGACCGCCCTCATGGGGCTGCTGATCGACCCCTTCCCGGAGCCGCCGCGGTTCCTGATATCGCTGCTCATCCCCATGCTCACCCGCCGCCCCCTGCGGCGCCTGGGGAAGTCCTTTATCGCCAACTTCACCCCGAAGGGGATAAAGATCCTGGGGAGGGAGTATCCCCTGCGCCTCGATCCCGACAACGGGCCGGTCTTCGCGGCGGTGAAGGCGCACCCGGACCGGTTCCTGGGGTGGGTCTTTGTGAACCCCCGGGGGGAGAGGGACCAGGTGGCCGAGTTCGAGCGATGGCGGGGCACGAAGGGGTGCCTCGGCGTGAAGGCACACCCCTTCTGGTACCGCCACAGGCCCCTGGAGCTGGCGCCCGTGGCGGAGCGGGCGGCGGCGGCCGGCATGCCGATGCTGGTCCACCTGGGCTACGGCCCGGACGGGGACTACGCCGCGCTCCTCGACGCGGTGCCCGGCCTGAAGCTGATACTCGCCCACGCCGGCTTCCCCGGCTACGCCGATACCTGGCGCGAGATACGGGCACGGAGCAACGTCTTCGTGGACCTCTCCCAGACCAGCTACGTGGACGCCGGCGTCATGCGGGCCGCGGTGGAGTACCTGGGGGCCGAGCGCTGCCTCTTCGGCACCGACGGCCCCTACGGCTTTCACGGGAGGGACGGGAGGTTCGACTACGGCCTCATGAAGCGCCGGATCGAGGCGGCCTTCCCCGACGCCGGGGTCAGGCGCCGGATACTGGGGGAGAACCTCCGGGAGATCGCCGGGATCGGGTGAGTTTGTCACGCCACGGTCTCTTCACGCTTCCGGCATCCGCTCATGGGATATCCCGCCTTCCCGGCTGCGTTCGCAGTGTATTGAAATGACGAATGGTATGATATTTTCATGAGACAATCCCCCGGAATGGCGAACGGGGATTCCTGCCCGACATTTAATACTTGACGTTATTAACGCAAAACGTTATTAATCATATATGATCGGGTCATTCAAGTGTACAGAGACGGAAAAGATATGGAATCAGGTATATTCGAAAAAGTTACCCGCAGCCATTCAGAGAGCGGCTTTGCGTAAGCTGTTCATGCTTCAAGGTGCAAGGGAATTAAGGGATCTGGCCGTGCCGCCAGCAAACCGGCTCGAAAAGCTTACGGGCGACCGTAAAGGGCTATACAGTATTCGCATCAACGACCGGTTCAGGATTTGCTTTTTGTGGAAAGTCCCGGATGCCTTCGATGTTGAAATCGTGGATTATCAATGAATGAGGTGCGATTGAAATGAGAAAGATACCGAATATACATCCAGGTGAAGTATTGAAGGAGGAATTCCTGATGCCCTTCGATATTTCCGCGTACAGGCTGGCCAAGGAAACAAGAATTCCTCCGACCAGGATATCCCAGATTATCAAAGGCCGCAGGAGCATCACCGCCGATACGGCCCTGCGGTTATCAAGGTTCTTCGGCACGACACCGGATTTCTGGCTGGGCCTTCAAATGGAATATGATCTTCGTGAAGAGATCGCGCACAAGTCGAAGGAGATAGAATCCATAAAAACCATCGACGCAATCTCGCGGACCTGATTCGTTTCCGCCGGCAACCTCTGGCGCCGCGCTGTCAGCGCGGATGCTATTTTGCCTCCACCATCCGCTCCGCCCGCACCAGGTGGTAGGTCATGTCGGCGTAGCCGTAGCCGTAGCCGTAGGAGAAGGGGAGGGGGCCCGCCGAGAGCTTGTCGCAGTGCTCCTTCAGGTCCCGCTGCAGGTAGTTGTGGAACACCGGGATGGGGGCGTGGTACCTGCCGTAGCAGGAGAGTTTCCATTTCTTGTTGTTGAGATACCTGAAGGGGATGCCGGTGTCGTCCTGCAGGATCGACTCGCTCCGTTCCAGCACCGCCGCGCGGATCCGGGAGTAGTCCCTGTTGTGCATCAGGTACGAGGCGGACTTAATGATGGTGGTGAAGGGGGGATAGGTGCTGCAGAAGGCCAGGAAGCGCCCGAGCTTCGGCGAGGCGTCGCCGATGTCCAGCTGGAAGTAGCGGAGCCGCCGCCGCTCCCCACCCTTCCTGAAGACAATCTCCACGCCCTTCACGGTCCACCCGGCGGCGGGGCCATGAAGCAGCTTCCCGTCCCGGTCGATGGAGACCGGCCCGGCCCGCACCACCCGGTAGCCGCCGCGGCTCAGGAAGAACATCATGATGCCGGTGATGCCGCAGAACCTGTTCCTTCCCACCTTCTGCATCATGTCGGAGGTGACGAAGAAGGCGTGCTGCAGGGTGAAGTCCAGGGCCACCGGGAGGCCCGCCAGCTGCCGGCAGAGCTCGGCCGGCGCGAGCTTCGCCGCCTCGGGGACGCCGCCCGGGGACTCCAGGCCGAACATCAGGATGTCCCGGGCCCCGGGGTAGAAGAGCAGGGGATGGAGGATGTCCGGGCCGCTGAAGGGGTAGAAGACCGTGGGGCCGTAGCGGTCGCCGATGGCGTCGTTTCTCCACCGGCTGATACTTTCCATGTTCTCCGAGAGGAAGCCGCTCCAGCTCGCGTCCATCTGCGCCCGGTACTTCAGGTACGCCGGCGTCAGGGTGGCGGCATGGAGTGGGGAGGAGTCCGGGATCTCCAGCCCGGCCATGACGCGGGCCGTCTCGTCCAGCAGCCGGTCCTCCGGAACGTCGGCGATGGGATCCCGGAGGGGGCGCTCCGCCTGCAACGCCCCGGGGGCGCAGGAGACCAGCATCGCCAGCGATGCCGACAGGATCAGGAAGCAGAAACGATGTCGCATGGAGCCGTCACCCCCGTGTACGGTAATGCACCGATTATCCCCGCGGGGCGCTAATTGTCAAATCTGAAACGGGGACGGCGCCCTTTTAATCGGCCACGGGGCGTTTTTCCATTGCGGAAAAGGCCGCCCCGCCCCATGATTGCACGCGCCGGGCCCCCGCGGGGGCCGCGGACGGCAGAGAAGGGGCGGAGGTGCGGATGGCGATGAAACGGGGATGTGCGGCGATGGGAGCGGCGGTGCTGACCGGACTGCTGGTGCTGAACATACAGTGCCCCCTCCTGGGGGACCGGGGGGAGGGGCCCCTCTTCGTCCAGGTGCACTTCACCAGTCCCCGGGAGGGCCTGACGGAGCGGGAGCTCGACGGGATCCTGAAGGGGGGGGGGACCTCGCTGGAGGGGACCGCCGGGGGGGGCGCCATCACGGTGTACGTGCATGCGCCGCAGGCGGACCTGGTGCGGCGCCGCTACCCGGGGCTCGCCTTCCGGGTCCGTGACTTTGCCGATCCCTCCCTGGGGCGGGAGAGGGGCTTTCTCGGGATAAGCGACGTATCCGGGCTCCGGCCCTGGTTCAGGTGCCTCTCCGTGGGCGGGTCGCTCCCCTGGGGGCGGGTGGCGGACGACTACACCCTGGGCCCGGCGGGTGACTACCCCTTCACCGCGCCCGGGGCAGAGCCGTGGGACGAGGAGAAACATGTCACCTTCGTGCAGACCGGCACCACCGCCATGACCCGCGCCTTCATCGCCCGGGTGGAGGCGGGGGGGGACCTCTACGCCCCGGTGCGCCGCACCGCCGCCATCACCTCCGGGGCGGACATCGCCGCCACCTCCAACGAGGTCTCCTTCCTGGACCCCTGCACCTACCCGCTCCCGGACCGCATGTCCTTCTGCTCGCCGAAGCGCTACTTCGGCATCCTGGAGAAGGCCGGCTTCGACGTCATCGAGCTCACCGGCAACCACAACAACGACTACGGCCGGCGGCACAACCTGGCAACCATGGGCATGATCGAAAAGGCCGGCATGACCTACTTCGGCGGCGGCATAAACAGGGGGGACGCCAAGCGGGTCCGCTACCGGACCGTGAAGGGCGTCACCTTCGCCTTCCTGGGGTTCAACCAGTGGGGGCCCGACGCCGCCTGGGCGACCGGGGACGGACCCGGCGCCGCGAGGTTCAGCGAGGCGGAGTACCTGGCGGCGGTGCGGGAGGCGGTCGCGAAGGCGGACGTGGTGGTGGTGTCGATGCAGTGGGGGAACGAGGACAACCCGGTGCCGCACGACATCCAGAAGGCGAATTTCAGGAAGGCGGCCGGGATGGGGGCCACCATCATGCTCTCGTCGTCGTCGCACCGGGCCATGGGCCTGGAGTTCCACCGGGGGAAATTCATCTCCTACGGCCTGGGGAACTTCCTCTTCGACCAGATGCAGACGGTCAACCACCGCAGGGGGATGATCGCGCGCCACCACTTCTACGGGAAGCGACACGTCCAGACCGAGCTCATCCCCTTCCTCATGCAGGACCACAGCAGGCCGACCCCGGTGCGGGGGAGGGAGGCGAGGGAGCTCTTCGACGAGGTGTTCCGGTACAGTTTGGGGGAGGTGTTCGGGAGATAACCTCCCTGACCCCCTGAGGGGGTGTCCTGCCGGGGTGGTTATTTCGCTCTTGCGCAGTGCGGGGGCTTGCTTTCACCTTGCGCAAGGTGAGCGAAGGGGCACGAGGAGGGGTGTCGGCGCGGACACCCCTCCTCGTGGCTCCTCCCCCGCGCTCCTCAAGCGCCGGAGGGGCTGGATCTTCAGTGCTGATTATATGCCCTGTGCGGCCCTCGCGTGTGGATCACAGCCTCACACGGGGCGGGAATGTTATGAAACGCAGCCCCGTGTTCGGCTTCCACAGCTCGGGCCGCAGCCCGATTCGCCTCACGTCCTGTGAGGCTCAATGCTCATTATTATACAGAAATATATGCATACGATTAATTTGTCATTCCCGCGAAAGCGGGGATCCACTGTCTGTATAATGTCGATTTTTGCTCTCAAGGTGAGGTGCGTTTTTTCTTACCTTGCGCAAGGTGTCTTTTCCCCAGAGGGGAAGATCGGTGCCACATGGGCCGTACGGTCATACCATGGCGATGGCTGCTGCGGATGGCCGTTATTCGACCTCGCGGAGCATGGCTTCCAATGCCTTCCTGAGGGCGGGAACATGTTTCCGGCATACCGAGAAGACGATCTCGGGGTTTATGTTGAAATAGTGATGGCTTATCACGTCGCGTATTCCCTTGACGCCTTTCCAATCCACCTCCGGATGGAGCGAAAGCAGCTCTCCTTCGGTCACCTTGTCGAGGTTCTTGCAGCTTTCGCCGATGGCGATGAGCGCCATGGATATCGAGTCCAGCACATCGTATCCCTCTTCAGTGGCGATGAAATCCGCCGGCGCGGTGATGCGGGACGAACGCCGCTCGACGCGTCCCACCGCCACGATCATCTGCGACAGGATTTCTTTCACCAGCGTCCTGTCATACATACACGGCCTCTCTGTTGATGCGGGCCTTCAGGCTTTCATTCGTGAAGGGCCCGTAGGGGACAATGTCCACCCTCTTTCGAAAATCCTCTTCGAGCGCCTCTTTCACGTGCACGAGGGCGAACAGGTCCGGCTCGGCGAGCTCCACCACCACGTCGATATCGCTGTACGCTTTCGCCTCGCCGCGGGCATAGGAGCCGAAGAGCCCCAGGCGGGTGATGCCGTAGCGCCGTGACAGCTCGGCCTTGCGCCGTTTCAGTTCAAGGAGTATGGCCTCGCGGCTCAGGATCTCATCGCTCATGGTTCCACCTCATTTATAGTACAGTCGATTATATTGAAAATAGCAAGTATTTTTAGCTATTCTGCGTGACGCCGACTCCCTGACCCGAGGGGGCACGACCCCCTGACCCCCTGAGGAGGCACGACCCCCCTGGCCCCCCGAGGGGGCACGGTACGAATGATTAATTGCCTCAGCCGCCCCCTGCGGGGGCCGGGGGGGTGATCATACAGGGGATGGGGAAGGGGGATCTCAAGCCGAGGGGCTCCTGCGGAGGGTACGGTACCTGCCCGGCAGGGGCGGGCTGCCGCCCGGGGCTCTCAAGCCGAGGGGCGTTTTTTATGACCCGGAGGCGGGTCGGGCAAAGGTGCCAAGGGGGCCATGCGCGTGGCCCCCTTGGTGAGCGCATTCGAGACCTCCTGTCTCGCGCTCACAGGCCGCCTTCCTGGCGGCTCGCTTAACACCG
>JAFGJK010000074.1 GCA_016929135.1 Spirochaetota bacterium | reverse complement strand
GTATCATGACAGCGGGATGCCTGCGGTGCGCGGAACCGCCGGCAGGCCCGGAAACGACAGGGGGAACCACCAGCCATGCCGGCACTAGCAGAGAAAGTCATAGGCGACATCGCCAAATATTTCAGGAACACCGACATCTTCTCCCATCTCCCGGACGACGACCTGCAGATTCTGGCGAGCCGCAGCGGCTACTACAATTACCGGAAGGGGGAGGTGATCTTCGAGAAGGGGAACAGGAGCAGGGCCCTCTTCATCATTACCCGGGGGGAGGTGGCCATCACCAGCAGCATGGAGAAGGCCGCCCGGGAGGCTGACGCTGCCGACGGGGCCATCGCCCGGTTCATCGCCGGGGAGATGTTCGGCGAGTTCGAGTTTTTCGAGGAGGACAACCGCACCGCCTACGCCACGGCGGCGGAGGAGACCTCCCTCCTGGCCTTCCCGCGGGAGGACGTGGACATGGAGCAGTTCTTCGACGAGTACGCCCACATCTTCGCCAAGATCTACCACAAGCTCATCTCGGTCAACGCCGGACGCCAGCGGCTGACGCACCGCCTGATCAGCGAAAAGGCCGGCTGGATCGAGGAGCTGAAAAAGCAGATGTTCTTTGACAAGCTCACCGGGGTCTACAACCGCACCTACCTGGAGGACGAGCTCTCGAAGAACTTCGCCTTCCTGGGGCCGGTCTTCAGCCTCCTGGTCATCAAGCCGGACAACTTCAAGCTGATCAACGACACCTTCGGCCACGAGGCGGGGGACGGCGCCCTGCAGGCGATAACCTGGAAGCTCCAGCAGCTACTGCGGCCGCAGGACTTCGCCGTGCGCTACCGCGGCAACGAGTTCATCGTGGTGTTCCCCTCCACGCCCCTGGAGGAGGCGCACGAAATCGCCCAGGTCATGTGGAGGGAGATGAACGCCTTCGACATAGGGAAGAGGATGGGGAAGGAGAGCCTGCTGCAGACCTTCAGCCTCGGCGTGGCCTCCTACCCGGAGCACGAGAAGGAGTTCCTGGAGCTGGTGGAAAAGGCCTTCACCAAGGTCTTCGAGCAGCGGGAGAAGGGAGGCAACGGGGTGCTCATTGCCACGGCCGGCGAGGACGAGCTCATCAATTTCCTGAAGACCGTGCGCATGCTCTCGGGTCTGAAGATGTCGGAGCTCCACCAGTTCGCCCAGAAGCTGGAGCCGGTGCGCTACGAGGAGGGGGCCGCCGTCTTCCGCGAGAAGGAGCAGGGGGACGAGCTCTTCATCATCAAGGCCGGCGCCATCTCGGTGCGCATAAGGGTCCAGGACGGCACCGAGAAGGAGATCTCGCTCCTGAAGGCCGGGGAGTTCTTCGGGGAGATGGCCATCTTCGACAACGCCCCCCGCTCGGCCACCTGCATCGCCCACGAGGAGTGCGAGATCCTGCGCCTGCACAAGGACGATTTCTTCAACCTCATGAAGCTGGCGCCCCACCCGGCCATCAGCATCATGAAGGGGATGCTGAACAAGACCACGGACAGGCTCAACGCCAGCGGCCAGGTCATCACCCAGATGGTGAAGTGGGGCGAGGACGCGAGCCTGCGCGCCGTCACCGACAAGCTCACCGGCGTCTACAACCGCCGCTACATGGAGAGCGAGCTGGAGAGCCGCTTCAACAGGGCGCAGCGCGAGGGGACGCCCCTGGTGGTGGTGATGGCCGACATGGACTTCTTCCGCGAGGTGAACGAGGGGTACAGCCACGAGGTGGGCGACCAGTACATCGTGGAGGTGGCCAGGGTCTTCACGAGCACCTTCAGGAAGACCGACATCGTGTCGCGCTACGGCGGCGACGAGTTCACCATCCTGCTGCCCGAGACCGACCTGGAGACCGCCATGGCGGTGAATGAGCAGGTGCGGCAGAGCGTGGAGGCGCTGGACTTCCTGAAGAACCTGGAGGGGCCGGACCTGCACCTCTCGGTGAGCCTGGGGCTCTCCTGCTATCCGGCCACTGCCTCCACCCTGGCGGAGCTGAAGGAGCAGGCGGACAAGGCCCTCTATGCGGCCAAGCACAACGGCAGGAACCGGGTGGAGCACGCGCCGCTCAGGAAGGGGTAGAAACCGGCGTGCCCGGGGGATACGTCATCTTCCCCGGATGCTTGATTGAACGCACCATGACAGTCCTCAGGAAGAGGCATCACCGATCGTACGCCCCTGTCCCTCCTACGCGGAGGTCGCGAAGACCTGCTTCAGCCTCTCCATGATGGCGGCGACCCTGTCGGCGATGGCCGCCAGATCCGCCGACTTCACGGCAAGGTCCTGCGTCGATTCGTTGATACTGTTCACCGATTTGGAGATCTCATTTGTCGCCACCTGCTGTTCCTGCATGGCGTTTTTCACGTTGTTGGTCCCCTCCAGGACCATTGATGCCTTCGTATGGATCGTGTCGTTCATCTGGAGGTTCTCCTGGTTGAGCCGCTCCACCTCCGCGATCAACTGGCCGAATTCCGTCACCAGGGACATTACCTCGCCGGCCGATTCTGTCGCCTTGGACAGGGCGTTTCCCGTGTCCCGGAGCTCTCCGACGGTTCCGTCTACCAGGGTGGTGATGGATTTCGCGTTTCGCTGCGTCTGTTCGGCCAGCTTCCCGATCTCCTGGGCAACGACGGCGAATCCCCTTCCGGACTCGCCTGCCCTGGCGGCCTCGATCGCCGCGTTCAGCGACAGGAGATTCACCTGATCCGATATGTCGTTGATGGCCATGACGGCCGAGGCGACCTCGCCGGAGCTCTTCTGGGCGTTGGTCATCATCTGGAAGGATCTGGTTATCTCCCCGTTTGATGCCTCTATCTGTTTTTCAAGACCGGCGCGTATCGTATTGGCCTTGCTCATCTGTGTCCCTGAGTATTCCACCATCGAGTGGAGCTTTCGAATACCCTCCATGAGCTCCTCGGTGCGCTTCCCCTGCTCCACCGCAATATCGGCGGAGCCGGTGGCGTTGGCGGCGATCTCCTCGATCGTCGTCGATATCTCCTCGATGCCCGCCGCCTGGGACTGGGCGCTGTCGGAGAGCTGGTGGGAATTCCTGTTGGCCCTGTCGACCATCTCGATCAGTTCGGATTTTACCGTGTCCACGGTGGCGACCATTTCCAGGATCCTCTGATACCGCAGGGAGGATTCCCGTCCCCGCTCCTCCACCACCTCGATGATCTTGAGAAAGGTCACCAGAAAACCGTAGCTCAGCAGCGTGATGAAAACCTGGCTTATCAGGGTGTCCGCCGTTATCAGCATGATGGTTCTGGTATATTCGGGATGGACAATGCCCCGCAGGTAAATACCGAATGCTATGACGTACGCGATGATGAAGATTCCGGTGAGCACCACCTGGATCCTTCTGCAGAACATGGCGGTCACCACAATGGGGATTGACAGGTATATATAGGTGAAGCCGAATTCCGGCATCAGTGTCCCCGGCGCCTTGCTCAGTGTGGTAAATACATTGTTCATAATAAAGATGAGTGTTGTCAGTATTCCCAGGAGGGAGGCCGCGACGGTATAGTGCCCTTTATAGGCGAGCCAGAGGAAGAAGAGCAGGAATACCGTCAATGCGAAGAACATTGCCGCCATCAGGGGATGGATCGTGCCGATTACGACAAGGATGATCAGAATCAGGGGACAGAGGATCGCGCAGGTGAGGGTGATGTATATGAAGATGATCGCCTGCTTTTGGATCATGACGCTGTCGTCGCGGTACCTTTCCGCCACGAATTTGCCCGGTCTTACAATAAAATCTCTGAACATAGCTTTCACCCCATCCTGTTGATGTATAGTGTTTAAAAAAGCTAATGTGAAGTATACAACATAGCCTTGATTTTATCAATAACAATCGCAACAATGATCCGCTCCATGGCAATAAATCCTATAAAAAGAAGATCAGTTGCCGAACAACATGCACAAAGCATATTTGAACATCCACTTTATTGCGGCGTCCTTCCGCGTGCTGTGCGAAGGGTTGCCCAACGCAGAACGGAACCGTCCCCCCGCTCCCTCATGGTGCAGCGGTAGCGGAATCCCCTCATCGCCTGATTCACTGTGATCCACTCATTGTTGCGGCAAGGGCGCCGTTGTGCACATGAATAACCCTGTCAGAATCCACCTTTCATATGATTATTGCTGGAGCGACTTAATCCCCATTGTGATGAATTCGTTGTAGAGGTCCTCATGGGTGATGCCGTAGAAGTTGCGGAACAGCTTTTTTCTCGTAAGAATGATCTGCATCACTCCGAAGACCTGGCCCCAGAATATGAGCATGAGCTGCTGGGGGGTGAGATGGGAGGATATCATTTTCTCGCTTTTGTCGGCTGCAATGGCATCGATAACGATCTGTCCGCATTGGTTTGAGATGAGCTGGCACTGTGCCGCATAGCTTTCCCGGTTTTCGTAGTAATCGGGGTTGTAATAGATATGGAGGCGCAGTTCGTAGGTCATGATGAGATTGAAGAAATCCGGGTACTCGCTGGAAAAGCGGTAAAAGGCTGAGCTGAGATGCTGTATCTTCGGCTTCCCCGCCGGACTGTGCGATACGGCATCCTTGAGGTATGAGTGGAACAGCTCCTGGCCCCTCAGTGCCACCGCGAGGAAGAGGTCGTCCTTATCCTTGAAATACATGTACAGGGTCCGTTTGTTGTAGCCGGCGGCCTTTGCGATCTCTTCGATGGTGGCGCTGTCATAGCCCTTACTGAAGAAGACCTCCTGGGCGAAATCGACGATCCTGTTCTTCCGCTGCTGGCGTTCCCAGTTTTTTCTGCTTTCATCCTTCATTGTGCAGGCCCTTCATCCAGTTGTTGTTTCCGCTGTTGCTTCCACGGCAATAAGAAGTCGGCAGAGGCATGGTGCATCCCCTTGGGCAAATCATTTCCGGTGCTCCCCTGTATCCGAACATCGGTGTATCAAGCGTGGCCAGATTTGCAAACCAATTTTACCTTTTCCCACCGGCTCGCCCTTAGAATCACATGTACTCCCCTGAGGTCCTTGTTTTTTTCCCGCTCCTCCTTGCGGGAATCCCTTTTTGCTCGGAATTGATCATTTTTATATTGACAATTTTCGGGGTTGTCATTACATTTCATTATAGTGAAAAATAATTCATGATAATGAAATATACCTTCAATTAAGTCAACCACGTTTTTTTCAAGGGATGGATTTATGCGAAAGGTTCCATGGAGAGGTAGATTGTGGGCATCCCCCTTCTCATCGCCTTCTACATTCTTTTCCCCGCTGCGGTGATCTCTCTCTGTTACCGGTTCCCGGCCTTCAATAAGGTGGGGGCGGTTCTTATCTGCTATATAGCCGGAATAACCGCCGGCAATATCGGCATTCTCCCGGCCGGCGCTGAAAAATACCAGATGATGATATCCGAAGCGGCGGTGGCAATCGCCCTGCCGCTTCTCCTCTTCTCCATCGACGTCAGGCGATGGAGCCGTCTCGCCGGCAGGACGATACTGTCGATGTTTTTTGCCGTCATCGCCATTGTCCTGGTGGCAACAGCAGGGTTTTTCTACTTGAAGAGAACAAATCCTGAAGCCTGGAGCATTGCGGGAATGGCCATCGGCGTATATACGGGGGGCACCCCCAATCTGGCGGCGATAAAGGCGGCCCTGAACGTCGATGCGACGACCTATATAATCGTCCATACCTACGACACGGTGGTATCGATCCTGTATATCGTATTCTGTATTACCATCGCCCAGAGGGTTTTCCTGAAATTCCTGCCGGCATTCAAAAAAAGCGTCCCCGATACTGAAGCCCCTGATGCCGCCGATGGCCTTGAGGTCGAGGACATTCATTCCTATGCCGGCATACTGTCCTTCAGGAAGCTCCTCCCCCTGGCAGCGGCGCTGGCGCTGTCGTTGGGCATCGTGGCGATTTCGGGTGGGGTGAGCTCGCTTTTCCCGCAGCACTATGTCACCTCGGTGGCGATCCTGCTGATAACGAGCCTCGGCATCGGCGCCTCCTTCATCCCCAGGATCAGGCGCATCGACAAGACCTTCCATCTGGGGATGTACGTCATCTATATCTTCTGCCTCGTCGTCGGCTCCATGGCTAATTTCGACGTTGTCGTGGACGTCAGGCCTGACATCATGATCTTCATCGCCATCTGCGTGTACGGCAGCATGATGGTGCATTTTGTCTTCTGCAGAATATTCAGGATAGACACCGATACCTTCATCATCACCTCCGTGTCGGCGAGCTGCTCGCCCCCCTTTGTTCCCGTGGTCGCCGGCGCGCTGCGGAACAGGGAGGTGATACTGTCGGGGGTAACCACCGGGATCATCGGTTATGCCATCGGCAATTACCTCGGCATATCCATGGCCTATCTGTTCAGGCTGTTGCTCTGAAGCCGTCGGGTGAATCCCGTGACGCCGATGCAGTCTGAAATATCATTTGTGAGAGGTCGCGTATGAAAAGAACACGTATATCCATTCCCGAGCGGGGACTGAAAAAGAAAGATATCATCGACATGATGAAACAGTACGGCAGTGAGGATCCGGATTATAAAAAACTCAGGACCTGGAGTCTCGTCTATTACCTGGGCGAGGAACACACGAGATTCCTGCAGGAGGCCTACAATCTCTATTTCTCGGCTAACGGGCTCAACCCGATGGTCTTCAAGAGCCTGAAACGCTTTGAGACCGAGGTCGTCGACATGACCGCATCGCTCCTTCGCGGCGACGAGAACGTGTGCGGCGTCATGACGGCGGGGGGGACCGAAAGCTGTCTCCTGGCGGTAAAGACCTATCGCGACATGGCGCGGGACAAAAAGCCCTGGATCAAGAAGCCGGAGATGATCATCCCTGACACGGCCCATTGCGCGTGGGAAAAGGGGGCGAAGTATTTCGACGTAAAAACGGTCCGCGCCCCCCTTGACAGGAATTTCCGTCTCGATGTCAATGCGGTGAAGAAGATGATAACGCGGCGGACGATCATGATTCTCGGATCCGCTCCGGAATACCCCTACGGAATCGTCGACCCCATCGAGAGGCTCGGCGAGATCGCCGTGAAGAACGGCATACCGCTCCACGTGGATGCCTGCGTGGGCGGCTATATGCTCCCCTTCGTGGAGGAGCTGGGCTACGATGTCCCCCCCTGGGATTTCAGGGTCCCGGGGGTCACGTCGATTTCCGCCGATACGCATAAATACGGATTCAGCGCCAAGGGGGCCTCGACGATTCTCTACCGGGACGTGAACATAATGAAATACCAGATCTTCGTCTACGAAAACTGGCCGGGCGGCATTTTCGCGTCCATGGGGATTCTGGGTACGCGGCCGGGAGGCTCCATCGCCGCCGCTTGGGGGGCGCTTCAGGCCATCGGGAAAAAGGATTACCTCAAGCACGCCGGGGAGTCCATGGAGGCGACACGCCGGCTCATCGACGGCATCAATTCGATTCCCCAGCTGGAGGTCAACGGCAGTCCCACCATGAGCCTCATCTCATACCGGTCCACGGCAAAGGACGTCAACATCTACGTGGTGGGGGACCAGATGGTGGAGAGGGGATGGCAGATCGAACGTCAGCAGCGACCCGATTGCCTCCACGCCATGGTGACCCCCCTCCATCGTACCGTGATAAAGCAGTATATCGCCGATCTGAAGAAATCGGTCAGATACGCGCAGGAGCATCCGGAGGCGGCCTCCATCGGGGACGCGGCGATGTACGGAATGATCTCCAGGATCCCGCTCCGGGGCATGATCAAAAAGAACGTTGTCAACATGATGATGGACTTTTACGGTCCTCAGGCGAAGAGGCCCGCCGTCTCCGACGGTGATGGCGTCATGGAGGGAGCGGCTGACGGGCCGGACCTGGCCCAGAAGGCGGGCCTGTGGTACCTGAAGCTCATGGACAGACTGAAAAGGCGATGACATGCGTCCTCTGAAATACAGCATGTCCCTAAACGTCGAATATCCCGAAGGGGGAGGGTATGGAAGCAAAGAAAGACTGGCTGGAGTATGATGCCGATGAGATCGTCAGGGGGGACAGGGAGAGCCTGTGGCATCATCTGAAGCCCCATAGATGCTTTGACTCGCAGGAGCAGATGATCATTGTGGAGGGGGATGGTCTCAACGTAAAGGATATCAGGGGCAGGGAATATCTCGATGCCACATCGGGCGGGGTCTGGAGCGTCATTGTGGGCTACGGCCGGGATTCCATCGCCGACGCGGTGTGCGCCCAGCTGAAAAAGATGCCCTATTTCGCCGGGGTTTTCGGAACGGTGCCGGCGGTGCAGTTGGCCCAGAAGGTGCTGGAGAAGCTGCCGAAGCACGGCAAGGTGTTTTTCTCAAACTCCGGCTCTGAGGCCAATGAAAAGGCCTACAAAATAATCCGCCAGGCTTCATGGATCAGTCACGATAGGAAGGGGAAGTACAAGATCATGTACCGTGACCGCGATTACCATGGAACCACCCTGGGGGCCCTGAGCTCCACCGGCCAGGCCCAGAGGAGGCAGGGGTACGGTCCCTTTCTCGAGGGATTCGTGGAGTTCCCCCATTGCGTCTGCTACCGGTGTCCCTACGACAAAACCTACGGTTCCTGCGACATCGACTGTGCGCGGAATGTCGAGAAAAAGATCCTCGCCGAGGGGCCGGATACGATAGGCGGGTGTATCGTCGAGCCGATCACGGCCGGGGGGGGTATTCTCAAGCCGGTAAAGGAGTACTATCCCATTCTCCGCGATATCTGCAGAAAATACGACATATGGCTGATCATGGACGAGGTGGTGTGCGGCTTCGGGCGGACCGGCAGGTTCTGGGGCTATGAGCACTATAACGTCGATCCCGACATGGTCACCATGGCGAAGGGGCTCGCCAGCTCCTACGGCGCGCTGTCCGCAACCGTCGTGAAGCAGAACATCTTCGACGTGTTCCTGAATGACCCGAGCGATCCGGAAACGAGGCTGAACTATTTCAGGGACATCAGCACCTTCGGTGGATGCACCGCTTCGCTGACGGCCGCCCTCGAGAGCATCAGGATCATAGAGGAAGAGAACCTCGTGGAGAACAGCAGGATCGTGGGCGACTACCTTTTGGAGAGGCTGGAGGAGCTGAGAGAATACGAGTGCGTCGGCGATGTGAGGGGGCAGGGACTTTTTTGCGGCATTGAATTCGTACAGAACAGAAAGACCAGGGAGCCCATAACGGAGACGGGGATGGCGGTTCTCATGGCCGCCGTTCTCGCCGAGGGCGTCATCGTGGGAAGGACCAATTCGAGCTTTCACGGCATGAACAGCATCATGAATTTCGCCCCGGCCCTCACCGTTACGAAGGACCAGGTGGACACGATTGTCGGCGCCGTCGCCGCCGCCATACGAAAAACATTTTATAAATGAAAAGGAGCGCATCCCATGAACGTAGGAGTGCTGAAAGAAATCAAGGTGGCTGAAAAACGCGTGAGCATGACGCCCGCCGGGGTCATCGCCATGAGGAGAAACGGGCATCAGGTGTTTGTGGAAAAGGGCGCCGGCAGCGGCGCCGGCTATGGCGATGCCGACTATGCCGCGGCAGGTGCCGTGATCCTTGATGGCCCTGCCGAGATATTCGACACATCCGATATGGTCATGCATGTGAAGGAGCCGCAGCCTTCGGAATATGATTTGATCAGGGAGGATCAGATCCTGTTCACCTATCTGCATCTCGCCGCGGATGAAGGGCAGACGAGGGCCCTTGTGAAGAGCGGATCGGTCGCGATTGCCTACGAGACCATCGAAAGGGACAACGGGACCCTCCCGCTTCTGGTGCCCATGAGCGAAGTGGCCGGGCGCATGGCCCCTCAGGAGGCCGCGAAGTACATGGAGATGCCCCAGGGGGGGATGGGCATCCTGCTGGGCGGTGTGACCGGCGTCGAGCCGGCAAACGTCGTGATAATCGGGGGGGGCGTCGTCGGCATCAACGCGGCGAAGATCGCCTGCGGGCTCGGGGCCGTCGTCTATGTCCTCGATACGAACCTCGAGCGGCTCGCGTATCTGGACGATGTCATGCCGGCGAACTGCTATCCCATACTGTCAAACGCCATCGTTCTCGATGAGCTTGTGAAGAAGGCGGATGTCGTCATCGGTGCGGTTCTCGTGGCGGGGGCGAAGGCCCCGAAGCTTCTGAGCAGGGGGATGCTGAAGGGTATGAAGAAGGGTGCGGTGATCGTTGATGTGGCCATCGATCAGGGGGGCTGCTTTGAAACATCACGGCCGACGACGCATGACAATCCCTGTTTCGAGGTAGACGGTGTCGTTCATTACTGCGTGGCCAACATGCCGGGTGCGGTGGCAAAAACGGCGACGCGGGCCCTGACCAACGCGACACTCCCCTATGCGGTCCATATCGCCAACAGCGGGTGGAGGAATGCAATGCGGGAGAGCAGGGAGATACGGCGGGGCGCCAACGTGGTGAAGGGGAGTGTCACCTACAGGGCGATCGCCGATGCCTGGGGGCTGGACTACACCCCCATAGACGCCCTCCTGTCGTGATCTGTGATCTATGAATGATCGTAATGAGGGGAAGGGCTGATGGTGACCTTAAAGGGACGCAATTCTGCTGGGAGGTGCGATGATGGAAGGGTTGAAGGGGAGGATTCAGACGGTGCGGGGGGCAATCGAGCCCGGTGAACTGGGCTTCGTGCTATCCCACGAGCACCTCTTCATAAACCTCCTGCCGGAGGCATTTCGCAGCGCCAGGGGGGAGCCGATCATCATGGAGAAGCTCGGGTCACTGCGGCGCAACTGGGCATCCAATGTCGAAAACCTGTCTCTGGAGAGCGAGGAGGACGCCGTTTACGAGATGGGGGTGTTCAAGAGAATGGGAGGGGGGACCCTTGTGGAGCAGACCGTCTGCGGCCTCCTTCAGAATCCGCAGGCGCTCGCCCGGGTTTCGGAGAGGACGGGGGTCAACATCGTGGCAGGCACGGGATTGTATTCCCACCAGTATCACCCGCCAGAAATCGCGGAACTCGATGAGTCCCGGATCGCCGAGCGGTTCGTCCGGGAAATCACCGAGGGGATCGAGGGCACCGGCGTGAGGGCCGGGATCATCGGCGAGATCGGGCTTTCCTGGCCGGTGCATCCTGATGAGGAGAGGGTGCTGCGGGCCGCGGTCCGGGCGCAGAGGGAAACCGGCGCCTCCCTGAGCATCCATCCGGGGAAGCATCACGAGGCGCCGCGCCACGCCGTGGAGGTGATACTGCAGGAGAAGGGGGATCCCGAGCGGTGCATCATGTGCCATATCGAACGGACCTATTTCGATATCGAGCCGATGGTGGCCCTGGCGGAAACCGGCTGCTGCCTGGAGTTCGACCTCTTCGGCCAGGAGTACAGTTATTTCCCCACCGCCCCCATCGACATGCCCAACGATGCCGTTCGCATCAACTTCATCATGAAGCTCATCGATGCCGGCCACCTGGAGAGGATCCTGGTGTCGCAGGATATCTGCAGGAAGATACATCTGACCCGCTTCGGCGGCGAGGGATACTATTACCTCATGGAGTATGTCCTCCCGATGATGCGGCGCAAGGGCATGTCCGACCATGAGATCGATGCCCTGACCAGGGGCAATCCCGCAAGGATGCTGGCGTTTCTATAGGCCGCCGGGGATCGAACGTAACCGCTGATATCGCGGATTCTGAATTGGGAGGTGCAGACCAGATGGAGAGGAAAAAAAAGGGTATAATTGAAGAACAGCAGTTGAAGGTGCGCAGGGGGCAGTCGCTCTATATTCTGATCGTCTGCTCTCTCCTCTACATGATTAACTGCATGGACCGGCAGGTCCTCGCCGTGGTCCTGGAGCCGATGAAGCAGGACCTGGGGCTCAGTGACTCCCAGGCCGGGATAATCATGACGGTGTTCCTCCTCTCAATCGCCCTCTTCGCCTTTCCCATATCGTACCTTGTGGACCGATGGAGCCGGCGGAAGGCCCTGGGCCTCATGGCCCTGTTCTGGAGCGCCTTTACCTTCCTCACGGGGGTTGGCCGCAGCTTCCTGGGGATACTGGTCCCGCGGACACTGGTGGGGATGGGTGAGGCCGGATTCGCCTCGGGGGGCACGGCGATGATCTCCGCGGTGTACCCGGTCAAGGAGCGGGCGCGGGCCATGGGCATGTTCAATGCCGCCATACCGCTGGGAATCGGGCTCGGCGTCATACTGGGCGGCTTCCTGTCACGGCATTTCGGCAACTGGAGGGTCCCCTTCTTCATTTTCGCGGTACCGGGCATCATACTGGGGGCCCTTGCCCTTTTTATGAAGGATTACCGCAGCGTGAAAACGGTGGACGACGCGGGGAGATCCATGGGGCTCTTCAGGACCGGGATTGCGCTTTTCAGGATACCGACCCTGCGGTGGATTTATGTGGGGAATGCGATGCTGAACGTCACGGTCTACTCATTCCTGATGTGGGGGCCCGCCTACATAATGAGGGCCCAGGGGATCAGCGAGGACGAGGCGGGGATGCTCATCGGCATCGTAAGTCTGCTGGCAATAATCGGGGCTCCCCTGGGGGGGATCCTTACGGATTACTGGACGAAGCGGCATCCCCGGGGCAGGATAACGGTGCCCCTTGTGTCGATGCTGGTCATGTCTCTCGCCTACGTGCTGACGATACTGTTCGAGATGCGCGGGATAGGTGTCGCCTTCGCGGTCGTCCTGGGGCTGGTCATGGTCATTCCCGCTCCGGCATTCGCCGCGATAACGCAGGACGTGGCGACGCCGGATCGCAAGGGTATGGCCTTCGGTATGAACTCCTTCAGCATGTACGTCCTGGGGGGCGGGTGGGCCCCGCTGCTCATCGGGTATGCCTCGGACCGGCTGGGGGGCGGCGCCCACGGCCTCAAGGTGGCGCTGATGTTCGCCGGTGTCGGCGGTATCATCGGTGCGGTGGCCCTGATGGCCGCGGCACGCCACTATGTGGGGGACAGGGAGAAGGCAAGCGGTTACGTCCTTCAGGAGGACAGCTAGGCGGCGGGGAGCGGACCGGGTGCTGCAAGCAGACGCCGTCAGCCGGTCATAAAAGGATTGCAGTATTATTGTACTTCTGTAGACTCATCGCACTGTTCTGCCCGGGGCCGCCGACGGTGATGCGGGGGGGCCGGGCTCCGTGATGGATGGGTATGCAACGGATAACGCGCATCTTCGATCTCCTGTTCCGCCTTCTGATCCACCGCACCGACATCGATACGGAGGAGCGGTCGCGGCGGATCATATTCATCATGCTCAATTCCCTGGCCATTCCCATGATCGGTGTTTTCGGCATCGAAAAGATACGAAACGGGGAATACCTCTTCGGCATGACGGACCTGGCCCTCTCAGGGCTGCTCGTGGGGGCGATACTGCTCCTCAGGCGGCTGCGCCGGGGGGCGCCGCTCTTCCGTCTGGGGGTCTTCTTCCTTATTCTCGGGAGCACCTACTGGCTCTATACCGGGGTGAACGAGGGATCCTCCAGCCTCTGGTATCTGGCGATCCCCACGGTGGTCTTTTTCATGTTCGGTAAGAGGGAGGGTCTCCTGTGGACCTTCTCCCTCTTCCTCGTGAGCATCGCGGCGTTCGCGGGCAACCGGCTGTCCCACGGGGCCTTTCATTACAGCACGACCTTCGTGACGCGTCATCTCCTGTTGCAGCTCCTCGTGACGCTGCTGACCTTCAGCTACGAATCCGTCAGGACCATATACAAGAAAAGCATGGAGGACCGTCAGGAGAAACTGCTTCTGGAGCGGAACGCCCTTGACAGGACCAACGCCCTCCTCAGGGGTGAGATCGAGGAGAGGGAGAGGATCGAGGAGGAGCTGCAGACCCACAGGGAGCGGCTGGAGGAGCTGGTGTCGCTGCGGACCGACGAGCTCAGGCGCAAGCACATCGAGCTGGCCGAAAGCGAGCGGCGCTACCGCCTCATCGCGGACAACATCGCCGAGACGATATGGGTCTTGGACTTCGATGCACGCTTCACCTACGTGAGCCCGTCGATAAAAAACCTCTGCGGCTATACCTGCGAGGAGATCCTGGATCAGACGCCGGAACAGATAATTGCCGCCGGATCGAGACAGGTCTTCGACGACATCATTGCACTAATGAGGGAATGGAGGAGATCGGAGAGGACAAATCACGATGATTTCTATTCGCTGGAGCTTGAACTGCTGCACCGGGACGGCTCCACCATCTGGACGACCAACACCATATCCTACATGCGCGATGAAGAGGGGGCGATAATCGGCCTCCTGGGAATAACCAAGGACATCACCGACAAGATGCTGATAGAGCAGCAGCTCCGCACCTCCCTCAGGGAGAAGGAGGTCCTCCTCAAGGAGCTGTATCACCGTACCAAGAACAACATGCAGGTGATATCCAGCATGATATCCCTCATGGCGAAGAAGCCGGGCAACGAGGGGTTCCACGACTTCGGCATGGATCTGGAGATGAAGATCCGGTCCATGGCCCTGGTGCACCAGAAGCTCTATGAGTCCAACGACCTGACCTACATCAATCTCCGGGAGTACGTCGCCGCCCTTTCTTCCTATCTCATGAACATATTCCAGGTGGCGCCCGGGATCCTCTCCTTCCAGTTCAATGTGGAGAGCATCGGCCTTTCCATCGATACGGCAATCCCCTTCGGGCTGGTGCTGAACGAGCTCATATCAAATTCCATCAAGCACGCCTTCCGCGGGATCAGCGACAACCGGATCAGTCTGGACATCGCCGAAACGGAGGGGGGGCTGACGGTGAAGTACCGTGACAACGGCGTCGGGCTTCCCCGGGGATTCGATCAGAGCCTTTCCCCCTCCATGGGCATGGTGATAATGCGGAACCTGGTGGAGCGGCAGCTCAGGGGGACCATGGTCCTCCGGGATGAAAAGGGCTTTTCCTGCGATATATTCATCAATACCGGCCTCTACCACAGCAGGGTCTGACCCTGCCGGTCGCGCCGGCAGCCCCGCCCCGGCAACCTGATACAGGGCGCCGATGATCGCCGCGGCGGGACGGGCCACCCTCCTGAAGGAGTCGAAGCGTCGCAGGTACCCCAGAAAGACCTGGGGGGGGGAACGGAACATCGCCGGGAAGAAGACCGTGAGGAAGAGGGGGCCGCAGGCGGCGGAGCCCCGGGCTCCCGTGGAGTCGTCCCCCGGGGGATGAAGATGTCTCGGCAGCCCCCATTTATGCTTGATCGTCCCCTGCCGTTGCCTATGATTCATCCCGGTGACGGGGCCTCGAGGGAATTGCGGGAACTCCCGCGCAGTGGAATCCCCCGCCGCACCACTACCAACGGAGGAGCGAAAACCATGGCCGATACCGGAACCCTCAACCTGAGCGACGGCGAGATCAAGCTGGCCGGGAGCCTGCTCACCGAGCTCCTGCGCGGCTACGAGCGTACCGCCCCAAGCGGGCGCGTGATGCCCCGCATCGACCGGGGGGTGCTGGAGGGTCTCCTCCGAGATCCCTTTCCCGCCGCGGGTGCAGGGATCGAGGGGCTATTTCGCGAGATTCAGGAAACGGTGCTGCCGAATTCCACGGCCATCGCGCATCCCCGCTTCCTGGCCTACGTCCTGGGGCCGGCCAACGGCATCGCCCCCTTCGCCGACGCTGTCGCCTCGGCGCTCAACCAGAACTGCAATTTCTGGCAGCTCTCCCCGGCGGCGAGCGTTATAGAGCAGAGTGTCATCGGCTGGCTCGCCGGCCTCTTCGGCTATCCCGGCGGATCGGGCGGCATCGTCACCAGCGGCGGCTCCATGGCGAATCTCATGGCCATCGCCACGGCGCTGCGGCACCGGTGCGGCGACGAATTCGCGAAACAGGGGCTGCAGTCGGTGGAGTCCCCGCTGGTGCTCTACACCTCGGCGGAGGCCCACCGATGCGTGGAGAAGGCGGCGGTGATCCTGGGGCTGGGGCTCGCCAACGTTCGGAAGATCCCGGTGGACTCCTCCTTCATGATGCGGGCCGACCTGCTGGAGGCGGCGGTGCGGGAGGACCGCGCAGTGGGGAAGACCCCCTTCTGCGTCGTGGCAACGGCGGGCACGGTGAACACCGGCGCCATCGATCCCATCGGTCCCATCGCCGACCTCTGCGGGCGGGAGGACCTGTGGCTCCACGTGGACGGTGCCTACGGCGCCCTCTTCGCGCTGGGCCGGGAGACCAGGGATGTCCTCCTCCCCTGCGGCAGGGCCGATTCGATCGCCCTGGATCCCCACAAGCTGCTGTTCATCCCGCTCGAGGCAGGCTGCCTCCTGGTGCGCCGTCAAGAAACGTTGCGGCAGGCCTTCAGCTTCAGCGCCTCCTACCTGTCGGCGGACCAGGACCCGCTCTTCGTGAATTACATGGACTACGGGCCGCAGCTCTCCCGGAGCTTCAAGGCCTTCAAGGTCTGGTGCTCGCTCCGGGCCTTCGGCGTCCTCGCCTTCCGGGAGGCGGTTGAGCGCATGGTGCGGCTTGCCCGGTACATGGAGCGGAGGATACTGGAGGAGGCGCGCCTGGAGCTCCTCGCCCCGGTGCCGCTCTCCGCCGTCTGCTTCAGGATCAGGGGGGCCGGCGATGGAGAGAACCGGCACGTTCTAGAGGATCTGGTGCGGGAGGGGACGGCGCTGCTGGGCCCGGTGAGCATCAACGGACAATTCGGCATCCGGGCCTGCATCACCAACTACCGCACAACGGAAGCGGACATCGACCTGGTGCTGGAGCGGCTGCTGAGTCTCGCCGGGCGATTCCGGAATGACGGTTAATCGCTCTACCGGCGGTGTCTGCATGACCTGCGCCTGCGGGCCACGCCGTGTGTGATCGGTATCGGCTGGAGCTTCACCTTCCCCCGGCGGCCTCCGCCTCCGGGCAGATTGAGAGTATCCACCGGGCGATCTCCTGGTTCCCGAGGTTCACGTAGTAGCCCTGGCCGCCGTAGCAGGAGTAGACCCGGAGGGTGGCGATCCCCACCAGGCAGTACCCTCCCCCGAAATCGACCCAGATGCCGCTGCCGCTGTCGCCCGCGGCCAGGGAGCCCTCCAGGGCCAGCGGCGCCGCCGACGAGTTCCCCGCGATCGCTGTCCTGGCGGGATGGAAGAGTGTGCTCGAGAGGCTGTTGCCGACGCCGTCGGGGCCGTCGAAATCGGCGGCGAGCAGGTTATACTCTTCCTCGCCGAAGATGAAATCCACCGTGTTCTCATAGCCGCGGAAGGTGCCGGCGGCGAGGGGCTCGTCGTTCTGCGCGCCTGTGCCGCTCCTGCCCTGTCCCAGGCCGATGAACCGCTGTCCCGCACGAACGCCCCCGGTCCAGAGGGTGGCCGGCTGCACGCCGGGGATGCCCTCTCCGCGGAGGCGCAGAACAGCAATGTCGCAACCGCCCCACTTGTTCTTCTGCATTTTAAAGCGCGGGAAGAGATAGACGTGCTCCACCCGGTACTCAGTCTCCCCGTATCGCACCGGCATGTCCGCCGGGCCCTCCTCGCTGCCGATGTGGCCCGCCGTGAGGACGTACCGCCGGTGGATCAGCACGCCGCAGCCCGGTGTCCCGGCCGAGGGCCTGGTGACCACCAGCCCGGCCGCCAGGTCGTGCCGCTTCGCCAGGGCGGTGTAGCGCGCATTGTCGGTGTCATGTCGTACGGTGACCGGGAAGGCGGCGGTGGAGGCCGAGAGGATCAGGAATGGGATAATGAGCGATATGGGCTTCATGGGATTCTCCCGCATACCTGAGATTCCGCCGTGTGTCCCGGGGCCGCCGGGTACCGGCCGCGCACTGGATGATCGTGGCACGTTTCCGCGCCGGGATCAACCGATTGTTTGCACCCGGCCATGGCGCCCGCCCGGACACCGGGGGCTCTCTCCGGGAAGAACATGAACTCGCTCCCCTCGCCGGCCCTGCGAAGATGGTGGCCGGCTCATCGTGACCTTTACGCCTCGGCGAAGCCGACCAGCCTCCCGGTTCCCTCATCCCAGAGGCGAAGACGCAGTGATTCGAAGCTCCGGCGCAGCGTTATGGGAACGATATCGCGCACCTCCGGGATTCCCTCGTAGCAGGCCCGAAGATTGTAGCTCGGTATGCGGGGCTTCAGGTGATGGATGTGGTGATAGCCTATGTTCGCCGAGAGCCATCGAAGCGGGGCCGGCAGATCATAAAACGAGCTCCCCCGCATCGATGCCCTGTGTATGTCCCAGTCGCTGTCATGCGCCCAGTACACCCGGGTGAACTGGTGCTGTATGTAGAACAGCCAGAAGCCCATGATCCCCGCCAGGTACAACACCGGGGCCATGACCGCCAGGTATGCCGCCAGGCCGGTGGTCGCCGCGAAGGCCGCCAGGATCGCCGCGATCGCCAGGTCCGTGAGGAGTATGCTCACTAACTCCCTCCTTTTCATGCCCCTGCCGGGAAACCGATAGATCACATGAAACAACAGCACCGGTGCGACGCCGAAGAGAACGAAGGGGTTCCTGAGCAGACGGTACCGGAACCGCTTCATCCTGTCCGCCGCCCGGTATTCGTCGACCGTCATGGTCCACACGTCGCCGGTTCCCCGCCTGTCGAGGTTTGAAACAGTGGCGTGATGTATGCCGTGCGATCTCTGCCAGTTGAAGAAGGGGGTCGAGGTGACGAAGCCGCAGATGTGGCCGAATACCGCGCAGGCCCGCGGCGAGTTGAAGAAGGAATTATGCGCACAATCGTGCAGCAGCATGAAGATCCGCACATGGAACATCGATGCCACGAGGGCCAGGGCGAGCACGAGGCCGTAGGGGTAGTGCCGGAGGTGGAGCAGGAACATCGCCGTCAGGAGGAGGGAATAGGGGATGAAGGTTGCGGCGATCTGAAGGGCGGATTTCCTGACATCCCCGCCCTCGTAACGCTTCATCTGTAGTGTCCATCCTGGCTGTTTCAATGCGCACCTTCTCGGGATAGCGGTTATTATAAGTATAAGGTAATCCCACCGGTGCGGCATATCAACTATTTTGTCCGCGGCCCGTTCCCGCGGAGCAGGTGCGTGAATTTATTGCTTGAAGAAATTCATAGGGCAGATGTATGTTTCTGAATCAGCCGGGGCCGATGCCGGCGACATGCAGGGGGTCGATGATGAAAGAAGAGGCACTGAATCCCGCGCCGCTGTGGATGATACTGGCCGTGGGCAACGGCCTGAACGTCGCTGTGACCGCCTGTGCCGTGTTCGCGGAGGTCACCCTGGGGGCCGGCATGGCGGTGGCGATCATCGGCGGGCTGGCGGTCATGCTGGGTACGTCGCTGGTCCTGGCCTTCGTTTTCAGGCTCCAGTATGCCTGGGGCCCCCACTTCGTCCTCCTGGGCTGCATCATCATCACCCTGAACGCCGTGGCCCTTCATCTCGCCGGGGACTACCACTACCTGCGGTACGCCACTATCCATCGCAACGTCACGGCGGCCGGGGCCGCGGCGAAGACCGGCAGGAACGCCGGCTTCTATTTCAAATCGGAACGGCCCCTGAGGGGACTCGCCGGCGGCTCCCGCGCCTTCTACCACCATTCGAAGAGCGATGTCGGTTACTACCACTATTGCCTGGCACCGGTGATGGATCCCGCCGCGAAGGGGGGGGAGGCGCCGGTGTGGGCCGTCTGCTCGGGGAGGGACGCCCGGGCAGACGGGGGCTACGCGAGGTTCGCCCTGGAACGGTGCGCCGCCCTGTGGGAGCGTCCCGGCGGCGGGGTGGTGGAGCTCGTGGCGTACGACGGCTACCGGGAGGCGGTGGATGACGCGGCGCGCCGCCACGGCCTGACGGTGCCGAAGAATCCTGTCTACGTCACCTGGGTACCCTCCATAGAGGGGGAGATACGCCGGCGAAAGGGCTACCGCGACGCGATGTTCCTGGCGGGCCTCGCCGCCTGGAACGCCCTGGTCATACTGGGCCGCCTGGCGCGGCGCCTCTTCTCCGGGGCCTGAGGCCCCCTTCGCCGCCGCTAGAGCCTGTCGAGGCCGAAGGTCTTCGCGATGAGGCGGTCGCTGATCCGTACGGGGAGAAGCCACTTCACCAGCGGCAGCTTCACCGATTCCCTGCCGATGCGGATCAGGGGGGGCGGGTTCTTCGCCAGCACCTTCTTCACCATCCTCCGCGCGAAGTCGTCGGCGCCGGTGGGGTTCTTCTGCGAGTACTCGGCCCGGCCGTTCACGAACTCCGCGATGGGGGCGTAGGGGGAGGGCTTCCCGTGGCGTTCCAGCAGGGACTCGGCGGCCCGGTTGCCGAAATTCGACGCGATGGCCCCGGGCTGCACGGTGATTACCCGGATCCCGAAGGGGGCCAGCTCGAGCCGCAGGGCGTCCGAGACTGCGTTGAGGGCCGCCTTGGAGGCGCAGTAGGGCCCGGCGAAGGCCGAGGTGAGGACCCCGGAGACGCTGCTGATGTTGACGATCCTTCCGGAACGGCGCTCGATCATGCCGGGGGCCACCGCTTGGGAGAGGGCCAGGGCGCCGATGACGTTGGTCTCGAACTGGCGGCGCATCTCCTCCGGCGGGGTCTCCACCATGGGTCCCATGAGACCGTATCCCGCGTTGTTCACCAGGATGTCGATGTGCCCCTCCTGCTTCAGGGCCGAAGAGATGCACCTCTTGATGGAGCCCGGATCGGTGATGTCCAGCTGCATGGTGACGGTGGTCTCGCCCTGCAACTGCCGGATGGTATCCGGCTTGCGGGCGGTGGCGACTATCCTGCATCCGGCGGCGGCGAATTCCCTCGCCAGGGCCAGGCCGATCCCTGAGGAGCAGCCGGTGATGAGTACGACGGGTTTCTGGGTGTTCATGGCGGTCATCCAATGGTGGTCTTCGCGGCGGAACGGCGGCGGCCGGTGCGGCGCCGCGGCAGGGCGGCCCGGGACCGTCCTGCAGGGACAGGATACCGGCAGTTGGTCGTCAGTCAAGCTCATATTGGGATTCCGCGGCTTTAGGGGGAAAATACGTCCGGACCGGCCGGCGCCGCACCGGCGCGATCGGCATATTTGGTTTGACTTCCCGCATCCGTCATCGTATCCTGCAAACGGCGCCGGGAGCGTCCACGGGGGGTGAAGGGGATGAAGAGAAAGCGCATTGCGGTCTTCACGCTGCTGGGACTGATCCTGTTCCTCTGCGGGGTCTTCTCCGGGCACGACTGGACCCTCTATTTCATGCGGGGGGCGGACCTGGGGAACCCGGAGATCTATTCCCGCTTCATGAAGTTCCCGGTGACCTTCACCTGCATGGTCCTCACCTGGATGATCCTGGGGGACGGCTTCCACCGCCGGGACACGCAGAAGCTCAGGATCGCCTATTCGCTCATCGTCCTGGGGGACATCGTCTTCTTCTTCAACGTGCACTCGGTGATCGGGGTCTACTGCTTCGCCCTGGCGCACCTGCTCCTGATATACCGCAACGCCGCGGGGATCCGGGGCTACGGCGGCAGATGGCGCCTCCTGGCGCTGCTCCCGGCGATACTGGGCGCCTCCATGGCCATCATGTTCCTGGTCTTCTACCCCATGCTGAGGGGGAACCTCCCCTATTTCTACACCCTCCTGGGGTACGCCGTGATCATCTCCGGCTCCCTCTGGGCCGCCCTGGCGGCCTTCCGCATCGGGTTCTTCCCCCGGGGGAACGCGGTGCTGGTGGCCATCGGCGTGGCCTGCTTCTTCCTGAGCGACGTCTGCGTGGGCTTCTACCGCTCGCTCCCCCCGGGATACGAACGGGTCTTCGCCACCTACATCACCTGGGTCTTCTACGCCCCGGCCCTGGCCCTCACGGCCCTGAGCGGGTACGATCTGAAAAAACTCTTCGGCTGACGGCGGCGCTCCCATGGCCCTGAAGCCCAGAATCGCCCTGATGCAGTTCCTGCAGTTCCTCGCCTGGGGATCCTGGCTCATCACCGCGGGGGTCTACTGCCTCTCCGCCAGGGGGTGGAGCGCCTCGCAGTTCGGCGCGATATACTCCACCACCGGCATCGCGGCCCTCTTCATGCCCACCCTCGCCGGCATCGCGGCGGACCGGTGGATCAGCGCCGAGCGCCTCTACGGCGCGCTCCATCTCGCCTGCGCCGCCGGCATGTGCTGCGTCCCCCTGGTGGGGGACCCCTCGGCCCTCTTCTGGCTGATGCTCCTCAACATGTGCTGCTACATGCCCACGATATCCCTGGTCTTCTCGATCTCCTACACGGTGATGGAGGGGGCGGGGATGGACATCATCAGCGAGTACCCGCCGCTCCGGGTCTTCGGCACCGCCGGCTTCGCCGCCGGCATGTGGACCACCAGCCTGGCGGGCCTGGAGGCCTCGGCATGGCAGTTCTACATCTCCGCGGCCGCCTCCGCGGCGGTGGGGCTCTTCGCCTTCACCATGCCCAAGTGCCCGCCCCTGGGGAGGCGCGCCGGCGCCTCATGGATCCAGGCCCTGGGGCTGGACGCCTTCAGGCTCTTCGGCACCTACCGGATGGCGGTCTTCTTCCTCTTCTCGATGCTCCTGGGGGTGTGCATGCAGCTGAGCAACGCCTACGCCGGTTCCTACATACACGACTTCGGCAGGCTCCCGCAGTACGCCGGTTCGCTCCCCATACGCTACCCGGCGGTCATCGTCTCGCTCGGGCAGATGTCGGAGATGTGCTTCATCCTGGTGATCCTCTTCGTGCTGCGCCGCTTCGGCATCAGGAGGGTGATGATGATGAGCATGGCCGCCTGGGTGCTCCGCTGGCTCCTGCTGGCCTACGGCGACCCGGCAGGCCGCTTCCCGCTCCTGGTGCTGTCGATGATCGTCTGGGGTGTGGCCTTCGACTTCTTCAACGTATCCGGCTCCCTCTTCGTGGAGACCCAGGTGGACCCCTCCATACGGTCCAGCGCCCAGGGGCTCTTCCAGTTCATGGTGATCGGCGTGGGGGCCGTCGCTGGGAGCTACGCCAGCGGGTGGCTCATCGACGCCCGCTTCACCCGCGGCGGGGTGAAGGACTGGCACGGCATCCTGCTCGCCTTCGCCGCCTACAGCGCCGCCGTCGCCGTGCTCTTCGCGCTGCTGTTCCGGAAGCCCCGCGACCCGGGGGAGCTCGCCGCCTTCACCGGGCATGCTGCCGAAAGGGAGGAGAGCGCATGAGGAGTCTCTTTCAGCCCAGGTTCGCCCCGATGGCGGTCTCGTGCATCACCCCGGAGGGATGGCTGCGCCGTCAGCTGGAGATCCAGGCGGGGGGGATGTCCGGGCACCTGGACGAGTTCTGGCCGGACGTGAGGGACAGCGCATGGTTCGGGGGGAGCGCCGAGGGATGGGAGCGGGCCCCCTACTGGCTCGACGGGGTCATCCCCCTGGCGTACCTGCTGCGCGATGCCGGGCTCATCGAGAGGGTCCGGCGGTACATGGCCCACATCATGGCGCACCAGCATCCCGACGGCTGGCTGGGCCCCAGGGAATCAAACGTGTCGAACCCCGAGGCCAAGGGGCGCTACGACATATGGGCGCAGTTTTTGATGCTGAAGGTGCTGGTGCAGTACCACAACATCACCGGCGACGGGGGTGCGGAGGCGGCGGTGGAGCGGGGGCTGGCCAGCGTGGATTCCATGATCGACCGCGTCCCCCTCTTCGACTGGGGCCAGGCCCGGTGGTTCGAGGCCCTGATCCCCCTCTTCTGGCTCTACGAGCGGCGGCCCGCACAATGGCTCCTGGATCTGGCGGTGAAGCTGGAGGCCCAGGGCTTCGGCTGGCGGTCCTTCTTCCGCTCGTGGCCCGAGGCGGCGGCGACGCCCCGGGGGCGGTGGAACTTTATGAGCCACGGGGTGAACAACGCCATGGCGGTGAAGGCCCACGGCCTCCTCTGGCGGCTCACGGGGGATCCGGACGACAGGGAGGCGGCGGAGACGATGATCCGCCTGCTGGACCGCCACCACGGCACCGCGGTGGGAACCTTCACCTGCGACGAGTGCCTGGCCGGCAGGAGCCCGGTGCGCGGCACCGAGCTCTGCGCGGCGGTGGAGTACATGTACTCACTGGAGCACCTGGCGGCCCTCTTCGGCGACGTGCGGCATTCCGACCGCCTGGAGACCATCGCCTTCAACGCCCTGCCGGCCTTCTTCACGCGGGACATGTGGGCGCACCAGTACGACCAGCAGGTGAACCAGGTGGCGTGCGTCGAGAGCGAGACCATGCCGTGGAACACCAACGGGCCGGACGCGAACATCTACGGCCTGGAGCCCCACTTCGGCTGCTGTACCGCCAACTATCACCAGGGGTGGCCGAAGTTCGCGTCGCACCTGTGGATGAAAACCGGGGACGGGGGGATCGCCGCCACCGCCTACGCCCCCTCGATGCTGGAGACCTCAATCGGCGGCGCCCCGGTGCGGGTGCGGCTCGAGACCGACTATCCCTTCGGCGGCCGGCTGCGCTTCGTCGTGGCGGCGGAGGGGGCGGGGGATTTCCCCCTGTACCTGAGGATACCGGAGTGGTGCGGCAGGGCCGAGGTGTCACTGAAGGGGCGCGGGGGGGAGGTCGTGGCCGGCGGCGTCTATCACGGGGTGACGGTCCCGGGCGGCGGGAGCAGCGAGATCGATCTCACCCTGGAAATGGAGGCCGGGTTCCTCCCCCGGGGGGGCGGCGCCGTGACCGTGCACCGGGGCCCCCTGGTGTACGCCCTGAGGATCGCCGAGCGGAGGACCCTGGTCCACCGGGACAGGCCGCACCGGGAGCCCCCGCACTGCGATTACGAGATCCGCCCGGACTCCCCCTGGAACTACGCGCTGCGCCTCGACGGCGAGATCGCCGTGGATGAGCGCGGCGTGGACCGGGTGCTCCCCTTCAGCGACAAGAATCCCCCGGTGACGCTGACGGTGCGGGCCAGGATGGCGGACGGGTGGAGGGCCGACGGCTTTGTCGCCGGCGAGGTGCCGGAGGAGCCGTCCCCCACCGGCCCGGAGGAGGCGCTGGAGCTGGTCCCCTTTGGGTGCACGCACCTGCGCATCGCGGAGTTCCCCTCGTACCGCTGAGGGGGGCACGGCGAACGTCGCGTCGGAGAAGGGCCCGGGGCGCCGCGGAATCCGACACGGCACCCCGGCCCCTCCGATCGCCGCCCCGGGCCGGGACGGCGGGGTAGGGCAGATCAGCCTTTTCTCTTCTTCAGCTCCAGGGCGGTCTTCAGCCCCTTCTCGCGGATCACCTTGATCTTCAGGCCGGTCTCCGTGAGCTTGAAGAAGCGCTTCCCGTACTTCCTGAGAAGCCGCTTGTTGATGGTGAAGCCGAGCCCCGGCGCCGTGAAGGGCTGCAGCATGGCGTTCCTGTCCGGGATGATCGGGTCGATGATCCCCTCGCGGTACCTCGGGATCCAGGAGGGGGGCTCGAAGGGATACTCGAGCGGCTGCTGGTTTCCCCGGTCGGAGAGCACCAGGTTCCAGTTCACGTAGAAGCCGATGCCGTTGGTCCAGGTGTGGGGCGTGTAG
>JAFGJK010000073.1 GCA_016929135.1 Spirochaetota bacterium | reverse complement strand
TTGTACACCTCCGCCGCACTCAGAAGCTCGGCGCCACGGTCGAAGGCCTTCATGTTGATGTCCACCTTGTCGGCAGACAGGTTCTCGGCGATAACGGCCTGGAAATCCTCACGCCCGAAGGGGAGCACATCCATGGCCGAGAGGGCGCCGATCATGATGACGTTCCCCAGAATGGGGCTCCCCAGAATGAGGGCCTCCTCGGTGGCGTTCAGAAAGCGGCTCCATCCGGTGAGCTGCGAGAGGGAATCCTTGATCTTCTCCATGGAAGGGTATTCCAGCTCGCCGGCGATCACCTGCACCGGGTAGATGGGGCGCGTGTTGGCGATCACCATGGAGCCGGTGTTGCCGTAGGCTGCCATCACCCGAACCGCCTCGATGGGCTCCAGGGCCACGATCACGTCGGCCCGCCCCTTCGGTATCTGCGGGCTCCAGGCGGATTTCTTCGATATCCGCATATGGCTCATCACCGATCCGCCCCGTTGCGACACCCCGAAGGTCTCGCCGATGGTGATCCGGTACCCGCCGCGGCTAAGCATGTTCCCCAGGAGGCGCGAGGCCATCACGTTCCCCTGTCCTCCCACGCCGGTGATGATTATGTTGTACGGATCTCGTGCCAGTTCCTTCATCGCGCCACCTCCTCTTTCACTATCGCGTTGTTGCGGCACACCGAGGCGCAGACGCCGCAGCCGGCGCAGAGCACCTCGTCGATGCGGGCCTTCCGCTTCTCCTTGTCCCACACCAGTGCCGGGCAGCGGAATATCCTGGTGCAGATCCTGTCACAGCCGCAGCTGTCGCCCAGGCACTTCTCCTCGTCGACTCGCACCTCGTAGCGCTTCTTCCCCTTTCGTTCGGGGCTCAGGGCGCAGGTCTGCCGGAGTATCATCACCCTGGCGCCGCCGCCCCCCTCGATGAGTTCGAGGAATTTCTTCTCCGTACCCTCAACGTCGAAGGGGTCGCTGGTCTCCACGTGGGCCCCCAGGGCACGGCAGATCGCCTCGATATCCACCGCCGGCACCGGGTCCCCCTGGGCGTTCACCGCGAGCCCCGGGTGGGACTGGAAGCCGGTCATGGCAGTGCCGGCGTTGTCCAGCAGCACCAGGATGATGTCTGACTTATGGTGCGCCGCGTTCACCATGGCCGGTATAACCGCGTGAAAGAAGGTGGAATCCCCGGAGACAGAGAGGACCGGCTGGTCCATGCCGAAGCGGCCCAGCTGGCCGAAGCCGGAGGCCAGGCCGCTGCCGGAGCCCATGGAGTGCGATGTCTTCAGGGTGCTGAAACCGCAGGGGAGAATCGCCATGGTGTAGCAGCCGATATCGCCGCAGACGAAACCCTGGCGACCGTCAAGCTCCAGCACGTTGTGAATATCCCAGAAGGAGGCACGGTGCGGGCACCCGGGGCAGAAGGTGAGGTCCCTCCCCGGCGCCGTGGTGAAGGAGAGGATCTGCCCCTTTCTCGCGTACTCCTCCGGCACCGCGTGGTAGACGGTGCCGGTGAGCTTTGCGATGGCCTCGATCACCAGGTCGGGGTTCAGCTCACCGGATCCGGGGAGGGTGCCGTCCACCTTTCCGTGGAACTCCCTGAGGCCGATCTCGCCCATCATGTCCGCGGCGGCCGCCTTGATGTTCTCCTCCAGGAAGGGGAGCACCTCCTCGACGAAGAGGATCCTCCCGGTCGTGGAGAGGTGCTTCTTCAGGAGCCTTTTCGGCAGAGGCCATGTGGTTCCCAGCTTCAGTATCCCCACACGGTCCCGCAGTCCCAGCTCATGCACTGCCTCGCGGCTGTAGAGCGTGCAGGCGCTGCTGGTGATAATCAGGAGCTCCGGCTGCTCGGGCCCCTCGTAGGTGTTGAAGGGGGAGTTCTCGAAGATCGCCTCAGCTCTTTTGATCTTCTCCTGCTGTCCCTTGTGGCGGATCGCCACCGGCATGGTGATCACCGGGCCGGTGAGAGGGTCGATGAGGGAGCCGTCGTAGACGAAGCGGGCCCGCCGCTTCAGGTCGGGGAGGGGGCCGATCCTGACGTTGCCGCTGGCGTGGGAGAGCCTGGTGACACTGCGGAGCATCACCACGCTGCGCAGCTCCTCGGAGAGATCGAAGGCCCAGCGGGTCATCTCCAGGGCCTCCTGGAAGTCGCCGGGCTCTATGAGGGGGAGTTCGAGGAGCCGTGCGAAGTGCCGGGACTCCCCCTCGTTGATGCTGGAGAGCGCCCCGGGGTCGTCGCAGGGGATGACCACCATGCCCCCCCTGACCCCGGAGATGCCCAGGTGGAGGAGGAAGTCCGAGGCCACGTTCACGCCGTTCTGCTTCATGGTGCAGAGCGAGCGGAGCCCGGCAAAGGAGGCGGCGGCGGCAACCTCCATCGCCACCTTCTCGTTCACGGACCATTCCACGTACATCTCCATGTCTCCGGCGATCTTCGCCAGGTTCTCAACGATCTCCGACGAGGGCGTGCCGGGATAGCCGGCCGCGACGGAGACCCCTGCCTCCAGGGCCCCGCGGGCGATGGCGTCGTTGCCCATGAGGAGGAATTCCTCGCCGGGTTTTCTGCATTTCAGGTAGTTCATCGGTGCCTCCTTTTCCTACGACAGGATCCTTGCCTGTGTCTCGGCCGCAAGCCTGATGTGCGGCCGCCTCTCCCCTCCGGCCGGGTTCATCAACCCATCCTCCGAGGCCTTGGCCGTGGCGCGCTTCCGCTTCTGCTCCGCGGCCCCTTCGAGCTCCTGAATCGCCCCGGCGGGGCAGGGCTCTGTCTTCAGGAAGCCGCCCGCCGCCGCGTCGCGCACCAGGGCATCTCCCCGGGACGTCCTGACGATCAGGGTGTTCATGCCCGGGGTCCCCTCCAGCATCCCCACCGAGACGTCCGCGAACTCGGCGGTCATGTCGGTGCAGTAGGCGCAGGCGGCCGGTATGGCGGTCCGGATCTCCCCCAGCGGCACCGTCAGCGTCCCGCCTTTCCCGTAGATCTCCATCACCTCCGCCGGCGGCGGGGGTATGTCGATCTTGTCGATCGCGGCGATGTCGGTCCTCTCCTTCAGGATCGACTCCAGCTTTCTGAAGTCCAGCGCCCAGGTGCAGAAGAGGCCGATCGTCATGGCGATGGGGTCCGGGAGCCCCTCGCTCTCCGCGTGCATCCGTATCTGCGCTGAGGCCAGGATCTGGCAGGGGGTCCCCACCAGGCCGATCTTCCGGAACCCCGCATCGCGGGCTTCCTGGAGCGCAGAGAGGGTGGGCGCGGCGGCGTATTTTGACGTGGCACAGGAGGCGACCTCACCGGGGTCGGTGACGATCCTGGGCTCCGGCAGCAACCCCGTGCGGCCGGTGAGGATCGCCGCGTCGATTATCCCGCGCTCCAGCATGAAGGCCACCAGGGCTGACACCGTCCCCCCCGACTGGAACACTGAACCGGGGGCACGATCGCCGGCGCGGCTGGCATGGACGGAGAGGTGGGGACCCACGCCCGATTCGCCGTAGGGGCGGCCGTGGATGAAGCCCGACACCGCATCCAGGTCGACGCCGGCCTTGGGGCAGAAGGCGTAACACCTGCCGCTCTCCTGGGTGCAGGGGAAGAGCATCGCCGTCCTCCCCCGGTGGGTCCGGAGGTATGGGCAGAGTGATATGCAGGCGCCACAGCCGATGCAGAGGCCCCTGTCGAGCACGTCCTCCTTCAGCTGGACCGATCCGTAATTCTTCATGTGATCCTCCTGGTATTCTCAGGGCCTCGTGCCCTCGTTGTATCCCATGAGCCTCGAGATCTGGAGGCTCATGGACCTGATCTCCTGCACGATGGACTCCTTCTGCGATTCCACCATGTCGTGCCTGCCGGAGAGTGAAAAGGCGGCAATTACCTGGCCCCGGTTGTTGAAGATGGGGGCGCCGACGCAGGAGAGGCCGGCCACCGATTCCTGGCAGTCGAAGGCGATCCCCTGCCGCCGCACCAGCTCCAGGTGCGCCAGGAAGTCCCCGGCGTCGCTGATGGAGCGCTCCGTGAGGACTTGAAGGGAGTTCGTCTCGAGGCAACGGTCCCGCTGTGCCGGATCCATATAGGCGAAGAGTATCTTGCCGATGGAGGAGGTGTTGAAGGGGATCACCGTGCCGGTCACGGGGAAGGACATGAACCGCTGCTCCGGCTCGATCCTCAGGACCAGGACGACCCGGTCCCCCACGAGGATACCCATCTGCACCGCACCGCCGAACCTGGTGCAGAGCTTCTCCATCCATATCCGCGAGACCGCGGTGAGGTCCATCCCGGCCGCGTATTTCATGCCCAGCTGGTAGAGCAGGGGGCCCAGGAGGTAGCGCGAGGTGTCGGGATCCTTTTCCAGGTAGCCGATCTCCTCGAGGGTACGCACCAGGGACTGCACCGTGGCCTTCGGCATGGCCAGCTTCCTGCTGAACTCGGAGATCCCCAGTGCCCGCTCCCCCGTGAGGAACAGGTTCAGGATCTGTGACGCCTTCTTGAGCGAACCGATCGATCTGGACATGACCGCTCCCTTTTTCTGGCCTTTACCCTCTCATTTTCGAGCCGGAGTACAGGATTACGTTGCATCATTGTATGACAATAACATACATTTTATGCTATTGTCATACGATACGAGTATTCCGCAACAATTATTTCTTTTCACCGTCGATTATTTGTTACCTGAATACGTTGCATCCCGGTCAAGGGGGAATCCTGTGCCCCGTAATCCTCCCGCTTTCCATTCTGAGGGTATTTCGATGGTCGATTCATTACTGATTCCGGTGATGGTGCAGGATACCACATGAGGGGATAGGTTTATGGACGCTATAATAACGTAGTATTTTCATTGACATTTTTGCATTTGTGTTGTGTGATTAACGATACAGACAGCATACCTGGACCTTAACTGTGAGGATACTTGCCTGGTTCATCAAGCATACGGTGATCGCCCTCTTCTCCTTCGTGATGAACTGGTGGTACCGGCTCCGCCTGGGCAGTGGACTCATCGCCCGGCGATGCAGTGAGCTGCAGGGGCGCATCGAGGCGCTCTCCTCGCGGGAGGAGGCGGCGCGCTTCGTCAAGGGTCTCCTCACCTACAGGGATGACCCGCTGCGCGGGTACCTGGACTGGACCTGCGATCCCGTACTGCTCTACGCGCGCTCCCGGGAGGGACCCATGGAGGACAGCTGCGACTGCGACGATTTTTCGTCGCTCCTCGGCTACGTGCTGAAGGCCATGCGCCTCTATAGAAAGGTAGAGTGCCGGTCGGTTCTGTCCAGAAGGCCCTTTCTCTCTCAGGGGCACAGCTTTGTCATAGGCGTCGCCGGACAGGGGGGGATTGATGTCTTCAGCCCCTACGCCTTCATCGCCACAGTGAATCGGGAGGAGGAGATCGTGCCGCTCCTGGAGCGCCACTTCGGCGACGTGGAGTTCTTCAGGTTCATGGTGTAGTGCTTGAGGCGGGGACAGGCAGGAACTGATGGCCTATCGCTTGCGTTCTCAGTATTCCTGAGATTCAGATCATGAGACAGACCGGTATCCCCTGCCACGGTAAAATTGGATCTGATCTTTGTTATGTAGATGGCGATAAGGATTATCTGAAAAAAGGAAAAAATTTTTTCCTCTGAAATCGTATTTTGCCATTCCGTATATGTGGATACTGCGATGTCGGCCTTTGAAAATAGAAAGGAATTTCGTCGCCTTTATGCTGAGTACTATCCTCTGGTCTTCAGCGCGGCCTACGTGAAAACGGGGAACCGGCAGGACGCAGAGGACATCTGTCATGATGTCTTTGTCCGTTTTTTCAACCATTTCGGCGAGATAGAGAAATACCGGGGATGGCTCATGAAGGCGGTAAGTTTCGAGATCTCCAATTATCGCAGCAGAAGGGCGAACAGGGTGTCCGAGTTTGCCGATATCGATGATTTCATGAACGATTCCAATCTCGCTTTTGTCAACGGCTTCCGGGATTCCAGGATAATCATACAAGAGGTGCTGCAGGACGAGGCGAATTTTGAAAATGAACGGGAGATGCTCCTCTTTGAACTGATCGCCGTATACGATTTCAGCTACAGGGAGGCGGGTAAGTATCTCGATATGACCAGATGGCAGGCGGAATACAGATATAGAAAGGTATCTGATCGCATCATAGATCAACTTCGGAAAAGAGGAGTGAAGGGGATCGGAGACCTCTTATGAAGAACAGTCACGACAGCATCAAGGAGCTGCTCAGGCTGTATCGCCTTGACAGCCCGGTACCGGCAGAAGTACAGAGACATCTCTCCTCAAGGATCGAGAGGGTCTTCGCCGGTGTGATGAGGAAGACCGGAATCTACTCAACCCTTTTTGCGCTCTTTTCCTATATCTTCTTTCTGTTTAAAAGGCTCGGTATACTCTTTCCCCTGAAAAACATAGTAATTCTAGGTATCGTTATCGGGCTGACGAGCAGCGGGCTGGTCTATCTGTATGTCTCGCGGGATAGCGTTCCGGTGAACACCATCGGTCCGGCCGTACCGGTGCCCCCTGATGCAATGCCGGTAATGCCTCAGGAATCGAAAAACAAAAGACCCGCCTACAGGCTCGCACTGAATCCCCTGCGCAGCGGCAGTGTAGACAATGACACGTTGTCCCGCGCCACCATGATCGTGTCCGATGAGCTTTCGAGACTTCATGGTCGTGACTATTGGGCAATGGCTGATGAGGCGAGGAGCGCGGCCTTTGTCCTGTCCGGATATATAGAGAAGACGGAGGGAGGATTCGTTATCTTTGTGAAGGTCGTCAACAGCAGGAGCTCCGCCATCGTATACGTGACGAGGGACAGGGTACAGTCGCTTGACGAGATACCTGAATCCTGCAGAAGGATCTCGGCGGAATTGTCCCGGAGGGTTCGCTGACATGCGTCGGGCCGTCCATCCTCGCCGTGCCGTGGAACGGAATCGTTCATCCTTTCTCCTCGAGGCGGAAGGGAGGATACTGCTTTTCCTGTTTGTAATGTTTATCATCGCTTGTATTGGAGATGCAGGGACTGCCCAGGCAGAGCCGGATGCGGGTATCTCTTCCAGGCGCATCGCGGTCATGGATTTTGCCACGAATAATACACCTGAATACTACTCCAGGATCGTGAGGAACATCATGGAGGTGACCCTCTTCGCCTCCGGCGACTTCACGCTTGTGGAATGGGAGCACATCCAGGAGGTGCTTCAGGGGACCGGGTGGGAGGGGGATGGCGACATGAATCTGCAGAATTCCGTGGTCCTGGGGAACAGGCTCGATACCGACTTCATGGTGGTGGGGAGCATCGACAGGATTGATCAGTACCGAATCAACGCACGGGTGATTGCGGTGGCGGAAAAGAGGATCCTGATAGCCTATTCCAGAAAGTTCAGCAGCATCGGAGAGCTCGATCGCGCCAGTGAAAAAATGGCCCAGGACATATCCGGTGATATCGCTAATTACGTGAGGACCGGCGAGGTGCAGAGGCGTTTTTATGACTCCTATACGATCAGGTGTGGTTTCCGGGGAGAGTTCATTAATCCCATCGGACGGTATAAGAATCTCGTCAACGACGGCTTTGGCGCGGTATTCTCTGCGCATGTCGATCATCTTCCGGCGGAAAATTTCCACCTCGGCTTCACTGCGGGAATGAGGCGTCACAGCGGCAGAAGGAACAGTTCGGACTCCCTCAGGGTCTTCCCCTTCATGATCGATGCGGGATATTCCTTTTCGCTCTATCGGAGGATTATGCTGGTACCGGAGATATCGGCCGGTATCGCCTGTATAGCCATGAAGCACGGGTATTTGCCGGGATTCAACATGTTTCCGGGGAGTGAGCGTACATATACGGAGCCGATTGTTTCTGCCAATCTGACCTTGGCGCTCGTCCCCTCCCGGCATGTAACCATGCGCTTCTCCGCGGGGTACGGTTTCATCTACGAGCCTGCCGGGCTGATGCAGTATGTGGCATCGGGAATCGGAGTTCAGTTCGTTTTTTAGACAAGTGTTTCATTTTCAGCGGGGGCGGCATGCAGTGAAATCCACGACACGGCAGGCCGCTACAGGGGCCGTTCGATTTTCCGAATCGATTAATTGAGACTGGAATACGGGGGCGATTATGAAACGAACATGTCTGATGGTTCTATTCCTGATGGTGTTCTGCTGTGGATGCAGCAGCGGCCTGAACGATTCACTGGGGGGCGGGACGGTAACTGGTGAGGGAATAACGGGATCTGCTTCGTCGGACTCTCTCGCCGGGTACCAGTATCTCGGGATTCTATACGATGAAGAAGAAGGCAAGTGTCTGAACGATCTGGCGCTGCAGGGCGAGATGCATGATCGTTACCGCCAGGAGATACAGGAGGCCCTGAACGTGATGATGCGATATCCCATTCAGGAGTCACAGCCGGTTCTCTCCGGCGGGGACCCGTGGTGGGAGGTCCCCTGGTACTCCTCCGTCCCGGAGACGGTCAAGCGGCATTACATCGACTTCCCGGGAGAGGTGCGATACCGAACAAATGCACGGGGCATGGCGTCATTCTTAATGACCGAGGAGGGGGCCGACTGTCTGGAACGCTATGTGGCGCAGCAGAGGGCCTCCTCATCGGAATTGATCGACTATGGTCTGATGGGTGTCCTCGATGAATTTCAACCCGCCGTGGTGAAGATACTGGGCTCGGAAGGGATCATCGTGGAACAGCGGGGGGGGGCGGGGATAGCCTCCGCCTTCACCGGGGTATGCTTTTTGGATCCCGTATCTGTTGCGCCCACCATGATGGCACTGTTCCGCGAGGGGGGCCTGTCATCAAGGCGTGTGGGCATCGACAGCCGTTACCGTGAGATGCAGGGGCTTCTTGTGGATCTGCAGCGAGCCCACCGTGAGGTCGCCGGATCTCTCGATTCCGGGTTGGGTATGGCGAACATGCAGCCCTTCAGCGAGATCGAGGATGCGGAGAGCCGGCTCCAGTCACTGTACAACCAACTGGACTATCTGGGCGAGGACCAGGAGTCACGACGTGCCGTCATCGGGCGCCTGCTGAAGGAGAGCGACGAGTATGAATTTTTGATGACAAAATCATTCAAGGCCATGCAGGTGAAGGCAATGTCGCTGGAGCAGTGGGCGGAATGCGGCGACGTGGTGATTCCGGTGACCTTGAAAATTGATCAGTTTCGTTATCCAATGATGCTGCCGGGAGGTTGGTGGGAAAACGTGCTCTTGAGGGAATATAGAATCAAGAATCCTGCCGTATTGACCGGCTATCTGTTGCGTGATATAACCCTGCTGAAGCGCCTTAGCCTGGCACGTCTGGCACTGGCTGAGGAGGTGTTTTCCGGTGAGGAGTTGCTGCGTTTCCGAAAACAAGTTGCATCTATGGATTTGTTAAGGGTTGATGAAATGAAAAAGTGTTTTAATGTCGATTATTTAATACAAGAAGAAATTAAATCATTGCAATTGAACAATAATCCTATGATACAGCCAATTGATTTTGATCCTAATAAGCTTAAGAATAATATAATTTTAAATGTATCGCAAATAAACTATCAGATTATTGTTGATAATAAAATGATTTTCAACTATGGTGAATATGGTGAATACCAATACTATTTATTTTGCAATTGGATAAAAGAATCATCCTATGGTAACTGTACCGATCTCGATGACCTCATGGTCCACTTGAACAGTTCTATTGAAGAATACGCCTATTCCCATGCCTACAAGAATTATTTCGTCACCGCCCTGAGTATCCTGGCGGACTGGGAGATCAGGCTCAGGGCACACATCCTGGTGGCAGAAGGATTGTAACGGCGCATGAGATTCTGACAAGCCGCTCGCTCGGGTATAATGGATTGCCCACGGCCGAAATTGTTACGGGCGATTGTGCGAAAAATATTATACCCGGTCCGTGTAAATGGTTGCAATTACCCGACCGATCCGTATTTTAGAAATATACGCAGGACAGGAGAGGGGAGGTGTGTATGTGGCACAGAAAACCGATCGTGGCAGGTTCCTTCTATCCCGGCGATCCCGATGACCTGAATCGCGAGATAGACCGCTATCTCGCCGAGGCCGGGGACAAGAAGCTCACCGGGAGCATCGTCGGCGTCATCAGCCCCCATGCAGGGTACATCTACTCCGGGCCGGTGGCGGCGCACTCCTTCAACGAGCTGAAGGGGCTCGATATAGACGTTGCGGTGGTGCTGGCCCCGTCGCATCGGGCTCGCTTCGCCGGCGCCTCGGTGATCCCCGAGGGGATCTACGGCACCCCCCTGGGGGAGGTGACGGTGGATGCGCCGCTGGGGGGCGCCCTGGTGGAGAAGGAGGGGTTCGCCTTCATCAAGGAGGCGCACCAGTACGAGCATTCCCTGGAGGTGCAAGTGCCCTTTCTGCAGAGGGTGCTGGGCTCCTTTTCCATCGTTCCCATCGTGGTGGGGACCACCGAAATCAACGCCTGCAGGTACGTCGCCGCCGGGATCTCCGCGGCCCTGGCGGCGGAGAAGCGGAGGTGGATCATGGTGATATCCACCGACCTGTCGCACTACCACTCCTACGCCCAGGCGAAGAAGCTGGACGGCGCCTTCGTCGATTCCCTCAGGTCCTTCGACATCGAGGCGGTGGAGCGGACCATCGCCACCGGGAAGGCCGAGGCCTGCGGCGAGGGCCCGGTGCTCACGGGGCTCACGGCCTGCCGGGATCTGGGGGCCAGGGGCGTGGAGATTCTGAAATACGCCAATTCCGGCGATACCGCCGGCGGCAGGGACCAGGTGGTGGGGTACCTGGCCGCGGCAATAGTGGGGTGATCATGATCGAACTGAACAGGGAACAGCAGATCGCGCTTTTAAAGCTGGCGAGGAAGACCATCGCCGATGCACTGGACGTGGGCGAGGACCTCGGGGAGATCGATCTGAAGGACGGTGTGTTCCGGCAGAAATGCGGCGCCTTCGTGACACTGCACACCCGCGGGAGGCTGCGCGGCTGCATCGGCTACATCCAGGGGGTGAAGGACATCCCGGAGACGGTTACCGAGATGGCCCTCTCCTCGGCCTTCAAGGACCCCAGGTTCAGGCCCCTCAGGGCCATGGAGTACCCGGACATCGACATAGAGATATCGGTCCTCTCCCCCATAGAGGACGTGACTGACGTGAGCGAGATCCAGGTGGGCCGCGACGGTATCATCATCTGCAGGGGATACCACCAGGGGCTGCTCCTCCCCCAGGTGGCCACCGAGCAGTGCTGGGACCTGGACACCTTTCTGAGCCACACCTGCCTCAAGGCCGGCATCCATCCCGACTCGTGGAAGGACAAGGCCACGAAGATCCAGAAGTTCAGCGCCGTGGTCTTCAGCGAGAAGGAGCTGGGCCTCCTTTAGGGTGCGATGCGGCCGGTGATGGCGCCGGTATCGCCGGGGCATCGGCCTTTGAAACCTTTCGTGTCCCCCCACTCATGGCCGGTTGGTCTGACCGGGTGTCGGCATTGTCCACCGGTGCAGATGCCGGGGATGCAGGCAGTGGGGTGGCTTCTTTTCTTCATGGCGGTCGAATGTGGTTGCATCCTGGGGGATGTTCTCTATCGTGTCCACAGGGAGGGCGGTAGGCAGGCAATCCCGAAGTATCGATGCACGGGGGTGATCCCATGGAATACACGCATTTCTCTCAGATCTTCAACGACCGGGTGAAAAGGTACGGTGAGAGGACCGCGCTGCGGTACAGGGACGGGGAGCAGTGGATTGAATATACATGGCGCGCCTTCGGCGAGCAGGCGGATGCATGCGCCAGGGCGCTTCTGGAGTGCGGTGTGGGAGAGCAGGCCACGGTGGGGATCTTCTCTCAGAACAGGCCGGAATGGTCTATCGCGGATGTCGCATCGCTGCTGATCCGCGCCGTCCCAGTGGCCATCTACGCCACCGATACCGCGAAGCAGGCCGAGTATATAGTGAACGATTCGGAGATCTCCGTGCTCTTCGTCGGCGATCAGGATCAGTATCGGAAGGCCATGGAGGTGAAAAAGACCAATCACTTTCTGAAAAGGGTGGTGGTCTTCAACGGCAGGGTGGCGATAGACGCCGGTCCCGACGTCATGTATTTCTTCGATTTTCTCGCCATGGGAAGGCGATCGGACAGGGGCGCTGAGATCGCCCAGCGGCAGGGGAGGGCGGGGGGTGACGACCTGCTCTGCTTCATCTACACCTCGGGGACTACGGGGGAGCCGAAGGGGGTGATGCTCACCCATTCGAACGCCCTGTTTCAGGCCGGGGCGCACGATGGCCGTCTCATCAATCCCAATGACGGTGACGTGAGTCTCTGCTTCCTCCCGCTGAGCCACGTCTTCGAGCGGATGTGGACCTACTACGTCCTGGTCAAGGGGATGACCAACGTGTACCTGGATGACCCATCGAAGATCATCGATTACATCCAGGTGGTGAAGCCCACGATCATGTGCGCGGTTCCGCGGTTCTACGAGAAGATCTACGCCGCTATCAACAACAAGCTCGCCTCGGCATCTCCGCTGAAGCGGGCCCTCTTCCGCTGGTCCCTGAACGCCGGAAGAAAGCGCAACGGACGGAAGAAGGACCTGCGGCGCGTCGGCCCGCTCTTGGCCCTGCGATACCGGATAGCCGACAGGCTGGTGCTGTCGAAGATGCGCGCCCTCACCGGAGGCAGGGTGCGGTTCTTCCCCTGCGCCGGCGCTCCCCTCTCGCAGGAGATCGAGGAGTTCTTCTATGCCATGGGCATATTCATCTGCTACGGCTACGGTCTCTCTGAGACGTCGGCGACCGTGACGTGTCACGAGCCGTCGAGATTCAGGTTCGGGCTCGTGGGGACGCCGCTGCCGGGGGTGGAGGTGAGGATCGACGACGAGACCGGGGAGATCCAGGTCAGGGGCGGTAACGTAATGAAGGGATACTATAAAAAGCCCGACGCCACGGCCGAGGTGTTCACCGCGGACGGTTTTTTCAGGACAGGCGATGCCGGCCTGTTCGAGGACAACGGAGAGCTCCGCATCACCGACCGGATCAAGGACCTGATGAAGACCTCCGGCGGCAAGTATATCGCGCCGCAGCTCATCGAGAGCACGGTGGGTGCGGATCATCTGATCGAGCAGGTCTGCATCATCGGGGACCAGAGGAAATACGTCACGGCGATCATCGTGCCGAACTTCGTGAACCTGATGGAACATTGCGCCGCCGTCGGGATAGAGTACACAACGAACGAGGAGATGGTGAAGCGCCAGGAGATCATCGACCTCTATCGCGTGAGGATCGATACGGCCATGGCGGAGTTCGCACGGTTCGAGCGGGTCAAGTACTTCCGCCTCCTCCCCCACGAGTTCACCATCGAATCAGGTGAGATGACCCCTACGATGAAGCTGAAGCGGAAGGTGATATTCCAGCGCTACGGGAGTCTCATCGACTCGATGTACGCCGGGGAGGGTGGCGGTGAATAGGCCGCGCCCTTAGGGGAGGGCCCCTACGCCGGAGGGGAGAGCGACTGGTATTCCTCGGAGGTGATCAGGGTGAAGAACTTTGCGAGCCGTACCGCCTCCAGTATCTCCCGTATCGCGTGATTCGGATCGTATAGCAGGAACCTGATGTTCCGCGCGTTTGCGTTTTTCTGAAGGCGCACCAGCAGGCTGATGGCGTTGGAGTCGATGAAATCCACGTGCATCAGGTTCATTGTGATGGTCTTGGGGTGGTTGCCCATCTCTGTGATGAAGCTGGTTTCGAGATCCTTGATGGTTATTACGGAGAGCTGGCCGCTCATGTTGATTATCGTCGCGGTGCCGTTGCGTGTTATGGAAATATTCAGCTGCCCAGTCATGTGCGGTTCCCGGAGGCTTTCAGGCGCTCTTTATAATGTAGCGCCGGTGAAATGGAGGGTCAAGGGTAGGGGACGAAAAAGGAATTAACAAAATCTGACATAAACACTGAGAAATAATTGATAGAATTATTTTAATATATGATCTTCTGGTTTTTTGTCAGTCGATGATGATGGCGTATCTCGCCGTTTTCCCCTTCACTCCGGACCTGCTCTCTGCGCGGATGCTGAAGGTATACCTCCCTTTTTTCAGGTTTTTGAATTCGATGCCGTCCCTGTCCAGATAGGTCTCCGGCTCGGCGGTCCCCTTCTCCGAGAGGATATAGTAGTACCCACGTACGCACTGCCCAGTTTTCCCCCAGATAAACTTCGGGGACGGGTCAGATACCGGCCGTCCCTCCGGGTGTGTCGGGGATTTCACCTCCGGCGCTGCCGGAGTATCGGCGCAGATCTTCAGCTCGTAGTGACCGGTCGCACCGGGAACACCCTGGACATCAACGACCCGCAGGTGGAAGTAGATCGTTCCGTCGGGAAGAGGGGGAGTGGTGAATTTGGTCGCCTCCGGGTCGAGGTTCACCAGGGGCTGCACCTCGAACCTCGGAGATCTGTTCATGGTGATGGCGTATCCCCGGATCTCCCCTGCGGGGACCTGCCAGTTGATGACCGCCACCGGGTTCTTCGACCACTCCCCTCGGGGGTGCGTGGCTGAGGAGAGCACGGGTGGTTCGGGTCCGGAGCGCTCATCCCGGGGGGACGGCGCACCGCATCCTATCAGCAGCATCGCGGTGAACAGCCAGAAGATGCATCTCATGGCGTGGCGCTCCTTTCGCTCGTAATTGATCCCAATCTCCTGTATCACTCCGGGGCGAGGAAATCAACCCATTTTTATCGATGCCGGCGGATGAAAATGTATCCTGAATGGTAAAATTGTTGCATTTATCGGGGCACTGTGCTCTCTGTTTCTCATATATGGTCAACTGACGAAACCGCCGGCATGGATGAAGGAGCCGGCGGCACACCTTCATGGATATGCGAGGGATGCCATGGCTGATACCGTACTGATCACTGGCGCCACCGGGTTTATCGGCGGACACCTGCTGGCGGCGAACCTGAAGAAAAAGAGAAGAGTCCGCGCTCTGGTCCTTCCGGATGATCCCGGTGCGAAGAGGCTCGCGGACGCGGGCGTGGAAATCGTACAGGGTGATATCCGGAACTTTGACTCGGTCCGGGAAGCGGTCCGGGGAGTGAACATCGTGTTCCATTGCGCGGCAGTGGTCACCGACTGGGCGCCGAAGCGGCTTTTCTGGGAGATTACCGTCGGTGGGACCGAGAACATCTGCCGAGCGGCGTCCGAGGAGGGGGTGAAGCGCCTGGTGGACATGAGCACCAACGATGTATTCGGTCTCAACGAGAATGTGATGATGGATGAGACCTTTCCCTTGAAGAAATGGGGCGAGCCCTATTCGGACTCCAAGATAGACGCCGAGGAGATCAGCTGGCGGTACCACCGCGAGCGGGGACTTCCGGTGACCATGGTCTATCCCTGCTGGGTCTACGGGGTGGGGGACCTGACCTTCGTTCCGCTCCTGGCGGATGCCATCGTGAAGCGTGACTTGATCTTCTGGCGCAAGGACGTCATCGTATGGCCCACCTACATCGAAAATCTTGTGGACTTGCTCATGCTGATATCCGAAGATCCCAGAGCGGTGGGGAACGGCTACCTGGTGCACGACGGAGAATCGGTGACCCTGCAGGAGTTCTGCGCCATGATCGCAGAGACCATGGGGGTCTCGCCGATAACAACAACCATCCCGTACCCGCTGGCCTACCTGGCGGCACTGGCCATGGAAACCTTCTGGCGCATCACTGCTAAAAAGACGAGACCGCTCCTCACCACCTACACGGTGAGGAACCTGGGATCCCGGCTGAAATTCTCCATAGAAAAGGCGGAGCGAGAGCTGGAATGGAAACCGAAGATCGCCTTCAGGGATGGATTCCGGCGTACCATGGAATGGCTGAAGACATTGGAAACAGATACCTTGAAACAGAAGTGAAGCGGAGGGGGGCTATGACTGACGCAATGAAGCGGAGGCTGGCCTCGATACTGCAGATCATTGCCGGGGCGGGGATCGCGCTTTTCTGGGTGGGATTTTTCACCGTCGGACTCGCCCCTGAAAACCCGCCCCCCTGTTATTTCGCCTACGAACGTTCGTTCCCGCTCCCCGACGGGGTGCTGCCGCTGGCGCTCGTCTCGGCGGGGGTCCTGCTACTGAAAGGGAGGGGTTCTCCTCTCGCTTTACTGAGCCGGCGGGCTGGTGTTCCTGGGGCTTCTGGACTTCTGTTTCAATTTTCAGAAGGGCATCTATACAGCATCGGCGGGCGACCTCATCTCCAACGGGTTTATCAATAGGTGCGTCTTCCTTGGCGCACTGTTGCTCTGTCTCTTCAGGAGGGAATGACGCCGCGGACGTCTCATCTCCGGGCTCCGATGCCACGGGAGAAACCGCCGCGGATGAATTGCATGACGCCGCGGACGATCAGCTCGGGATCCCTGATGTATCTGTCGCCCAGGAAGATCCTCATGCGCTCCATGAAGTACTTGGAGGTGTAGGAGTACTGCACCATCATGAGGATGTTGTCAAGGCAGAAGGAGGCGATGCGATCGTCAAGATCACGGGGGACCACCCCCTCCTTTTTCGCCCCGGCGATGATGGTCCGGTAAAATTTCACTGATATGGTTTCCACGGTCTTTGAGAGGCGCTTTGAAAGGTGCGAGAGCCCCTCGGTGGCCAGGTCGAGGTATATCTGGTTGATCTCCGGGTAGAGCATCGCGTATTTCTGTGCCGCCCTGAGGAGCTTCTCGATCTTGTCGAACATATCGCCGCCCGAAAGGTCCGCCTCGGAGATGACCCCGTCCAGGAGCTTGTAGCCACGGTTGATGATGGAGAGGAAGAGGTCGTCCTTTGAGGAAAAGTACTTGTACAGGGAGCCGATGCTGATACCGGCGTTGTCCGCGATGGTGTTGATGTTGGCGCCGTTGAACCCGTTGCTGGCGAACTCCGTGATGGCGGCCTGAAAAATCCGCTCCCGCTTTTCCTCCGGAATGTTCTCGAAGGTCTTCTTGTGATACGATTTTTCCATGATGCAACCGCCCCGAAATTGTAGTGATGACCGTACCAGATTCCGACATATCGGGAAATTTGTCAAAACTAATACTGACCGACGCACCGGCCGCGCCAGTTGCCGGCATTTCTGTTTGACAGATAATGGCCCGTCGCATATTCTATAGGAAAGGAGCTGCAGAATCAGATTCGGGGTCATCATGAAAAGGTTTTCCATCATCGCGTTCGCCTGTGCCGCAGCGGCGGTTGCCGCGGCGGTATGGATCAATGCCGCCATCAGCGGATCGGCTGAGCGCCGCATTTACTACCAGGTCAGCGCGGTTCCGCGGTGCCGCACCGCGCTGGTCCTCGGTGCTAGCGTGAAGGGGAGGGGGCGGCTCTCGCACATACTGGAGGACAGGATGCTGCGGGCGCTGGAACTGTACAAGGCGGGGAGGGTCTCCAGGATTCTTCTCAGCGGCGATCACGGGACTCGCCAGTATGACGAGGTGAGCACCATGAGGATCTGGCTCCTTCGCCGGCGGGTGCCCCCTGCAGACATATTCCTGGACCATGCGGGCTTCTCCACCTACGACTCCGTGGTCAGGGCCCGCAGGGTCTTCCTGGCGGACGATCTCGTGATCGTCACTCAGCGCTATCATCTCCCCAGGGCCCTCTACATCGCGGAGAAAACCGGCCTCCGCGCCATCGGCCTCGTGGCCGACAGGAGGAGGTACGTGCACATACGATATTACCGCTTCAGGGAATTCTTCGCGAACCTGCGGGCCTTCATGGACGTAGCGACGGGACGGCGTCCCAGGTTTCTGGGCCCGGCGATCCCGATAACTGGAGACGGAAGAAAGAGCTGGTATTGATTATTGCTGCTGCAATGCGGCGCGGGGGGGGGGCATGGGTGTGAGAGAGCAGATCGATTCGATGATGGCGGAGGTGAGGAGGATGAAGCGTAAGCCGGAATACGTGATCATGGGGAGGGGGATCTGCATGCGGTGGCTCGTGGAGGAGGCGACATCGGGATCTCGGCTCTCCCTGCAGAAGAGGGGGCGCTACTCCTTCAGTTATCGCGGTGTGCCGGTGGTGGTCTGCGAGAGCGAGATCCTCGAGGTGGTGCCGAATGCGCGCTATCTGCTGGGTGATGCGGGATGAAAAAGTCTTGCAATTTTCATCGGGGGCTGTATCTTTCACGGTAAGGTACTCTCCCGTGTGGCAATCAAAAACCAGGATCTTCGGAATGCCCCTCATTTCCCTGGGCTTCTTCGCCAGGGGCTTTATTGCCATAGGATTTTCCGGTGTCGGGGTGATCACCATCGCCCAGTTCGGCATCGGCTTCATATCATTGACCCAGTTCGGCATCGGCTTCTTCGCGCTGGCCCAGTTCGCCGCCGGATACTTCACCGTGGGACAGTTCTCTCTGGGGGTCATCGCCGCGTTGGGCGCCAAGGCGGTGGGATTCGTTGCCATGGGGGCGAGCCCCTCCGGGTACTACACCCTGGGGGGAGTGGGGATTTCCGATCTTCCCGCGGCCCTGATGCTGGCGGGGGATCAGGTGCGCGCCAATCCCTTTCCCTTCCGCATCTGGTCGGCGGCATGGGGAGCTCTCGCCGCCTTCGTCTTCCTGCGGCGGCGCGTCATCGCCTACCCCATGTCCCTCATGGATTTCCTGCGGCCACTCCTGCGCCACAGCAATGCCGTGGTGCGCCTCCGCGCCACGGGGAGCCTTGACGATCAGCATCGGCTCGCCGGTATTGTCCGTGAAGACCCGACGGAACGCGTACGCGTCAAGGCCCTGGGCATGATCGCCGACCAGGCGCTGCTCAGGGAGATCGCGGGCACCGGTTATGGGGCCACCGAGAGGAGGCTGGCTGTCGAAAGGATCGACGACGAAGGATTCCTGGCCTCTATGGCATTGAAGGAGAAGAACCCGAAGGTGGCAGAAGCGATCATGGAAAGGGTCGGCGATGAGGACCTGCTGATGGAGATCGCCGAGGGGGCGGCCTTCATGAACGTGCGCTTTATGGCGCTGAAGAAGATGAAGCAACCCGACCGGTCGCACATCGAGGCGATGGCGCGGGGTGCCGATGACGTGCAGCTGTTCCACATACTGTCGGACTTTCTGGATGATGCGGTGCTCATGGATATCGCCATGACCTCTCCCTGCATGCCTGTGGCCGAAGCAGCCGTGGCGCGGATCAGGAATCCGGACCAGGATTTCCTCTGCCGTCTGGCCATGGAGAGCTCCCGGTGGCAGGTGGCGGATGATGCGGTGAACAGGATCACGGACCAGGATATTATCGAGCGCATCATACAAACCGGCGCGCACCCCGGTGCCAGGATCGCGGCGCTGCACCGGTGCGAACGCAAGGGGCTCATCGTTGAGGCCTCCCGAAGCGATGCCGACGGCGAGGTGCGCAGGGCCGCGAAGAAGCGCCTCGGCGAGATTCATCCCCTCTATTACTCGCTGAAACTGGAGATTCGCTGCCCCCACTGCAGCCAGCCGGTCTTTGTGAACGGCGCCGTTGCAACGCTGAAGTGCGGATCGTGCCTGTCCGCCATCACGCTGGCTGACAGATTCTGGAAGGCGGTGGCCGGAGCGCCGCTCGGTATCTCGCAGAGCCAATCCCTCATGGGGCTCGTGGCCGAGAAGGGGCTGCGGGAACCGGTGTGCCGGGAATGCGGCGAAGGCCTGGAGACGGACGACGTGGCCTCGGGGAGTGACGGAGAGATACGCTGCGGCCGGTGCGGCACCGCGCACCGATCGATGCCGCTGCCGCGATGGCTCGCATGGTCGAAGCATGCCGAGCAGCTCTTCTGCGTCGAGCGGGAGGGTGACGAATCAGAAGACGCCAGGAGGAGGCTCCAGACCACGACGGTCGCCGTATCCTGCATCAAGTGCGGCGCACCCCTGGAGATCACGCCGGAGACGCCCCGCAACGCCTTCTGTACCTACTGCAATACCCTGCAGTACCTGCCGGATCCCCTGTGGCTTTCGATCCACCCGGTGAAGATCAAGCGGCCCTGGTACATCCGGTGCAACTACCGAGAGCGGGGGAGGCTCCCATCCCTGAAATAGCGGAGGGTCCGGAGGGATGGAATCCCTGCTTCTGCCCGGGGCACGGGGTACTGTGCAGAGGATGAGATCGGGATGCATCACTCATCTCGGAGTGATGGGAGCCTGCAGTCTCCTCTCCATGGGATCGGAGCGGACCGCAGATGCAGGGATATACCGTCTCTGCAACAATGGTGACGCATTGTGCGGATTCTATTATCGCCGCTTTACACAGGGAAGTGAAGCGCTGCCTTCGTTCCAAGGTCGCTCAGCAATGAGAACCTGCCGTCGATCTGTCCGGCCAGGGTCTGAATCAGTTGAAGGCCCAGACTCTGTGAGGCGCCGGCGCTGAATCCTTCCGGCAGCCCGACTCCGTCATCGGATACCCGCAGGATCCCCTCAGATCCGGATAGCACCAGTGAGATAGTGATGCGTCCCTTCATGCCATCGGGATGGGCGTATTTTATGGCGTTGGTGATGAGCTCGTTCGGAATGAGCGCGATTGGTATGGCGCCGCCCTGACGCTTCACGCAGACAATGCCTGATCCCCTGACTGTGTTTCTGGTGCGAACGATTGAAGGTGCGCGTCGGGGAGGGTTTCCTCTGCTGATCTCCGGCCCCGGACATTATCGGTTGACACTCACCCCGCCGCCGTAGTACGTTGATGGGGCGGGCCCATGGCGGCCCGATACGATTCTCCCCGGAGGCCCTTCATGGAAGGATGGAGCGAAGAGGAATTCAGGAACAGGGAGTTGATGGCCCCCTGCGGGCTCTACTGCGGAACCTGCGGCGTCTACATCGCCACGAGGGACAAGAACGAGAAATTCCGGGACAGGCTGGCGAAGCTCTACGGCTCGAAGCCTGAGGAGACCCAGTGCCTCGGCTGCATGCAGCCTGAACCGCCGCGGATGCTCTACGGCTACTGCCGGAGCTGCCGCATACGGGACTGCGTCAGGGGGAAGGGGTTCTACTCGTGCCACCAGTGCGGG